>NZ_CP084267.1:300000-600000 GCF_022879595.1 Caballeronia sp. Lep1P3 | reverse complement strand
GCACCACGTTGTGCACCTGTTCGCCCGCCAGCCGGTCGATGTCGTAACCGAGGTGGAACGAGTACACGCCACCGAACTGCCCGGTGTTCGAGTAGAACGTCACATAGTCGTAGATGAAGTCGTAGTCGTTACCGAGGATCAGTGTTCCCAACCGGTTGCTGGACAAGCCGACGAATGCGCGCCGTCCAAACAGCGCGCCGCCCTGCGCTGCGGCGCCGGAATTCACATCGAAGCCATTTTCCAGCGTGAACACGGCTTGCAGGCCGTTGCCGATGTCTTCCTTGCCGGTCAGACCCCAGCGGTCCGAATAGATCACGCCACTGTCCATCTTGAAGTTGCTGTGACCGCCGGCGTTGCTGATGTAGCTCAGGCCGTGATCGACGACGCCATACAGCGTGACGCTGCTTTGCGCGTGTGCAGCGCCCGCGAACGTCGCGGCGACTGCAGCGAGCAGGACTCCCTTCTTCATCTTTGTCTCCGAATTGCCGTTGAACGGCAATTTGTTTTTTAGAATGTCGATCGCACTACGATGCCGGCACGAGCTGCGGCGTCCGAACGCATGCATGATGCGGTTCGTCATCGCGAAATTTTTAATGGAATCGCCCGTTGCGGCAGAGGCTTGCCCGATATCACGGGCATTGCGAGAGGTGTCTGTTCCGGCTCAGTTCGCCATCAGTTGCTCGGCCTTTTTCACCCATTCGTCCTGCATCATGAAGGTCGGATTGGCGCGCACTGCCTTTTCCACCTGCGCCAGAATGTCTTCGTCGGACTGGCTCAGATCCAGCGGCAGGCTGACCGGCTGGCTGACGTACCAGGGCGTGTCGCAATAGATTTCCATCTGGTTGCCTTCGGGGTCCAGCACGTAGATGCTGAATGAATTGCCGTGGCTCTTGATCTGCGTGATCGTGCGGCCTTCGTCCTGCGCGCGCTTGTGATAAGCCCGCACCGTCGCGAGATCGTCAACCTGGAAAGAGAGCTGATTGATGATGGACTTGGTGCCGGGTTCGCGGCCGGCCACGAACACGATTTGATGATGCTCGCTCGGGTCTCCGCTCAGGAATACGCCCTTGCCGACCGGGCCATTGCCTTCATCCGTCTTGACCAGACCGAACCAGTCCGTATAGAAGTCCACCATCGTGTCGACGTCCATCACGTGAATACCGACGTGCTTGAAGCTGGCCTTGAGCGCCTGTGACATGCTGAGTCTCCTGTTTATAGGTCTGTCTGGTAAGGATATGGGTCGATAACTCTCTGACAAAGCAACATTTTCGACGCCTACATGACCTCACATCATGCAAGCGCCTTCATGACCATACTGGCGACCGCGCCGCGCCGTGGACGTCGCACCGGGTAGGCGCGTGCGCGCCCTCGCGGCCATGGGTCAGATCGCGGCCCCGCGAGTCACGAAGCCACCCGCCTCATTGGTTTCCACCGGCGTGAGCCGGCCCTCGGTGGCCGCGCGTTCTTTCTGGGCGCGCTGCTTGACCTGGTTGTCAGGCGTTTCCCAGCTGCGTTCATGCCCCCACAGGCTCATGCACCAGAGTTCGACGGGTTCCCAGCTTTCGCGGTCGATCAGCCGGCCGCCCCAGCCCGTTTCGATGAGAAAGCCGCCCGGCGTCTTCGAATAGAAGGACAGCATGTGGTCGTTGTCCCCCGGCGTCAGACTAGTTGTCGCCTCTGAACTTTCTTATCGAGAAGAGTCAGAGGTACAGGGTGAAGGCGAAACAAACGTATTCTGTTGAATTTAAGGAACAGGCGCTGTCGAAGGTCCTGCAGCGCGGCCCCCGAACGGTTGGAGCAGTGGCCGACGAATTGAACGTGAACGTACTGACGTTAAGGAAGTGGATGAGAGGCGCCGCCGCCGCGAAGCGGAGCTCGGGCTCCGAACACGCAAGACGTCCGGAAGACTGGTCGCTGGAAGAACGGCTGATGGCCTTGCAGGAGAGCCACGGGTTGGTCGACGAAGCGTTGAACAGCTGGTGTCGCGAGCGCGGCCTGTTCGCACATCATCTCGCGCAGTGGCGAGCGGATTTTTGCACGGTCGGTGGAACCGGTAGTCGGCGCGAGAGCGCCACGGAAGTCCGGGATCTGAAGCAGGCCAATTTCGAGCTGCAGCGCGAACTCAAACGCAAGGAGAAGGCGCTGGCTGAAGCTGCGGCGCTGTTGGTGCTGCAAAAAAAGCACCGTGCGCTGTTCGGGGGCGAGGCCGAATGACGGTCCCTGAAGAGCGCAAGGCATTGATCGACCTGATCAGCGAGGCGACCCTGGCCGGGGCTCGCCAGGCGCGTGCGTGCAGCATTCTAGGGCTCAGTGCTCGAACGGTTCAGCGCTGGCAGCGCGGCGAACCTGACGCGGTGGACGGGCGCTCGTTACGGCATCACGCGCCGCGTCACAAGCTCTCTGCCGACGAACGCGCCGAGCTTCTGGCGATCGCGAACTCGCCCGAATTCGGTCATCTGCCGCCAAGCCAGATCGTGCCTCGACTGGCAGACCAGCAACGCTATATCGCCTCCGAATCGACGTTCTACCGGGTCCTGAAGGCCGAGAAGCAACTCGCACACCGGCGCAGCGAACGGCCGGCACAGGCACGCAGCAAACCCCGTTCGGTTTGCGCCGATGCACCGAACCAATTGTATAGCTGGGACATCACGTATCTGCCGACCACGGTTCGTGGGCAGTACTTCTACTTGTATCTGTTTCTCGACGTGTTCAGTCGCAAAATTGTCGGCTGGCAGGTGTATGCCGAGGAAAGCAGCGTGCTGGCCAGCGAAGTCCTCAAGGACCTCTGCGCGCGCGAAGCGATACAGCCCGCCCAGGTGATTTTGCATTCGGACAACGGCGGCCCGATGAAAGGCGCGACGATGCTTGCCACCCTTCAGGCGCTGGGCGTCATGCCGTCGCTGAGTCGCCCGGGCGTGAGCAACGACAACCCTTACTCCGAGTCGTTGTTCAAGACCCTAAAGTATCGACCTGCTTATCCGCTCAAGGCATTCGATACCCTGTTTGCCGCGCGCACGTGGGTGGGCGCACTGGTGCGCTGGTACAACGAGGAGCATCGTCACAGCGCGATCCGGTTCGTCACGCCGGCGCAGCGTCATGCCAACCTCGATCAGGACATTCTGGATCGACGCGCGGCGCTCTACGAGTACGCCCGGCAACGCAATCCGCTTCGGTGGAAAGGCCCAACGCGCAACTGGCAACGCGTCGATGCTGTGCACCTGAACCCGGATCGAATCGATAACCAGGGCGGTACCCCACGACGCCCTAACCAGGAGAGAAAGGCAGCCTGAAATTATTCGTTGAGGCGACAACTAGCTTGAAAATTTCCGTTGTCGTGCCGGCCGAGGCTCGTCTGGATCATGCCGGGGATGGTCAACGCCTTGTCGTAGAGCCGGCCGACATCGTCCATGAAGTTGTATTCGACCATCACGTGATGCAGGAATTTGGCGGGCGTCTTGACCAGCGCGAGCGAATGATGCCGCGCGTTCGCATGCATGAAGCGAACCTTGATGTCCTTGTCGATGTAGTCGCTCAGGCCGAAGCCCAGCAGCTTCATATAGAAGTGCTCCATCTCTTCCAGCAGCGGCGTGCCGATCACCACGTGGCCGAAGCCGAGCGGCCCCGTGCGGAAGCCACCGATCGGACGGCCCGGCCGGAAGGACGCATTGTCGGCGCTGCGTCCGACAAAGAACTCGACGCGATTGCCATCCGGGTCCGCAACCCACAGCAGTTGCTGCACGCTGCGCTCGGCACGCTCTTCAGCGCTGCCCTCGTGCACTTCGAAACTTGCCGCGGTCAATTCGCTGCGCACGGTCTCGAGCGCTTCCGGGCTGTCGATCTTCATCCCGAGAAAACCGACGCCATTGCGCTCGGCGGGACGCACGAGCATCCGCCAGGCAAAGTCGTCCATGCGCAGTCCCAGTTGCCCGTGATCGAGCTGACGGACTTCGAATCCGACGTAATTCGCCGCGAAATCGCGCCACTCTTCCATGTGCGTGGCGTCGATGCCCAGATATCCGATTTCTTCGATTTTCAATTTGAGTCCCTCGTCAATTGGGCTGGCAGGCCGGCTCGCGCGGAAGCACCTGCGTCATCGCATATTCGCCGTTGCTGAACGTCAGCGGCTTGCCGTCGAAATGCGCGTACTGCTTCACCTCGCCGATCAGGATCAGATGATCGCCGGCTTCCTGAATCGAAACGCGCTGGCATTCCAGGTGCGCCACCGCTCCGTGGATCAGCGGTGCGCCGCCGAGCCCCGCTTCCCACGCCACCTGCTCGAACTTTTCCGGGTGGCCCTTGCAGAACCAATTCGACACCTCGATCTGATCGTGCGCGAGCACGTTCACCACGAAGTGCTCCGCACTCTGGAAGGCCTCGACACTTCGCGACTCGCGCCGGATCGACCACAGGATCAGCGGCGGATCGAGCGAGACCGAAGCAAACGAATTCACCGTCATGCCGACCAGTCCGCTGTCGTGGCTGGCGGTGATGACCGCCACGCCGGTCGGATACTGGCCGAGGCAGCGCCGGAATGCGCGGCTGTCATCCAGCGGGCGGCCACGCTCGAGCAGGGACGCCTGTCCCTGGCCGACGGCAACTTGTTCTTCCATCAACATTTTTCGCCTCCGTGAGGTTCGGGTGCTTAGCGCCAGTAGGCCGCGGCGCCAAAATCGACGACCTTGAATTCCGGCGCCGGCAGGCCCAGCAGCGAACGCGAATACGCGATGGCCGCGAATTCCTTGCCGCCCGTGCCGTGCACTCGCGACGCCATCAGGTTGCGGTAGATCAGTTGCATCGGATTGGAGGTCTGCGAAGCCACCGCGCCGACCATCGGCCAGATGTCGTGCACGACATCGAAGCAGGCAGCGAACGAATCGGCCGATTCGAAACGCACGCGCAGGCGTTCCTGATGCGAGATGGGCTCGCCCTTGCAAGCCTGATCGAAGATATGGCGCCAGTTGTTCAGCGTGCGCATGCGGATGTCGTTCATGCGCGTTTTGGCATCCGCGATCTTGAGATTGAGGAAGGGATTTTCGGCCAGTCGCGCGCCGGTTCCCATCTTCGTGTAGCGGTTGCGGGACTGCTCGAAGAACACGTTGACGGCTTCCATGGCGGTGCCGATCACGGTATTCGCAGCCGTTGCGTAGAACACGGTCATCCACGACACGCCGCGATACAGCGGCGTGGTGATGCTCTCATAGCCGGGGTTGATGTCGTTGACGACATCGGCCATCACGTGAATGCGGTGATTCGGCACGAACACCTTGTTCGCCGTGACCGCCTTGCTGCCGGTGCCGCGCATGCCCTGCACGTCCCAGCTGTCGTGGTCGATCACCAGATCGGTGATCGGCACGAGGAAATTGCGCTCGCCGCCGCCGAGCACCACGTAGTGCGCGAAGTCGACGCCGCTGGAGAAGGTCCAGCGGCCGTCGAGCATGTAGCCGCCCTCGACCGGCTCGGTCTTGCCGAGCGGCGCGTAGGAACTGGACGCGCGTGCATCCGGACCGTAGACGCCCCAGAAATCCTCGTGCATCTGCGGGTGCATCGCGGCGATTTCGAGGTTGTGACAGACGATCTGACCGGCGATCCACGCGGCGGAACTGTCGCATTGCGCGATGCGCATCAGGCCGTCGTAGAAGTCCGCCGGGGACAGCTCCAGCCCGCCGTACTGCAACGGCGTGAAGGCGCGGAACACACCGGCTTCGAGCATGGCCTCCACGCTCGCGTCCGGCACGCGGCAGTCGCGCTCGGACTGCTCACGGCCGGCGCGCAGCACTGGCGCGATCGCATCGATGGCCTTGAGGAATGCCTGGCCCGCTTCCAGCGCGCGCTGGCGGTAGACTTCGCCTTCGGTGACCGTGAAGGGTCGGGTTTCAATCACTGCGTCCATGTCGTGTCTCTTTTGGCGTAGTTCGAGTGAACACAGTTTAGGTGGCGCAGTTGCCCGATCTAAAGCGATTCCTTCTGCGTTAGAATGAGTTCAACTCATGCAAGATCGTTGAAATGAAGCGCCTTCCTTCCCTGACCGCCGTCAGATATTTCGAGGTTGCAGCCCGTCTGGAGAGCTTCACCGCGGCTGCCACCGAGCTCCATGTGACGCAGGGGGCGGTCAGTCGCATGATTCAGACGCTCGAGGAACAGCTCGAGGTTCGCCTGTTCGAGCGCAACGGCCGCTGGATCACACTGACGCCCGCCGGCAGGACGTATCACGAGCAGATCACGGCGGGGCTGAACCTGATCGCCGAGGCCGGCAGCCGGCTCAAGGAAAGCGCGGCGCAGTCGACGCTGGTCCTCTCGGTGAATGTCGGTTTCACGCTCTGGCTGGTGCGCAACATCGGCGACTTCCGAGTCCGGTATCCCGACATACAGGTGGACGTGCTGGCGGAGGAACTGAAGGAACTCGACCGCGACGCGCCCGTCGATGCGCGCATCCGCTACGGCTCGCCGCCCTGGCCGGGCTTCGATTCGGTCAGCCTGTTCGACACCACGCTGGCAGGCGTGGTGTGCTCGCCGCGCCTGAAGCAGCAGGCCAACGTGCACGAACCCGCCGACCTGCTCACGGCGCCCTTGCTGAGCGTGGCCGGCGCTCGCGAGGAGCCGTGGAAGAATTATTTCGAGCACTACGGGCTGCAAATGCCGAGCTTGGGCAAGTCGCCGCGTTTCCTGCAGATGCTGATGATGCGCGAAGCTGCCATGTCGGGCCTCGGCTTTGGACTAGTGCCCCTGTTCCTGTTCCAGGAGGACTTTAACGACGGGCGGCTCGTGCAGGCCATTCCGCACACGGTCCGCATTCACCATGGATACCACCTCGTCCACAGCAAGGGCGACCTCAATCCGAAGCTCAAGGTCTTCAAGAAGTGGCTGTTGGCCCGGCTTCGGACGTTGATCGATGTTTCATCGACGGATCGATGAAATGCAACGCGATGCGCCCATTGGTTCGGGCGCACGCCAGGATCGGCAAGCCCGCCACAGCGCAATCATCCCTAGCCGCCCACGCGCCTCATGAGACGCTCCGAAAGCCCTGGCCGACGAACTCGCCGACGACGTCCGCCGCGGCCGCATTCCGACTGGCGCGCGCCTGCCATCGCTGCGGCGGATCATCACGCTACGCCCATCATGCGCGGGCGCGACTGACCGAAAAAGCAGCAGATGGCGCGAATTCATGCGAAGCAGCGGGGCTCTCGTCCGGAGCCACTGCGACGCGAGCGCGCACGCAGATCAACGCACGCGCGCGAGCCTCCGGCGCGCATCGCCGGGTGCGGATTGCGCCGCGCGCGCCCATCCGGCCTGCGCGAACTCGGCGGCGAGAAACTCCACGCACGCCTTGATGCGCGCGGAGGTGGCGAGCCGCGACGGATACACGGCCCACACATCGGCGGGCTGCGTCGCGTGCGGCAGAATCTGCACGAGGCGGCCGTCGTCGAGATAAGGGCGCACGTTCCAGATCGAACGCAGAATCACGCCGCGTCCAGCGAGCGCCCATTGCACGGCCACTTCGCCGTCGTTCGACGCGAGCGATCCACGCACCTTCACGCGCACATCGTCGCCATCGTCCACAAAGCGCCATACGCCGAACGGATGATCGCGCTCCTTGATGCACAGGCATTCGTGCGCCTGCAAGTCCGCGACGCGCTGCGGCACGCCCCGCGCGCGCAGATAGTCCGGCGACGCGCACAGAATGCGGTGGTTCGTCGCGAGCCGCCGCGCGATGAGATGCGGCGCGATCTCGTCGCCGATGCGGATATCGAGGTCGTAGCCTTCGGCGGCGATATCGACGAGGCGATCGAAGAGATCGAGCCGAACGTCGAGCTGCGGATGCGCTTCGACGAAGCGCGCAAGCACCGGCGCGACGACATGCCGCCCGAAGCCGAAGCTGCTCGAAATGCGCAGCGTGCCGCGCGGCGCGCGCTTCACGCCGGAGACGTCGTCGACGAGCTGGTCCATGTCGTCGAGCACTTTCTCCGCCCAGCGATAAAGCCGCTCGCCCGCTTCCGTCATCGCGACGCGGCGCGTCGAGCGGTACAGGAGCGGCGCATCCAGCGCCGTTTCGAGCAGCCGGATGCGCTTGCTGACATACGCCGCCGACACCGAAAGCGCATCGGCGGCGGCGGAGAAGCTCGCCTTTTGCGCGACGACATGAAACACGCGCAGATCGTTGAGGTCGATACGAGGATTCATCGCCTGCTCCGTCCGGCGCGGCTCAATCGAGACCGCCTTCGCAAACGTACTTGACCGAGAGATAGTCGTCGAGTCCGTAGCGCGATCCTTCGCGGCCATAGCCCGATTCCTTCACGCCGCCGAAAGGCGCGGCCTCGCTCGCCACCGCGCCCTCGTTTGCGCCGATGACGCCGGCTTCCAGTTGCGACGACACGCGATGGATGCGCCGCGCATCGCGCGTATAGAAGTAGGCGGCGAGACCAAACGGCGTGTCGTTCGCGGCGCGGATCGCGTCTTCCTCGCGCTCGAAGCGAAAGAGCGGCACGACCGGCCCGAAGGTTTCCTCGCAGCACACGACCATCTTCTCGCTCGCGTCGACGAGCACGGTCGGCGCATAGAAGTTCGGTCCGAGTTCCGTGAGCCTGCGCCCGCCCGTCAGCACGCGCGCGCCGTGCGAGAGCGCGTCGTCGACGTGGCGCGCGATCTTGTCGACGGCGCGCGCGTTGATCATCGGGCCGATCAGCACGCTGTCGTCCGTGGCGGGGCCGACCTTCAGCGACGACACGCGCTCGGCGAGCCGCCGCGCGAACGCATCGTAGACGCCCGACTGCACGTACACGCGATTCGGGCACACGCACGTCTGCCCGCCGTTGCGGAACTTCGATGCCATGAGACCGGCGATGGCCGCGTCGATGTCGGCGTCGTCGAACACGATGAACGGCGCGTTGCCGCCGAGTTCGAGCGAGAGCTTCTTGAGCGTGCCCGCCGATTCGCGCGCGAGATGCTTGCCGACGGGCGTCGAGCCGGTGAACGTGATCTTGCGCACGCGCGCGTCGGCGAGCCAGTCGGCCACTGCCGCGACGCCCGCATCGCGCGACGCGGAAATCATGTTGAGCACGCCATCGGGCAAGCCGGCTTCCTGCGCGAGCAGCGCGAGGGCGAGCGCGGTGAGCGGCGTGTCTTCCGCGGGCTTCGCGACGACCGTGCAGCCGACGGCGAGCGCCGGCGCGATCTTGCGCGCGATCATCGCGAGCGGAAAGTTCCACGGCGTGATAGCCGCGACGATGCCGATCGGCTCCTTCACCGCGATCATGCGCTTGCCGCGTTGCTGCTGCGGGATGATGTCGCCGTACACGCGCGGGCCTTCCTCCGCGAACCATTCGACATACGACGCGCCATAGCGCACTTCGCCCCGGCTTTCGACGAGCGGCTTGCCCTGCTCCGTCGACATGATGCGCGCGAGGTCTTCCAGATTCGCGAGGATGAGCGCGTGCCAGCGGCGCAGAATGGCCGCGCGCTCGCGCGGCAGCGTCGCGCGCCAGCCGGGCAGCGCGCGCGCGGCGGCATCGGTGGCGGCGCGCGCATCGGCGGACGTGCTGTTGGCTGCATCGACGAAGCGCTCGCCGTTCGCGGGATTCGCGACGGGATAGCGCGCGCCTTCTGCGGCATCGGTCCATTTGCCGTCGATCAGATTTTGCGTGCGGACCAGTTCGGGCCGCGTCAGTTCGAGAAACATGCGATGGTCCTTGTTCGGGTGAGACGGGATTGAATAAGGCTTAGCCGGCGCGTGCGTAGACGGTGCCGCTTTCGTGCATCTGGTCGATCCGCGCGTCCGCATAGCCGATCTCGCTCGGCACTTCGCGCGTGTGCTGTCCGAGCAGCGGCGCGGCGCGGCCCGAGAAGCGGATCGGCAGGGATGCCCTTCACGTCGCCCGCGAGCGGATGATGCGACTCGACAACCATGCCGCGCGCCTGCGCCACGTCCAGCACGGGACCGGCGGGCAGACCGGCTTCGTCGAACGCGCGGACCCATTCGCCCGTCGTGCGCGTGACGAGCCGCTCGGTCAAAAGGCGCACGAGTTCGTCGCGAAGCCGATCCGTTCGACGACGCGCGCGCGGGCTCAACGCTCATGCCGCCCGCGCCGCTTGCCCGTTTTTTCCGGCCTCGCCTTCGAGCAGCGCGATCAGTTCCGGAACCGGCGTGTTCGGGCCGCCTTCGGCGACCGCGCGCTCGTAGACTTCGCGCACTGCACTGGCGGCGGCGTTGGACGCGCCCACTTCGTCCGTCATCTCGACGTAATAGCCCATGTCCTTGAGCGCGTTGGACATCGAGAAACGGAAGCCCGAACTGTCCGCCGATTCGATGAACGGCCGCAGGCGCTTGAACACGACGCCATCGCCGCCGCCCGCCGCGAGCACGCTCACCAGCACGTTCGGATCGACGCCCGCGCGGTTCGCGCACGCGGCGGCTTCGGCAAGCACCGCCGAAAATCCGAGCGATACGAAGTTGTGCAGCAGCTTGAGGCGATGCCCCGACGACGCCTCGCCCGCATAGACGATGTTCTCCGCGAAGCTCTGCAGGAGCGGCAGGCATTCGTCGAAGAGCGCGCGCTCGCCGCCCACGATCAGGTTGATGCGGCCTTCGGCGGCTTCTTTCGGCGTGCGCGTCATCGGCGCATCGAGGAAGCGGCCGCCCGCGTGCTTCACGGCCTCGGCGATGCGCAGCGTCGAGGCGGGAATCGCCGTCGAACAGTCGATGATGACCGTGCCGGGGCGCAAGGCATCGAGCACGCCGTTCTTGAACAGCACCTCTTCGACCTGCGGCGTGCCGGTGACGCAAAGCAGCAGCACATCCACCGATGCCGCGAGCGCCGCCGCGTCGGGCGTGCTGGTCGCGCCGGCCGCGCGCAGCGCATCGAGCGGCTGATTGCCCGCGTGTTCGAGCAGCGCGAGTTCGTAGCCGTGTTTCGCGATGTTCGTGGCGATGCCGTGACCCATCATGCCCACCCCGATCACTCCGATCCGCTTCATGTCGTCTCCTGTTCTTCGTTCGATGTTCCAAGGCGCTTCCGGCCGGTCCGATGCCTTGCCCAGCAGCCGTCGCGCATCGGGTCATAGTACAAATTTATAGTACACATTTGTCAAGCAAATTTACAGTGCGATGCTATCATCGCCCTGCCAGAATCCACCGCCGAACCGCCATGCAAGACGCCAAGCTGAAGCGCGACATCGCCGCAAGTCCCGAGGAATTCACGCTCGCCGACCGCGTCACGCGGGTTCTCGTCGACCAGATAAGAAGCGGCTATTACCCGGTCAACGCCCGCCTTCCCACCGAGAAGTTCATGACCGAACAGTACGGGGTGAGCCGCACGGTGGTGCGCGAGGCCATCTCGCGGCTCAAGTCCGAAGGTCTCGTCGATACGCGTCAGGGCAGCGGCACCGTGGTGCTCGATCCGAAAGCGTCGCAAGTCTTCCGGCTTTCGCGCGACGAACAGAATCCGGCTGCGGGCGTGGTCCGCATCATCGAATTGCGGCGCGGCATCGAGGCCGAGATGGCCGCGCTCGCCGCCGAACGCCGCACCGCCGCGCAGATGACGCTGATACGCCGCGCGCTGAAAGCCATCGACCGCTCGGTTTCGGAGGGCGGCGACGGCGTCGAAGCGGACCTCGAATTCCATCTGGCGATTTCGCGCGCGGCGGGCAATCCCTACTTCACCGAATTGCTGTCGCTTCTGACGAACGCATTGCAGGACGCCATTCGCATCACGCGTCAGAACGAATCGCGCCGCGCCGATCTCACCGCCGACGTGCGCGCGGAACACGAAACGATCGCCGCCGCGATCGAGGCGCGCGACCCCGCAGCCGCGCGCAACGCAGCGTATGCGCACATGCAGCGCACGGCCACGCGCATCCAGCATGCAGACCGCAGTTTCTGGAGCGGCGACAGCGCCGCCACGGCGCAACGTCTCGCGCGCGCGAAGCTCGACGCCGTCATCGGACGCGGGCCGCGCGGCGCCCTGAAGCGTCAGCGCGGGGAGTAGAAGGCCACGGCGTTTCGCGACGCTCGGCAAGCCTTCGCGTTCACGCGATTTGAAGAAATGCGGCGCGCGGGCCGCCCGCGTCAGACGCCCTTCCAGAGCGGCGGGCGCTTCTCCGTGAACGCCGCGACGCCCTCGCGGAAATCCTCGCTGCCGTAGCACTGGCGCACGAGGTCGTCGCCGGAAAGCGGCAGCGCGGCGAGCATGCGGGAGACCGATTGCTTCGTCACGCGCATGGTGATGGGCGCATTGCGCGAAAGCCGGTCGACGAGCGCGGCGGCGCGCGCGTCGAGCTGGTCCGGCTCCACGCTTTCGATGACGAAGCCGGCAGCGATGGCCTCGTCGACATTCAGCATGTCGCCGAGCACCAGCATGCGCTTCGCGCGCCCGACGCCGAATTCCGCGACGAGCCGCGCCGTGTTGCCGATGGCAAGGCAGTTGCCGAGCGTGCGCGCGATCGGCACGCCGAACTTCGCGCCCGGCGCGGCGATGCGAAGATCGCAGCACGCGGCGATGGCAAGCCCGCCGCCGACGCACCATCCATCGACGATGGCGAGCGTCGGCATCGGCAGGCCGTCGAGCTTGCCGAGCACCCGCTCGATGCGATGCTCGTACTCGACGCCGTCCTCCGCGCTTTGAAACGCGCTGAACTGCTGGATGTCCGTGCCCGCGACGAACGCCTTGCCGCCCGCGCCGCGAAACGTCGCCACGCGCACGTCGCGTTCGCGCGAAAGACGCTCGCAAACGGCTTCGAGTTGCTCGTACATGTGCCACGTCATCGCGTTATGCGCGTCCGCGCGATCGAACACGATATGCGCCGCCGCGCCTTCGATCGTCAAACGCACTTCGCCGCTCTTGCCTTGTTGCTGCGTGCTGCCGTCTTGCTGACTCATTGCTCCTCCCGTTGATGCCGTCTCTTTTGCGGCTTTAGCCGATGCGCGCTGCCACCGCTTCGCCCACTTCCTGCGTGCTCGCCTTGCCGCCGAGATCGCCGGTATGCGGCCCGTCCTTCAGCACTTCGGTAACGGCGGAGAGGATCGCGTCGTGCGCCTCGCGCTCGCCGAGGAACTCCAGCATCATCGCGGCGGACCAGATCATCGCGACCGGATTGGCAATGCCCTTGCCCGCGATATCCGGCGCGGAGCCGTGCACCGGCTCGAAGAGCGACGGAAAATCGCGCTCGGGATTCATGTTGGCCGATGGCGCGATGCCGATCGTGCCCGTGCACGCCGGGCCGAGGTCCGAAAGAATGTCGCCGAAGAGATTGGTCGCGACGACTACATCGAAGCGGTCCGGGCTCAGCACGAAACGCGCGGACAAGATATCGATGTGCTGCTTGTCCCACGTCACGTCCGGATACTGCCCGGCGATTTCCGCGGCGCGGGCGTCCCACCACGGCATGCTGATCGAGATGCCGTTGCTCTTGGTCGCGACCGTCAGCTTTTTCTCGCGCCGCTGGGCGAGATCGAACGCGAACTTGAGCACGCGCTCCGCGCCCTTGCGCGTGAAGATGGAGGTCTGCGAGACGAACTCGCGCTCGGTGCCTTCGAACGATACGCCGCCGACCGACGAATACTCGCCTTCGGTGTTTTCGCGCACGATCATGAAGTCGATGTCGCCCGCCTTGCGGTTCGCGAGCGGCGAAGGCACGCCGTCGAAAAGACGCGCGGGCCGAAGGTTGATGTATTGGTCGAACTCGCGGCGGAACTTCAGCAGCGAGCCCCACAGCGAGATATGGTCGGGCACTTTGGCGGGCCATCCCACCGCGCCGAACAGAATGGCGTCGCAACGTTCGAGACGGCTCTTCCAGTCGTCCGGCATCATCTGGCCGTGCGCGAGATAGTAGTCGCAACTCGCCCATTCGATATGGTCGTATTCGAGCGAGAGATCGAAGCGTTTGGCGACTGCATCGAGGGCGCGCAAGCCTTCCGGCATCACTTCCACGCCGATGCCGTCACCGGGAATCACGGCGATGCGATAGGTCTTCGTCATTGCAAGGTGTCTCCTGTCCTGTGAGCGTTGACGCGAGCCATTCTATAGACCCGAATGCGCGTCGGCGACAGCGTTCAGGTTAAGCGATTCTGCACGATTCGTGGATAATCGCGCGCGGCCGCCGTTCTTACTGGCCGATGGCTTTCGCCTGCTGCATCCCCGACGCGCGCACGAACTTGCCCGCGCCGAGATGATGAATCGTGTGCAAGTCGACGTTCGACGCATCCACGTTCCAGTGTCCGTCCGCGAACACGCGCGGATCGGCAGCCGCCGCGACGACCTCGGCGAAGCAGGTGTCGTAGGCGTCTTCGGTGTGCGGCTCGCTGATGAGCCGGCACTCGAGCCACGCCGCGCAGCCCGCTTCGATGAGCGGCACGCCGAGCACCGGGCCTTGCAGCGATTGAATCCCGAAAGCGTCGAATTTGTCGGTGTCGCGGCCGCTCGTCGTGCCGACCGCGTAAGTCAGGTCGACCAGCGCCGCGCCCGGCACGCAGATGCCGAGCCGCCCGCTCGCGGCGACCAGCTCGCGCGTGTACGTGTTCTTGTCGATGACGACCGCGATGCGCGGCGGCGTGAACTCGACGGGCATCGACCATGCAGCGGCCATCACGTTGCGGCGCTCGCCATGCGCGCTCGTGACGAGCACGGTCGGGCCGTGATTGATGAGCCGGCTCGCGTGTTCGAGCGCGACGGGAAGGAATTGAGTCATGGGGCGATCCGGATGCAAAGCGTGAATTCTGCGTGATTTTGGGCGATTCCAGGCGATCGCCCACGCACTCGATGCCCTGCCGCCGTGCTATTTCTTCCGGCTGCCGGGCTGGGCGATCGGTAACTTCACGCTGAAAGTCGTGCCGGCCTCTCGCGTGGACGACACATCCACCGAGCCGTGGTGAGCCTCGGCAATCTCCTTGACGATGAAAAGCCCGAGGCCGATCCCATGATTGGACTGCCTGTTCTGCGCGTTCTTCGGGAAGCGTTTGAGCGGGTCGAAAATATCCTTCAGGTGATCGGCGGCGATCGGTTCGCCCAGGTTGTGCACGTCGAGTCTTACGTTAAGACCGTCTTCCGAAGCGCTGACGGCGACCGGAGAATCCGCCGCGCCATGTTTCAGCGCGTTTGCCACGAGATTCGATATGACCTGTCTCACGCGATCGCCGTCCCAGTCGCCTTCGAGCTCGTCGCTGACATTGAGTTCGATCGCCCTGTCCGGGTGATATGCGCGCAGTTCGCCGACGGCGTCGTTACACGTTTTGCGCATGGACGTCTTCGCGCGCGAGATCGACAGATGTCCTCCCATGCGGACCTGCGCGAAATCGAGGAGGTCGGCGACCATCTTCTCCATCGCCGATGCGCTGCCCAGCACTCTCGCGGCGGCCTTCATCTCCGGTCCGCCGATGGATTCGCTGCGCAGCAGATAATTGGCCGACATCATGATCGCGCCGAGCGGGTTTCGCAGATCGTGCGCGATCATGCCGGCCATCAGTTCACGGGCGCGATCCGTGCGAGACGCGTACCACTGAATGGATTCCATGAGCGCCTGGTCGATGGCTTCGTCAAAGCGGATCACATCTTCGATCGCCGTTGCGGGGTCGCCCACGGCGGCGTCTCGCCAGCGTCGGACCACGTTCGCCCGAAGCGCCCGATACTCGGACACCATTTCCATCAACGAGAAGCTGGAGCCGAGACGGTCCCGCGCGTGACTTTTCGCGTCCTCGACCAGCGCGGGCGAATTGTTCGGCGTATCTCCGCGGCTTTTTTCCGATCGATCGGAGTCGCTCTGGGACGACTCCATGTCGTCGGCAATGTTGTTCAGCAAGGAGGCCGCTGTATCGCGCAACTCCTCCGCGGGAAGCCGTTTCGCGCTCTCGATGTGAGTCTGCGCGAATTCGGCGAACTCATCGACGATGCTGTCGACTTCGGCACGGATGTAATCACCGAGGCCGATGAAATCCTGCTTTGCTCTTGCGGACGAAGGTTTGTTGCGCATGTCGCCACTGTCTATGCGGTTCCCACGGAATTTAGCGCGCAGCATGGCTCGTGCCGCGCCGCGTCCCGGAACGCACGCCTCGCTGCGAGATGCCTGACGGCGAGCCGGACCGGGTGCTTTTCATCACGGGCGAATCGCGATGATGTTCTATCGGCATCGCGATGCACGAGGAACCGATCTTGCGGGAGAACCGGACAATCGCTCTACACTTCTGCCGCTGGAAAAACGATGTCCTCGTCCCTTTTCGAACTCGTCTTCAACGGGTCGCCCATCGGTAACTACCTGCTGACGCCGACGCCCGAAGCGACGATCATCGCCGTCAACGACGCTTTCCTGAAGGCGTCGTCGCGCAGACGGGAAGATCTCGTCGGCATCAGCTTGTTCGAGGCATTTCCCGGCAACCCCGCCGACGCGGACGACAGCGGCGAGGCGGCGCTGCGCCGCTCGCTCGCGCGGGTGGTCGAAACGGGACAGCCGGACCCGTTGCCCGCCCAGCGCTACCCCATTCAGGTGGAGCTTCCCGGCGGCGGCGTGGCCTACGAAGAGCGTTTCTGGGGCGCCGTGAGCACGCCGATTTTCGACGACGATGGCCGGATCGTGTGTATTTCGCACACGACCATCGACATGACGGAGCAGGTCAACTCGGCCGCGGCGCTGACGGAGAGCGAGCGGCGGTATCGCGCGCTTGCGACTGCGACCGAAGACGTGGTGTATCGCATGAGTCCGGACTGGAGCCACATGCGCCAGCTCGAAGGGCGCGGTTTCCTGAAGGATATCGCCCAGCCGCGGCGCTCCTGGCTCGAGGAATTCATCCCGCAAGAAGATCAGGAAGGGGTGAACAAAGCCGTCCACGATGCGATCCGCAACAAGACGATTTTCCAGCTCGAGCATCGGGTGCGGCGGGTCGACGGAACCTGCGGCTGGACGGCGTCGCGTGCCGTGCCGATGCTCGACGCCGACGGAGAAATCTACGAGTGGATCGGCGCGGCCAGCGACATCACCGAGCGCAAGGAGGCCGAGCAGAAGCTCAAGGACGCGGACCGGCGCAAGGACGAGTTCCTCGCCATGCTCGCGCACGAACTGAGGAATCCGCTAGCCCCCATCGGCGCGGCGGCCGAGCTGTTGCAGATCGCGAACCTCGACGAGGCGCGCGTTCGGCAGACCAGTCAGATCATCAGCCGGCAAGTCGCGCACATGAGCCAGTTGATCGACGATCTGCTCGACGTATCGCGCGTGACGCGGGGTCTCGTCTCGCTCGACAAGACGCCGGTGGACATCCGGCGCGTCCTCATGGAAGCGGTGGAACAGGTCGCGCCGCTGATTCATGCGCAGCGGCATCACCTCGAACTGCATTTGCCGCCGGGCGCGACCATCGTCACCGGGGACAAGAACCGGCTGGTGCAGGTCTTCGTGAACATACTCAACAACGCCGCGAAATACACGCCTGGCGAGGGCCGGCTCGAACTCGGAGCCGATGTGGAAGCGTCGCGAGTGGTGGTGAGTGTCACCGATAACGGCGTCGGCATGACGCCGGACGTCGCGGCGCATGCGTTCGAACTGTTCAGCCAGGCCAAGCGAACGCCGGATAGATCGTCCGGCGGACTGGGGATCGGCCTCGCACTCGTCAGAAGCCTGGTGGAACTGCATCACGGCACCGTCTCATGCGAGAGTCCGGGCGACGGGATGGGCAGCCGATTCGTCGTCTGTCTGCCGCGCGCGTGCGTGGAACCCGTCCATTCGGAGGGCATGCGCAGTAGCGGATCGTCGGCCGAGCCGGCGACGAGTCTGCGCATCATGGTCGTCGACGACAACGTGGATGCAGCGTCCGCGCTCGCGATGCTGCTCGAAGCGCTGGGCCATGAGGTGATGGTGGAACACCGGCCGACCCGGGCCTTGCAACGCGCCCGCGAAGCGGCGCCGCAGGTTTGCCTGCTCGATATCGGCCTGCCGGAAATGGACGGATATGAACTGGCGAGGCGCCTGCGCGCCGCACCCGAGACTGCTTCATCCTTGCTTATCGCCGTGACCGGGTACGGGCAGGAAAGCGACCGCGAGAGCGCGCTCGCCGCCGGTTTCGACCATCATCTGATCAAGCCGATCGACCCGAAGAAGCTCTATTCGCTGCTTGCCGAGGTCAGCGTTTGAGGCATCGCCGTCAACTGCGGGCCGGCTCGCCTCCGTCCGCGCGCGCCGGGTCCGGGAACCGGTCTTCCAGCAGTTCGATATAACGATCCACCGACGCAGCCACGGCGGCTTTGCCATCGGCTTCGATCTGCGCATGGCGGAAGCTGCCGTATACGCTCTCGTACTCGAAAGGTTCCAGAAGCGCGGCCATCGCCCGGACCTTCGATGCCGACAGCGGCAGGTAATTCGGATAGCTGAACATGAACGACACGTGCGACCGGTCGGGCGTCACCTGGAGGATGTCGCCGGAAAGGAGCGTGCCGGCCCCCGATCCCCAGTGCAGCACGGCGCCGCCGGCGAAATGACCGCCGAGCCGCACGAGGGTCATGTCATCCGTGAGCGGCAACGTATCCCCCGACCAGAGTTGCACCGCATCGCCGGGGGACACGATCCACTGCCTGTCAGCCTCGTGAATCCATACTGGACAACCGAACGCGCGCGCCCACTCGGTCATCGTCGAGTAGTAATGCGGATGCGAGATCGCGATCGCCTTCAACCCGCCGAGCGCGCGGATGATTTCCCGCGTCGCGTCATCCAGCAAGGTGATGCAGTCCCATAGCACGTTGCCATGCGGCGTGCGCGCGAGGAGCGCCCGCTGTCCGATGCCGACCGCCGGCTCCGTGCGAATCTCGAACAGATCGTCTTTCAATGCGCGCCAGCCGTTCGTATGGCCTCCTTGAAGCGTATCGAGCGTCGTCCACTGCTGCCCCGAGGGCGGCACGTACTGACGGACGTCATCGCAAATCACGCAGGCGCGCGGCGGTTCGCCCTCGGGATATTGCGTGCCGCACGCCTTACAAATCGGCTTCATCGAACGCTCCCTGCGGGCTGGCTGCTACTGATGGAGGCGGCGCGAGCACGACGCCCCCGCGAAAACATACAGCGCCCTCACGCGAACAGTGTGTCGAGCGTGATCGGCAAATCCCGCACGCGCTTGCCCGTCGCGTGCCAGATCGCGTTGGCGACAGCCGCCGCCACGCCGACCACGCCGATCTCTCCGACGCCCTTCGCGCCAAGCGGATTGACGATGTCGTCATGCTCGTCGACGAAGAGCACGTCGATGTCGTGTATGTCCGCGTTCACCGGAACGTGATACTCCGACAGGTTGTGATTCATCTGCCGGCCGAGCTCGTGATCGAACTGTCCGTGTTCGTGCAGCGCCATGCTGATGCCCCACACCACGCCGCCCGATACCTGACTCGCCGCCGTCTTCGGATTGACGATACGCCCTGCCGCCACCGCGCTGACCACACGCGTGACACGCACGGTCCCGAGCGCGGCATCGACGCGCGCTTCGACGAACACCGCCGAGTGCGTGCCGATCGAATACGACTGCTGCTTGTCGTGCGGCGTCACGGTAATCTGCGCATCGAGCGTGTCGAGGCCCGCGCGCGTCAACAGTTCCCGCAGCGGCAAGCGTGGCGCGTTGCCTTCCCCGCATGCGACGTATTCGCCATCGAGCCGCACCGCGTCCGGCTGCGCGCGGGCGAACGCATCGCCGCCGTGTTCGATCGCGAGCGTCGCGAGCTTCCCGCGCAAGCGCGTACACGCCGCATGCACCGCGCTGCCGACCGACGACACCGTCCACGATCCGCCTTCGAGCGGCGCCTTCGGCAGACGGCTATCGCCCAGACGAAAATCGACGTTCTCGAGCGGCACGCCGAGCGCATCGGCGGCAAGCTGCGTCATCACCGTGTAGGTGCCGGTGCCGATGTCCGCCGTGGCGCTCGCCACGACGACACGTCCGTCCGCCCCGATTTCCGCGAGCGCGGACGCCTCGTTCTGCATCGCGTCCCAGATGCCCGTCGCCATGCCCCAGCCGACCAGCTCGTTGCCATCGCGCATCGAACGCGGCGCGAGCGGGCGCTTGTCCCAGCCGAAGCGCGCGGCGCCCTCTTCGAAGCACTGCCGCAGCGCCTTGCTCGAAAACGGCAGGTTCTTGTTCCCGTCGCGCTCCGCGTAGTTGACGAGGCGCAGCTTCAGCGGGTCCATGCCGAGCGCCTCGGCGAGTTCGTCCATCGCCATTTCCAGCGGAAAAAGCCCCTGCGCCGCGCCCGGCGCGCGCATGTCCGCGGGCGTCGGCACATCGAGCTTGCTCACCTTGTAGTCCATCCGCACGTTGTCGCACGCGTAAAGCTGTCCGGCCCAGTTCACCATGACGTCGCAGTAGTCCTCGTATTGCGATGTCTCGGACACTGCCTCGTGGATGACCGCTTCGAGCCTGCCATCGCGGTTCGCGGCAAGCGCGACGCGTTGCAGACTCATCGGCCGATGCGCGAAGGTGAACATCTGCTGCCGCGTCAACACCACGCGCACGGGCCGCTTCAGATCGCGCGCGGCCATGACCGCAAGCGGCAGATGGTATTGCGGACGCAGCCCGGAGCCGAACGCGCCGCCGACGAACGGCGAGATCACTTCGAGCGTGTCGTCGTCGAAGCCGAAGAGTTTCGTCAGATACGCCTTGGTGTTGAGCACGCCCTGCGTCTTTTCATAGACGGTGAACTTGCCGGACGGCTCGGGAATGACCGTGCAGCCGTGCAACTCGATCGGGTTGTGATACTCGGCCGGCGTCGAATAGCGGCAGTCGATCTTCACGGCGGCTGCGGCAAGCGCGCCGTCGGCATCACCGCGCGGCGGGGGCGGTGGCTCGAAGCCGCCCTTTTCGGTCGACGGCGGATAACTGTCGGGCTCCGCCTCGCGCAAATCCGTGCGGTGGCTCGTGCGCTCGTAGGTGACTTCGATCAGCGATGCGGCATGACGCGCCAGTTCATGACTTTCCGCGACAACGAGCGCGACCGGCTGGCCGCTGTACCAGATGCGGTCGTCCCACAGCGGACGAAACGGCATGCCGCCCGGCGCGGACTGGTCTTTCCACGCGGCGTCCTGCAGCGGCAGCTCGGGCCGGTTCTCGTGCGTGAGCACCATGAGCACGCCCGGCAATTCGAGCGCGCGCCGCGATTCGATCGACACGATGCGCCCGCTCGCGATGCGGCTCGGAAGCACGAAGCCGTAGCTCATCGCATCCGCGAAGAATTCGCCTGCATAGCGCGCCTCGCCCGTCACCTTCTTTCTGCCGTCGACGCGGTTGACGGGCTTGCCGCTGAACGGCGCGCCCTGCTGCGCGATGCGTTCCAGCTCGTTCGGAAAATTCATGATGCGTCGTCCTCTCTGGCGGCGAGGCTGATGCCCGATGCCTGCTCGAAAGCGCGCTCGATGGCGCGCGCGGTCAGTTCGATCTTGAATGCGTTGCCGGGCAGCCCGCGTGCGTCGCGCACCATCGCGCTCGCGAAATCGCGCACCGTCGCGGCATCGAGTGTCTTGCCGCGCAACGCGGCTTCGGCGTCGCGGTTGCGCCACGGTTTGTGCGCCACGCCGCCGAGCGCGCAGCGCACCTCTTCGATGCGCCGGCCATCGAGCTCGAGCGCGAGCGCCACCGACACCAGCGCGAACGCATACGACGCCCGGTCGCGCACTTTCACGTAGGCGTGATGGTCCGCGAAGCCATCGGCGGGCAACGTGACCGCGACGATCATCTCGTCGTCGCGCAGGTTCGTGTCGATGTGCGGCGTATCGCCGGGAAGCCGGTGAAACGCGTCGAAAGGCACGACGCGCTCGCCTTCGTCGCCTCTCACGCGCACGGACGCGTCGAGCGCCGCGAGCGCCACGCACATGTCCGACGGATGAACGGCGATGCAATGCTCGCTCGCGCCGAGGATGGCATGGATGCGGTTCACGCCATCCATCGCGCCGCAGCCGCTGCCGGGCTGGCGCTTGTTGCAGGGCGTCGCGGTGTCGTAGAAATAGTGACAGCGCGTGCGTTGCAGCATGTTGCCGCCCACGGTCGCGACATTGCGAATCTGCGCCGATGCGCCCGCCAGTATCGCCTTCGACAACAGCGGATAGCGCGACTGAATGCGTTCGTCGTAGGCCACGGCGCTATTCGTGGCGAGCGCGCCGATTTCGATGCCGCCGTCGGCGGTCGGCGTAATGCCGGTCATCGGCAGGCGGCGAATGTCGACGAGCGTATCGGGGCGCGCAACGCCTTCCTTGATGAGATCGACGAGATTGGTGCCGCCCGCGAGGAACGCCGCCGATGGCGCGCGGTGCGCTTCGAGCGCCGCGGACACATCGTTCGCGCGCGTGTAGGAGAACCGGTTCATGGGCGCGCCTCCGCGTTCTCGACGGCGGTCTCACCGGCGCCGTCCGCGCGAGACGCATGCAGAATCGCCCGCACGATGTTCGGATACGCGCCGCAGCGACAGACGTTGCCGCTCATCGCCTCGCGCACCTCGGCGGCGTCGCGGGCATGGCCTTCCGAGAGCATGCCGACGGCCGAGCAGATTTGCCCCGGCGTACAGTAGCCGCACTGGAACGCGTCGCAGTCGATGAACGCCTGCTGCATCGGATGCAGCGTGTCGCCGCTCGCGAGTCCTTCGATGGTCGTGATGGCCGCGCCGTCGTACGAAACGGCAAGCGCGAGACATGTATTGATGCGCTGGCCATCGACAAGCGCGGTGCACGCGCCGCATTGTCCGTGGTCGCAGCCCTTCTTCGTGCCGGTGAGCTGGCAGTGCTCGCGCAAAAGGTCGAGCAGTGTCGTCCACGGCTCGATGTCGAAAGTACGTGCTTCGCCATTGATTCTCAGCGTGCAGGCGACGTGCTGCGCGTGCGGCGCGTCTACGTCCAGCGCCGTCGCGGTCGTTGGGGTATTCATGGGATCTCCATACGGGAATCCCGGTTCCGAGCATGCCGCGTGCCTTGCGAGCAAGGTCCACGCGGCATGGCGGGCCGTCTTATTGCTGGTGAGACATCCATAGCCGCTTGCCCGATGACGGGTAGCACGCGCGAAACCGTCGGGGAGTGCCATGCAAGCCAGCGTATTCGATCTCATAAGCAGCCTGCGCCACTGCAGAGAGGAACTGGAACCCGGTTCACATAATGTAGACAGAGACCGGATTCTGGAACTGTGTGACGTGGCCGAGCCGTTCTGCCGCCTGGATCTCGCGCGACAGACCGACCTTGCGGTGGCGCGCTCGCTCGCCGTGCTGCGACGCCCCTTTTTGGCGCTCGCCCGGCTGGAAGCGATGCTTTGCAACGTAGCCTGTTCGGAATCAGCCGTCGCCAGGCCGTCGGAATCAACGGCTGACGGGACCTTTTAGCCGCGCGAGTCCGAAAGAGGGACGCGCATGCGGCGCCCCTGACCACAGGAGGCCGTGTTGACGATCGAAGGCGTCTGGTTCCTGATTGTCGGGGCGCTGCTCGTTTTGATGGCGATCGGAAGAAAGATCGTCGAGCGATTGCCGATGACAGGCGCGATGGTCTACCTCGTCGTCGGTTTCGTGCTCGGCCCCGCGTGCACCGGCCTGTTGACCATCGACCTCGAAGGCCACGCCCGGCTGCTGCGCACGCTGACCGAAGCGGGTCTCGTCGTCTCCCTGTTCGCGATCGGCATGTATCTTCGGATCGAACTGTCGAATCCGCTCTGGAGACTGACGCTGCGCCTCGCCGGTCCGGCGATGCTCATCACCATCGCGATCATGTACGCCGCCGCGCACTGGGGCCTGGGCCTCGCGGCAGGCCCGGCGCTGCTTCTCGCCTCGGCGCTCGCGCCCACCGATCCCGTGCTCGCAAACGAACTGCGCGTGGAGGAAGCAGGCGACGACGAGCCGCTGCGATTCGCGTTGTCATCGGAAGGCGGAATCAATGACGGCGCGGCCGCTCCGATGATCTACATCGCGCTCGCGCTGTGCGGCGTTCCGAGCCTCGGCAGCGACAATCCATGGACGTTCGGCCTTGCGATTGCGTGGGGGCTGGGCAGTTCGATCGTCATCGGATGGGCGCTGGGCACGGCTATCGTCGTGTTCGTCACCCGGTTGCGCACGCGCTACGATCACGCGCTCGGCCTCGAAGGATTCCTCGCGCTCGGCGTCATGGCGCTCGCCTACGGCGCGACGCTCGTCGTCGACGGCTATGCCTTTCTCGCCGTGTTCGCCGCCGGCGTCGCGCTGCGGCGGCAGGAGATGAAGGCGACCGGAGAGAAGCCGCCGAACGAAGTGCTCGAATCCGTCGAACGTGGCGAGCGCAAGGAAGCGGCCACGGACCCGGAACTCGCCCACGCCTATATCGCCGAGACGATGATGGGATTCTCCGTCGAAATGGAGCGATTCATCGAGCTGGGCCTGATGGTCCTCATCGGGAGCGTGGTGTCGGCGCACTGGCGAGCGCTGCTTCACTGGGACGTCATCTGGCCCGCGCTGTTCCTGTTTTTCATCGCACGGCCGCTCGGCAGCAGTCTTTCGCTCGTCGGCTCGTCGCTGGATCGCCATCAGCGGTTTCTGTCGGGGTGGCTCGGGTTGCGCGGCGTCGGCGCGTTCTATTACCTGTTGTTCTCGCTCGAAAGGGCCGGGAGCGCGACGGTCAGTTCCCTTTCGCCGATCATTCTGGGGACGATCGTGTTGTCCGTGCTGCTGCACGGCGGCACGGCGACCATCCTGCTCGATCGTTACCTCAGGAAAAAATAGCGACCGCCGATGCGTATAGAGCCGACTTGCAGCGCGCGCGGCTTCGCCACGGTTATCGTTAGAATCAGAAGTCATTCCTTTATTAGTCTGTTACAGGAGGCGAGCGTGCCAGCGTTACTCCCCGATGTCGACCGAGATGGACTCCTCGAATACTCGGTCGTCTTTACCGACCGATCGCTCAACCACATGTCGCAGCGCTTTCAGGGCGTCATGCGCGATATTTCCGCTTCGCTCAAGAAGGTCTACAACGCCAGGTCTGTCGTAGTCGTACCGGGCAGCGGAACCTTCGGCATGGAAGCCGTTGCCCGGCAGTTCGCGACGAACAAGAAGTGTCTTGTCATCCGCAACGGCTGGTTCAGTTTCCGCTGGTCGCAGATTTTCGACATGGGCGGCATTCCTTCCGAATCGACCGTGCTGAAGGCGCGTCCCGTCGCCGAAGGCAGGCAGGCCGCATTTGCCCCGCCTCCGGTGGAAGAAGTCGTCGCGGCGATCAGGGAGCAGAAGCCGGACCTCGTGTTCGCGCCGCACGTCGAGACCGCAGCCGGGATACTGTTGCCCGATTCGTACTTGCGCGCGGTGGCCGATGCGGTTCATGACGTCGGCGGAATGTTCGTGCTGGATTGCATCGCTTCGGGCACGATCTGGGTCGACATGGAAGCGAGCGGCGTCGATGTGCTCCTCAGCGCGCCGCAAAAGGGATGGAGCGCATCGCCGTGCTGCGGCCTCGTCATGCTCAGTCCTCTCGCCCGCGAAAGAATCGACGCGACGACGAGTTCCAGTTTCGCCTGCGACCTTCGCAAATGGCTGCAAATCATGGAGGCCTATGAGAACAACGGCTTCGCCTATCACGCGACGATGCCCACGGACAGCCTCGCGATACTTCGCGACGTGATGAAGGAAACCGAGTCATACGGCTTCGAGAAAGTGAAGGCGGAACAGTTCGAACTCGGCAAGCGCATTCGCTCGCTTCTCGCCGACAAGGGCTTCAAAAGCGTAGCCGCCGACGGTTTCGAAGCGCCGGGCGTCGTGGTCTGCTACACGGACGACGATGACATCCGCTCCGGCAAGAAATTCGCCGATGCGGGCGTGCAGATCGCCGCCGGCGTTGCGCTTCAATGCGACGAGCCGGGAGACTTCAAGACGTTTCGCATCGGCTTGTTCGGTCTGGACAAGCTGCATGACATCGACGGCACGGCGGCGAGATTCGCGAAAGCGCTGGACAGCATGTCGTAGAGGCATCGCGCAGTCGTGCATCGGGGACGACGCCCTTCTTCGCAGTCTTTGAAGGGCATCGCCGCCAGAGCGTCGATTGGCCGTCACGACGAAGCTGCTTGCGCCCCGGCCTCGGACATGAGAAAGGCGAACGCGGACAAGGCTAGATACGCCACGACGAGACCGGAACGGTCCCCGCCGTTGCCGATGCATAGCGGCATCAGTCCCTGAGCGGGATCGAAGCGCCCGAGCCGCGTATCAGAACGAAACCGGCTTCATCCGGCAAGCTGGCACGAGCGCACAAGCGACCGAGGCGCCGAGGCACCGAGCCGCGATCGACTAGCTGATCTCTTCGGTGCGACGCAGCGTCGCGAACCGCTCGGCTGGCATCGGCCGCTGATACAGATAGCCCTGCGCGAACGGCACTTGCGCTTCGAGCAACGCGGCGTGCTGCGATTCCGTCTCGACGCCTTCCGCGATCACCTTCAACCCGTAGTGCCTCGCGACGGAAACAATGCCCCGGACAAGCTCGGTGCCACCGTTGTCGACCTGACCCACGAACTGCCGGTCGATCTTCACGTAGTCGAACTGGAAGCGGCCGAGCAGATCGAGATTGCTGTGCTGAGTGCCGAAATCATCGATCGCAAAGCGGACGCCCCTCGCCTTGAGCGCGCTGAAGATGGCCGACGTGTGCGCGCTCTCGCCAAGCAAAAACCGCTCGGTCAGTTCGAGAACGAGCGTGACGCCGGCCGGCAACTGCGCTGTGAGCGCTTCGACCTGCGCGACGAAACCCTTGCGTTGAAGATCGCGAGGCGCAACGTTGACTGCGATGCGCAGCGGAATCGCGGCTGGCCGCAGGCCCATCTCCGCAACTGCCGTCCTCATCACGAATTGCGTGACGGGTCCGAGCATGTCGCTCGATTCGACTTCGCCCATGAACGAGGCGGGATTTATCGCGCCCCACTTCGGATGTTCCCACCTCAGCAACGCCTCGACGCCGACCGGTGCGCGAGTGGCGGTGTCGACGATCGGCTGGTAGACCACATGAAACTCGTTGCGCCGAAGCGCCTGACGCACCGCGTTCAGCAGCAGTCGCCGAGGGGCGAACATGAGCAGGTAGCCCGCTGCAATGAGGCCGTCGAGCAGCAGGCCGACTGCGAGGCCCGCGATTCTGTACTTCCAGTGCATGCCCGATACGAAACCCTCGGAGGACGACACCAGAATGGAGAACGGCCATTTACGCGATGCCACGCGCGTCGTGTATGCCGTGAGCGGCGCTGACGCCGTCCTGAAGCTCCCACGGGCATTGATACGCCCGCTATCCGCCACCGATATCGACGCGATCTGCGCGCCATATCGGACACCGTGCGCGAGGGCATCGGCGAGATAATCGCCTTCGACAATCGACAGCACGCCCGTACCGGCGGCCGTCCGGTTGAAGATGACGAGCACCGGCACGCCGGGCTGATAACGCGTCTGAGCAAGCAGGCCGATGCTGTCGCCACTGCCCGCCGAGAGCGGATAGTCCGACAAGGGCGCGTCGATGGCGCCGAGCGCCGAGGAGCAGTAAAGGCGGTCGCCGGCTACGAGCGCGACCGCGCGGACATAGCGCAGATACGTTTCGAGATCGGCCAGCGTCGCCCCGACCCGGCTGCACGGCTGACCGGCGAGCGCCGCAAGTTCGTTTCGATGTCGCGAACTCACGCTGTCCAGAATCCGGTCGACGGACTGAACGAGATCGTCACCGATCAGTTGCTCATGGTCGGCGACGCGTACCTTCGCCTCGTGCTCGCTGAACAGCATCGCGCCGAGCATGACCGCGCCGCCGCAAACGACGCACAGAAGCAACGACAGCCGCGCTGACCTTCGATGAAGTCGATCAGGCATGGCCGTCACCCGTCGCCTTCGCACGGAGCGCAGCGGGCGGCGCGTTTCGGTGTCGTTTGAATCCGCCAGCAGCGCCTCGAGACGTGTTCGCCCATGATCTTCTGGTTCTTCTTTGCCGACGCTCGAGGCCAGGCTCACAAGTCAATTGGCATGGGCCCAGTTGTTCTCGACGACGTCGCCAAGCAGGTCGTGTAACGTCAGAAGCCGTTGCCGGTCGCGGATCGTGATGTCGGCGCCGCCCAGCAGACGCTCGACTTCCGATCTCCAGTATTCGCGGCGGATCAGTCGCGGACGGTTCACAAGTGTGAGCACCGCCTTTTCGATTGTCCCAATGTCGCCCTTCGCGTCATCCAACGACTTTCTGTTCATTCCTGTGACCCCCGAGTTTTCCATCCAGCCGACGTTTGCGGTCGATGGGTTGTGATAGTGCTCGCCGCGACGACGCGTCGGCTTCCGAATCACGCAAACGTTTGGCCTTGAATAAGACGTTTGAGCTGACGTTTGACGCTGAGTTCTGTGCTCAGGCTTCGTTCGGAATTTATTACGCGCGCTTTGGCAGCGAACTAGTGCATATCGGCAGGTATGGCTTTTACTGAAATAGCGTTAACCCTGATGAGCGCGCTTTGATCTTGAGGAGAAAAGATGCGTCCATAGGAGACCCCTACGCACCGGGTAAACGCCGATGGCATGCCGTACTATGGAATACCAAAATACGACACATCATCAACGTACCCGAGGATGCTCCCGTGACCCTTATCCGAAAGTCAGTCCTGCATGTCGAAACCGTTTTTGTCGATGGCGACAAAGACGCGAGCAAGCCGCTCAAGATGATCGGCGCGGCGGCCGTCATCAAGAATCCGTGGGCCGGCCGGGGCTACGTCGAAGACCTGTCGCCCGAGATTCGCGAACTGGGTCCGCAGTTGAGCGCGCACCTGACGAAGCTGATCCTCGACGAGGCCGGTTCGGGCGAAGCGGTCGAAGCCTTCGGCAAGAGCGCGATCGTCGGCGTGAACGGCGAACTGGAGCACGCCTCCGCGCTGATCCACACCCTGCACTTCGGCAACATCTATCGCAGCGCGGTCGGCGCGAAGTCGTACCTCGCGTTCAACAACACGCGCGGCCCGGCGAATGCACCGCTTCTAATCCCGATGATGGACAAGAACGACGAGGGCCGCCGCTCGCACTACCTCACGCTGCAATTCGCCATTCCCGACGCGCCCGCAGCCGACGAACTGGTCATCGCGATCGGCGGCGCAACCGGTGGCCGCCCGCATCACCGCATCGGCGATCGTTACAAGGATCTCGCAGAGCTCGGACATGACGCAAAGAACCCTGCAGCTGTCAAATAACCGCGCCGTTCACTATCTCGAGCGGGGGATCGGTGAACCGCTGGTCTTCATCCACGGCGTCGGCATGCAGGCGAACGCGTGGTATCCGCAGATCGAGAACCTCTCGGCCGATTTCCGCGTGATTGCCGTCGATATGCCCGGCCACGGCAAAAGCGCATCGCTCGATGCAGGCGCCGGCTTGCCGCAGTTCGTGGAATGGGCCGCCGAATTCATCGAAGCGCTGGACGCCGGACCGGTCAATCTGGCCGGTCACTCGATGGGTTCGCTGATCGCGGCGGGCGTCGCGGTCACGCGTCCCGATCTGGTCCGGCGCGTCGCGGTGCTCAACGGCGTCTATCGGCGCACGCCTGAAGCGCGGCAGGCGGTGCTGCAGCGCGCGGCCGAACTGCGCGCCGGAACCATCGACGTGGAAACGCCGTTGCGCCGCTGGTTCAACGCCGAGGAAGCGCAGCAAATCGCCGCAGTGCGCGTCGAGTCGTGGCTGCGGTCCGTCGATCTGGATGGCTACGCGACCGCGTACACGGCCTTCGCCAAGGGCGACGAGACCTACGCTGACGGCTGGCACGACATCGCGTGTCCGGCGCTCGTGCTGACCGGCTCCGACGATCCGAACTCGACGCCCGCCATGGCGCGGCAGATGGCCGAGGCGGCGAAGCACGGCAAGGCGGTCGTCATCGAAGACGAACGCCATATGGTGAACCTGACCGCGCCCGATCGGGTCAATCGGGCCCTGCGCGCGTGGCTGCAATTCGAGCCGCATGAAGCAATCATCAAGTCGGAGGTTTGACGTGAGCCAGGAGACCGTTCCCGCAGTTCCCCTCAACACCCGCGAGTTGCGCGACGCGTTCGGCGCCTTCATGACCGGCGTGACGATCGTGACGACCGCGACCAGCGACGGCAAGCCGCTCGGCTTTACCGCCAACTCGTTCTCGTCCGTGTCGCTCGATCCGGCGCTCCTGCTCGTGAGCATCGCGAAGACGTCCGGCAACTTCACGACGTTCTCGACGACCGGGCACTTCGCGATCAACGTCCTCGCGGAAGGACAGAAGGACTTGTCGAACACGTTCGCGCGTCCGAGCGACGACCGCTTCGCCCACGTCGACTGGCAGATGAGCGCGCACGACAACCCGCTGCTTTCCGGCGTGAGCGCGTGGTTCGACTGCACGACGCACGAGATCGTCGATGCGGGCGATCACGCGCTCATCATCGGCAAGATCGAAGCGTTCCATTCGGCGGGCTATGCGGGCCTCGGCTACTACCGCGGCGGCTATTTCACGCCGGCCAAGGTGTCGGCGGAAGTGATCGCCGGGCCGAAGGTGATCGTGAGCGCGATCATCGCGCGGGACGACAAGGTGCTGCTCGCGAAGACGCCGGATGACAAATGGGGACTGCCCTCGCGCGAGATCGGTCAGGAAGGCGCCGACAAGGCGCTCGCCGCACTCTTTCGCCGATACCAGCCGGACGCATCGGCGAGCTTCATCTACTCGGCGTACAACAACACCGAAACCCAGCACCAGTACATCACTTTTCTCTGCAGCGCGCCGGATGAATCCGCCGCCGCGGGCGAGTTCGTCGATCTCGACGATATCGATTCGCTCGCATTCGAGGACAGTGCACTCGCCAGCATGCTCGAGCGCTACCGCAAGGAAAGCCAGTTGAAGAGCTTCGGCCTATATCTGGGCGACCATAGCAGCGGCACCGTCCGCCCGCTTCATTCCTGAAAGGTCACATCATGCGTTTTTCGCTTTTCGTTCACATGGAGCGCGTCTCCGACAAGACCAGCCAGAAGCAGCTCTACGACGAGATGGTCGAGCTGTGCCAGATCGCCGATCGCGGCGGCATGCATGCCATCTGGACCGGCGAGCATCACGCGATGGACTTCACGATCGCGCCGAACCCGTTCATCAATCTCGTCGATCTCGCGAACAAGACGAAGAACGTGAGGCTCGGCACCGGCACGGTCATTGCACCGTTCTGGCATCCGATCAAGCTCGCGGGCGAAGCGGCGATGACCGACATCATCACGGACGGACGGCTGGAACTCGGCATCGCGCGCGGCGCGTACTCGTTCGAATACGAACGTCTGCTGCCCGGCCTCGATGCATGGAACGCCGGTCAGCGCATGCGCGAACTCATTCCTGCGGTCAAGAAGCTCTGGGAAGGCGATTACGCGCACGAGGGCGAATACTGGCAGTTCCCGTCGACGACGTCTTCGCCGCTGCCGCTGCAACAGCCGCATCCGCCGATCTGGGTCGCCGCGCGCGATCCGAACAGCCACGAATTCGCGGTGGCCAACGGCTGCAACGTGCAAGTTACGCCGCTGCATTTTGGCGATGAAGAAGTCGAAAAGCTCGTCGGCCATTTCAACGCCGCATGCCGCAAGTTCGACAACGTGCCGCGTCCGCAGATCATGCTGCTTCGCCATACGTATGTGGCGAGCAACGAAGAAGATGCGCAAGTCGCCGCCGACGAAGTGAACGTGTTCTACAACTACTTCGGCGCGTGGTTCAAAAACGAGCGTCCTGTGAGCCAGGGCATGATCAAGCCGCTGACGCAGGAAGAGATCGCGGCGCACCCGTTCTATACGCCCGAGGCGATGCGCAAGAACAACGTCATCGGCACGCCGGAAGAAGTCATTGCGCGCCTGAAGAATTACGAAGCACTCGGCTTCGATGAATACTCGTTCTGGATCGACACCGGCATGAGCTTCGAGCGCAAGAAGGCTTCTCTCGAACGCATGATCCACGACGTGATGCCCGCCTTCGCGTGAGGTTCTCTCCATGAACGATCAATTTCAGCTTTATATCGACGGACAGTTCGAAACTGGCGCGGCCACCTTCGGCAGCGTGAATCCGGCGACGGGCAAGGTGTGGGCGCAGATGCCCGAAGCACGCACCGAGCAGGTCAATCGCGCAGTCGATGCAGCCGAGCGCGCGTTGAGCGATCCCGCGTGGGCGGGCCTGACCGCATCGAAGCGCGGCAAGCTGCTCTACAAACTTGCCGAACTCGTCGAGAAAGCCGCGCCGCGTCTCGCCGGGATCGAAACGAGCGACACAGGCAAGATCATCCGCGAGACGTCGAGCCAGATTGCGTATGTGGCCGAATACTATCGGTACTACGCGGGCATCGCCGACAAGCTGGAAGGCAGTCACATTCCCGTCGACAAGCCGGACATGCAGGTCTGGCTGGAGCGCGAACCCATTGGCGTAGTCGCGGCCATCGTTCCGTGGAACAGCCAGCTTTTTCTGTCCGCGGTGAAGGTCGGTCCGGCGCTCGCCGCCGGTTGCACGGTGGTGCTGAAGGCATCGGAAGACGGCCCCGGCCCGCTGCTCGAATTCGCGAAGCTCGTTCACGAAGCCGGTTTTCCGCCGGGCGTGGTCAACGTCATCACCGGCTTCGGACCGGAATGCGGCGCGGTGCTGAGCGGCCATCCGAAAGTGTCGAAGATCGCGTTCACCGGTGGCCCCGAAACCGCGCGGCATATCGTGTCGAACTCGGCGAACAATCTCGCCAAGGTCTCGCTCGAACTGGGCGGCAAGTCGCCGTTCATCGTGTTTGCGGATACCGACATCGAAAGCGCGGTGAACGCGCAAGTCGCGGCCATCTTCGCGGCCAGCGGGCAAAGCTGCGTGGCCGGTTCGCGGCTGCTGATAGAGCAATCCGTGAAGGACCGTTTCCTTGCGATGCTGGTGGAGCGCGTCGAGCGCATCCAGATAGGCGCACCGAACGAAATCGCGACGGAATTCGGGCCGCTGTGCACCGAGCGCCAACTACGCAACATCGAGTCCATCGTCGAGAAGTCGCTTCAGCAAGGCGCGAAGGCGCTCACGGGTGCGAAGACGCTGGAGCGCGACGGCTTCTATTACGCGCCGACGATTCTCGACTGCACGGGCGTCGATCGTCCCGACTGCATCACGAAGGAACTGTTCGGGCCGGTGCTGTCGGTCGATACGTTCACGTCGGAAGAGGAAGCCATCGCGAAGGCGAACAGCACGGTTTTCGGTCTCGCCGCGGGCATCTTCACGACCAATCTGACGCGCGCACACCGCGTCTCGAAGCGCATCAAATCCGGCATCGTCTGGATCAACACGTATCGCGTGGTTTCGCCGCTCGCACCGTTCGGCGGCTTCGGCCTGTCGGGACACGGACGCGAAGGCGGAATGAGCGCGGCACTCGAATACACGACAACCAGAACAGTGTGGCTGCGCACTTCGGACGATCCGATCAGCGATCCGTTCGTGATGCGTTGACCGCAGCGTATTCGAAGGCCATTCGGCTTCTCGCCGATCCGGCTGCGCCTCGTCAGTGACATGGCGTAGCCGGCCCCATAAGCTGGAGATGGAGACACCATGAAGGATGCAGCAAACGACAACAGCGTTCTGGCGATCGAGAGCAATTCGATCGAGTACGTCGGAGCCGAACATCGGCATGGCAAGCCGAGTGATCTATTTACCCTCTGGTTCTGCACGAACGTCGCACCGCTGGCGGTGATTTCCGGCGCGACGTCGGTGCTGGTTTTCAAGCTCGACTTCGTGAGCGCGATTCTCGCGATCCTGGCCGGGCAGTTCTTCGGCGCGCTCTTTCATGCGCTGACGTCCGCGCAAGGGCCGCTCGTCGGCGTGCCGCAGATGATCCAGAGCCGTGCCCAGTTCGGTCGATACGGCTCGTTGCTCGTCGTCGGATTCACGACCGTCATTTACCTCGGCTTCTTCGTATCGAACATCATTCTTGCGGGCAAGACGCTTCATACGGCAGCGCCCGCGATACCCGCTTCGGTCGGGACCATTCTGGGCGCGATCCTCGCCACGCTCATCGGCGTGATCGGCTATAACTTCATTCACCGCTTCAACAAGGTGGGCGCGTGGTTCATGGGCATCGCGCTCATGATCGGCATTGCACTGATGCTGCCGGGGCTCGACGCGCAGATGCTTCAGCGCGGACACTTCGAGTTGTCGAACTGGTTCGCGATGTTCGGCCTGTGCGCGGTCTGGCAGATCAGCTTCGCACCCTATACGTCCGATTATTCGCGCTATCTGCCGAAATCGACCGGCTTCGCGAGGACGTTCGCCTTCACGTACTTCGGCACGTCGCTCGGCACCATTTTCGCGTTTATCTTCGGCGTGCTGGCCGTCAGCACGAGTCAAGGCACCGATGCGATGGACGCGGTTCAGACCCAGACAGGCATGTTCGGCTACGTGCTGATTTTTCTCTTTCTCGTGAACATCATCGGCCACAACGGGATGAACCTCTACGGCGCGGTGCTCTCGTTCATTACGGCCGCGCAGACATTCCGTCCGAAGTGGGTGCCGGGCCGGGGCGTGCGGATCGGCGTATCGGCGGTGCTGTTACTGGCATCGACGATGACCGCGCTGTGGGCGTCGAGCAACTTCCTTTCGATCTTCCTCACCGCCGTCTTCGCGATGCGTATCGTGCTCGCGCCGTGGATCGCGATCAATCTCGTCGACTTCTATCTGATCAATGACCGGCACTATCAGGTGTCGGAGATAATCGGCAGCACGCGAGGCGCGTATGGCCGGTTCAACGCGAAGGCGATTTTCATCTATGTCGTCGGCATCGTCGTTCAGGTGCCGTTCATGGAAGAGAGTTTCTTTCACGGGCCACTCGCGCATATCGCGGGCGGCGCCGATGTGTCGTGGATGATCGGCCTCGTCACCACGGCGCTCGTCTACTACGTGTTCGCAACAAAGCGCGATCTTCGTTCGCATCACAGTGCGCCTGCAGGCGCTCAAGTCACGAAATAAGCGGCAAGCTGATCGTCTCTATGCGGTAGCCGTGCATCGCACGGCTACCGCGTTTTCGTTTTATCAACTCCATTGAACGATGACTTCGCCTTCCCTTCTGCTCATACAAACCGGCACCCCGCCTGCAGACATCCGGTCATCGCACGGCGATTTTCCTCTTTGGTTCAGGCGCGTGCTGGGTAGTGAATCGGAAACGATGCGGGTCGTTCGCGTCTTCGAGGGCGAGGCATTGCCACGGCCTCAGTCGAATCAGATTGCTGTGATCACCGGCTCATGGTCGATGGTCACGGACAGACTTGCGTGGAGCGAAGCGACGGCTCAATGGATTCGTGAGGCGATGACAGTCGGCGTGTCGATGTTCGGCGTATGTTATGGCCACCAACTCATGGCTCATGCGCTCGGGGGACGTGTCGACTACCATCCGCGAGGACGAGAGGTCGGATGCCAGCGGATACGTCTCTCATCCGAAGCCGCGAATGACGCGCTACTCGCCGGCAGCCCGCAGACGTTCGAAGCCCACCTGATGCACGAGCAATCGATCGTGAAACTGCCGCCTCACGCGCAAGTGCTCGCGTCGTCGGCCCACGATGCGTATCAGATCGTGCGTTACGGGCCGAACGCCGTATCGACGCAGTTCCATCCAGAGTTCACGCCGGGCATCACCGAGGCATGCATCCGCCGGCGCGCCGACGCGTTATCGGAAGAAGGGTTGAACGTCGATGAATTGATCGGCAATTTGCGGGACACGCAGGAAGCGCGCGACTTGCTCACGCGCTTCGTCGAGTCCGCCGCTTTGCGCGGCTCGTAAAGGCTTACGTCACTGCGGCTCGCTGGCGCTCTTCGGCACCAGCGCGAGCACACACGCAGCCAGAACACCCGCAATCGCGAAGACATAGAAGTTCCATGTCAACGGCGCATCGAACTGCACCATCAATCCGCCGATCAGCGGACCGGCGATCGCGCCGAAGCGCCCCACGCCGAGCGCCCAGCCGATTCCGGTCGCCCGGCTCGCCGGCGGATAGTAGCGCGTGATATACGCGCCGAGTAGCATCGTGTTGCCTATCGTGCCGACGCCCGCGATACCGACCAGTACGTAGATTCCGGCGAGTTCGTGCGTAAACGGCAATGCGCAGAGGCTTGCCGCCGCCAGCACGTACAGCGTGCCGACGACCGGCTTCGAGCCGAACCGGTCCGCGATCGCGCCACCGGCGAGCGATCCGAACGCCGCCGTGAGGTTCAGCACGGCGAGCAGCGCCAGGCTCGATCCCAGCGGAAAGCCGGCCTTTCGCATCAATTGCGGCAGCCACGTGCTCAGGCCGTAAAGCAATAGCAGACCCATGAACATGGCGATCCAGAACGCGACTGTCGCGCGAATGGACGACGCATCGAAGAGCGCGCGAACCGGCGCGGCGCGTCCATCGCGCGGCACGTCACGCGCGTCGCATGCGTTCGAAGGCAAGTGAATGCCGAGCCGTCGCGCGACCGAGCGAGCTTCATCGATACGTCCTTTCGCGACGAGAAAATCGATCGATTCCGGCAAGTAGCGCGCGACCAGCGGCATGAGGGCGAGCGGCATCGCGCCGAGCCAGAACATCCCTCGCCATCCATGCGAAGGCAGCCACGCGATCGCGAGCAGCGCAACCGCGATGCCGCCGATCGAATAGCCGGTGTAGATCAGCGCGTAGTTGAACGAACGCCGGTTCTCGGGCGAGTATTCGACGGTCAATGCCGCCGCCGTCGGCACGACGCCGCCAAGCCCGAGCCCGCCGATCACGCGCGCGATGACGAACCATGTCGGCGTTGGGGCGAGCGCGGCGGCGGCCATCATCAGCGAGAAGAGGCTCGCGCTGCCGAGCAGCATCGAACGTCTGCCGACGATGTCGCTCATCGTTCCCGCGCCCATCGCGCCGATCATCATGCCGGCGAGCGAACAACTCGCTATCGCGCCGAGTTGCAGCGGCGAGAGCGACCAGTCGGTGCCGTGCGTGAGCATCGGCAGCACGGCGCCGTAAATGGCCACGTCGTAGCCTTCCGCGAAGATCATCAAAAGGCAAATCGCGACGATGCGCAATGTAACCCGTGACGGTATGCGCGAGCGCGCCATCGACGCACGAGCTTCGGCAGTGTTGAACGACGACGTGTCCATATCGGTCCTCTCTTCTCGATTCAAACAGCCATGCAGAGATACTTGATGACGAGATAGTCGTCGATGCCGTAGTGCGATCCTTCGCGTCCCAGCCCCGACTGCTTCACGCCGCCGAACGGCGCGACTTCGTTCGAGATCGCGCCTGTGTTGATGCCGACCATGCCGTATTCCAGTTGCTCGGCCACGCGCCAGATGCGCCCGATATCGCGGCTATAGAAATACGCGGCGAGACCGAACTCGGTGTCGTTGGCGAGGCGCACGACTTCTTCATCGCTCGAGAAGCGGAACAGCGGCGCGAGCGGGCCGAACGTCTCCTCTTTCGCGACGCACATATCGACGGTCGCGTTCACGAGCACGGTCGGCTCGAAGAAGCCGTGTCCCAGCGCGTGACGCTTGCCGCCCGCGACCACGCCGGCGCCCTTGCCCACCGCATCCGCGATATGCGCTTCGACCTTTCTCACGGCGGCATCGTCGATGAGCGGCCCGAGCGTCACGCCCGCCTCGGTGCCATGCCCGACCTTCAGCTTGCCGACGGCAACGGCCAGCTTGCGCGCGAATGCGTCGTACACGCGTTCGTGCACATAGAAGCGATTCGTGCACACGCACGTCTGCCCGTTGTTGCGATATTTCGATGCGATCGCGCCTTCGACCGCAGCGTCGAGATCGGCGTCGTCGAACACGATGAACGGCGCATTGCCGCCCAACTCCAGCGTGACTTTCTTGACCGTCGGCGCGCTCTGCGCCATGAGCAGGCGGCCCACGCCCGTCGATCCGGTGAACGACAGCTTGCGAACGATCGGGCTGCTGGTGATCGCGCCGCCGATGGCCTTGGGATCGCCCGTCAGGACGTTGAGCACGCCTGCCGGAATGCCGGCGCGCTCGGCGAGCACGGCCATCGCAAGCGCGGAAAACGGCGTGGATTCGGCCGGCTTCACGACGATCGGGCAACCGGCGGCAAGCGCGGGGCCGACCTTGCGCGTGATCATCGCGGCCGGGAAATTCCACGGCGTGATCGCGGCGCACACGCCGATCGGTTCCTTCACCACGACGATGCGCTTGTCGGCGGCGGGCGTGGCGAGCGTATCGCCGGCGACGCGCTTGCCTTCTTCCGCGAACCATTCGATGAATGACGCCGCATACGTAATCTCGCCCTTCGCTTCGGCGATGGGCTTGCCCTGCTCCGCCGTCAGGATCAACGCGAGATCGTCCGCATGTTCGAGCATCAACTCGTACCAGCGGCGCAGCAGGATCGCGCGCTCCTTGGCCGTCTTCGCGCGCCACGCGGGCCACGCTGCGTTGGCGGCGTCGATGGCGCGCAGCGTTTCGGCTTCGCCCATCTTCGGCACGTGGCCGAGCGAGCGGCCCGTCGCCGGGTCGAACACGTCGAAGCTCGCGCCTGAATCAGCCGCACACCACTGCCCGCCGATAAAAGCCTCGTGGCGAAGCAGCGATGCGTCCTTCAGCATGGATTTGAGTTCCACGATCATTCCTTTACTGTGAGAAAGCGCCGGAAGGCCCGCTGTGAAAGCGAGCCACGGCGCGTATGACGAAGCGAATCAGAAGAGGTGATAGATGCCGACGCGTCCCATGAGCTGATGGTTATTGGTCGACGCAGACGCGATCGCGCCATCGAATATGTCGGCGTTCGCGGCCGCGCCGGCCGCCTTTTGCCAGACGCCCATCGCGTAGAGCGACGTGCGCTTCGAAAGCGCATAGGCCGTGGTGAGACCGACCTGGTGATAGATCGGAATGGCCTGGCTATAGCCGATATTGCCGTGCGTGTAGACGTACTGTGCGCCGACATACCACGCTGGCGTCAGGTTGTAGCGTCCCCACGCTTCGTAGTTGTCGAAGCGCACGGTGCCGTTGGTGCCGTTCGCGTCGTTGAACTTCGTGTCGGTGTAATCGATGCCGAGCGTCGCCTTGCCGAGCGCATAGTTGATGGCCGCGCCGAAGATCTGCTCGTTGCCCGGATTGCCGACATAGCTGAACGGTCCGGACGCGCCGATGGCCGCGCCTGTCGTGTTGCCGATATAGTTTCCATCGGACAGCAAGAGCGCCGGGTTCTTCGCATACAGGTATGCGCCCGCGACGTTCACCGGACCGAACGCATAGTTCACGCCGACGCTCCACAGGCCCGTGGTGCCGCGTCCTGTCGCATTTGTATTGGTGAACGAATACAGTCCGCCAAACGTCAGGCCGCCGATTTTCGGGCTCGCGTATTTCACTGAATTGTCGACGCGAAACGAGTTGTCGGTATTGTCGATATCGCCTGCATGAATCAGCGGCCCGGCGAGTTGTCCAGGCGCGGTCAGTGGCTGCAGATAATCGACGACGGAATCGTATTGACGGCCGAGCGTAACGGTGCCGAAACGCGCATCCGAAAGACCCACATACGCCTGTCGCCCGAAGAAGCGCCCACCTTGCCGGCTTTGTCCGTTCTCCGTGCTGAAGCCCGCTTCGAGCTTGAAGATCGCGCTCAATCCACCGCCCAGGTCCTCGCTTCCCTTCAGGCCCCAGCGGCTGCCGTACACGCCGTCATACGTGCCGTCGCGCATGCGCCAGAGCGCGTGCCCGCCGCTGTTGTTCACATAGTCGATACCTTCGTCGATGACGCCATACAACGTCACCGACGACTGCGCGTGTGCGTTTGCCGCGAGCAATGCGCCGCCCATCAATGCGCATGCGACGTGTGCCTTGACGAAACCTTTAGCCATGCTTTCTCCTCCAGACCCGCTGGATGTTTATGGTTCGGTATTGGAAAACGCTTCTGAAACGGAACGGCCTTCGGAATGGCTAGATTTTTATCCGGCGCGCTTTTGCAGTGCGTGCTCATGTCCTTCGCCCAGCAGTCTCTGCGCGATCTCCGCCACGCGTTCGACATGCGCGCGAGCGGCATCGCGCGCCTCTACAGGTTCTTTCGCGCGTATCGCGGCGAGAATTCGACGCATCTCCTCGACCGCTTGCCGGCCACGATCGTCGGAGGCGATCGTCAACGCTCTCAGGCGATTGATACGCGCGGTCAGCGACTGAACCACTTCCCACGCGACACATCGTTGTCCGCCCCGAAACATGCGCTCATAGAACGCCGTGGTGAGGTCGCGCACTTCGTGGTGATCGCGTGCGTCGAAAGCGGTCTGAATCTGCTCGATGCACTCGGCGAGCGCCGCGACCACACTCTCATCGGCGAGCCGCGCGCACGCCATCGCCGCTTCTCCTTCGAGGAGCGCACGGATATCGTAGATTTCGGCGGCGGATTCCATGTCGAGGATCGCGACGATCGGACCCTGGTTCGGCAGAGACTGAATGAGCCCTTCCGTTTCCAGATGACGCAACACCTCACGCACGACGGTACGGCTCACGCCGAGTTCTTCGCAGAGCGCGCGCTCGACGAGACGATCGCCGGGCAAGAAGCGCGCATCGAGGATCGCAGTGCGCATCTTCTGCAGTGCAAGCTCGCGCAGCGTGACGGTCGGGCGTTCGACTTTCAGGGAAGGCAACGTCTCGCGCATACATCAGGCCTGTGCAAAGAGTCTGACATCGCGTGCATCCCAATCGACCAGCGCCTCGGTTCCGATCGCAAGCCCGCTGTCGCGATGATCGCCCGCGGGCATGCGAATCGAAATCTCCTGCTGCCACGGCGTCTGGACCGCATAGTGCATCGCGTCGCCGAGATACGTGATGTCGCGCACCGTAACCGGCAATCCGGCCGATCCGTTCGATACACCGAGCGGGCGGATGCGCATCTGTTCCGGACGCACCATCAAGGCGCCGTCATCGCCTGCACAGAGCGCGGAGCTGCCGGTAGTGGCGACGGCATGGCCATTCGGAAACACACCGGTCGATTGCCCGGCGTTGCTCGTCGTCACGCGAACCGGAAGGAAGTTGGAATTGCCGATGAAATTCGCCACGAACTTCGATGCCGGATTCGCATACAACTCCTCGCCCGTGCCGCATTGTTCGATGCGCCCCTTGTTGAACACCGCGATGCGATCCGACAACCGCAGTGCCTCTTCCTGATCGTGCGTGACATAGAGAATCGTCACGCCCGTCTCCTGATGAATACGGCGCAATTCGAGCTGAATCTCTTCGCGCAGCTTCTTGTCGAGCGCGGAGAGCGGTTCGTCCATCAACAAGACCGGTGGATCGTAAGCGAGCGCGCGCGCGATCGCGACGCGCTGCTGCTGTCCACCGGACATCTGCGCGGGCATGCGGTCGCGAAACTCCGACAGATGCACGAGCGCGAGCATCTTCTCGACCTTCTGCCTGACTTCGGCCTCCGGCCTGCGACGCACACGCAGCGGAAACGCCACGTTTTCGCCCACCGTCAGATGCGGGAACAGCGTGTAGCGCTGGAACACCATTCCGATGTTGCGCTTGTTGGGCGCAACGGACAGCAGCGGCTTGCCGTCGAGTAGCACGCGTCCTTCGGTCGGCTCCTGAAAGCCCGCGACGATATACAACGTGGTGCTCTTCCCGGAACCCGACGGCCCGAGAAAAGTCATGAACTCGCCTCGCTTGATTTCGAGCGAGACATTGTCGATGGCGACGACCTGATCGTAGGTCTTGCGCAGGCGCTGGATTTGCAGGAATGCGGATGTCATGACGGCTACCTCAATTCACGGAACGGGGACGGCGCAGCACGGCGGCTGCCAGCATCAAAAACGTCGTCAGCGCGACGAGCAGCGACGAAGCCGCGGCGACGACGGGCGTCAGGTCCTGGCGCAGCGTCGACCAGATACGCACCGGCAAGGTCTGCAACGTCGGGCTGGACATGAAGATGGACACGACGACTTCGTCCCACGATGCGAGGAAGGAGAAGATCGCCGCCGCGAACAGCCCGTGATGAATCGCGGGCAAGGTGACGCGCAGCTTGACCATCAGCGGCGATGCACCGCAGATCATCGCCGCGTCTTCGAGCGCCGTATCGAACGTCGAGAGCGAATTGCTGATGGCGATGATCGAGAACGGCAACGCGATGATGAGATGGCCGATGACGAAGCCGGTCGTCGTGCCATTGAGTCCCACGCGCAAGCTGAACGCATACAGTGCGACCGCCAGCACGACCACGGGCAGGACCATCGGCGTCAGAAAGAACGCCTGCACCGCGTTGCGCCCGCGAAACTTGCCGCGCGTGAGCGCAAGCGAGGCGAACAGTCCGAGCAGCACCGACAAGACGGTGACGATCACCGCGAGCTTGGCGCTCGTGAGGAGCGAATCCACCCAGCCGGAGTCCGTGAACAACTGGCGATACCACTCCAGCGTCCAGCCAGGCGCGGGAAAGATGAGCCATTGCGAGTCGCCGAACGACAGCGCGACGATAAAGAGAATCGGCAGCAGCAGAAAAAGCCCTACGGCGCAGCCAATCGCGATCAGCATCCACTTCAGCGAACCTAGACGATCGAAATCGAGCAACATGTCAGCGTCCTCCCATGCTTGCACGCGCGCCGCCGGTAAAGCGCAACTGCAGCGTGAACAGTCCGAGCGTGACCGCGAGCAGAACGAACGCAGCCGCGCCTGCAAGACCCCAGTTGAGCACTCCCTGCACGAGCTGCGCGATGAGTTCCGCGAGCATCATGTATGACGGTCCGCCGAGCAGCGCGGGCGTCACGAAGTAACCGAGCGCCATCACGAAGACCATCAGCGCACCCGATGCGACGCCTGGCGCCGCGAGCGGCACCAGCACGCGCCAGAACGCTTGCCAGCGGCTCGCACCGCACACGGCGGCCGCGCGCAATGTCGATGCATCGATGCTGCGCAACGTCGCGTGCAGCGGCATCACGAGAAACGGCAGCATGATGTAAGTCATGCCGATGGTCACGCCGACGAGGTTGTTCACCAACGCGAGTGGCTCGTTGATGATGTGCAACGCCATCAGCGCGCGATTGATCGGCCCGGTCGATTGCAACAGCACCATCCACGCGAAAGTGCGTGCGAGCAGATTCGTCCACATCGACAGAAGCAGGATGGAGAACAGCAGCGAGCTGATCCTGCGCGGCGCGATGGCGAGCAGCCACGCAGTCGGAAAGCCGATCAGCACGGTCGCTGCCGTCACCACCGTCGCGACGAGGAACGTGTTGCCGAAGACCTTGAGATACGTCGTCGAGCCGAGCAGCTCCGCGTAGTTCTGCAGCCCCGGCGTCGGCTCCATGATGCTGCGCAAAAGGAGTGACAGCACGGGCACAACGAAGAAGATCGCGAGCAACAGCAGCGCGGGCGCGAGAAGACGCATGCTGCGCCAATCCGGCTTTCGCCGCGCTTTCGCGGCAGGAGGTGCAACGGTACTCAGGACGTTCGGCATGATGACTCCAACAGGCTGTGTTCCCCGGGATTCAACGGTCAGTGCGGCGGCTTACTTCGACTGCCACGCGTACCAGCGCTTCGCGATGGCGTCGCGATTGTCGGCCCAGTACTTCATGTCCAGATTGATCTGCGAGCTCTTGTATTGATCGGGCAATTGCTTTGCGACATCCGCGGGCATCAATGCGGGCGACTTCACGTTGATCGGCGCGTAGTTGGTGTTCGTGGCGAACTTGGCCTGCGCTTGCGCACTCGTCGCGTAAGCGAGGAACTTCATCGCTTCGGCTTTGTGCTTCGAGCCTTTCGGCACGACCAGCATGTCCGCCGCGGTCAGGTTCTGATTCCACGAGATGCCGACCGGCACGCCGGTTTGCGCGAGCGCATGCAGGCGGCCATTCCAGAACACGCCCATCGGCGCTTCGCCCGAGGCGAGCAATTGCTGCGATTGCGCGCCGCCGCTCCACCACACGATGTCGCTCTTGATGGTGTCGAGCTTCTTGAATGCGCGATCCAGGTCGAGCGGATAGAGCTTGTCGGCAGGCACGCCATCCGCGAGCAACGCAATTTCGAGTACGCCGGGCGCGGACCATTTATAGAGCGTGCGCTTGCCGGGGTACTTCTTCGTGTCGAACAAATCGCTCCAGTTTTGCGGCTGCGCGCTTGCGTACTTGCCCTTGTTGTAGCCGAGGACAAACGAGTAATAGAAACTCCCTACCGAAGCGGGCGTCGCAAAGCGTGGATCGAGTTCGTCTTTCTTGACCACGTTGTAGTCGATCGGCTCGACAAGCCCCGCCTTCTGCGCCGCATAGGCGAAGTCGCCTTCGACATCCACAACGTCCCATGTGACGTTGCCGCTTTCCACCATCGCCTTGAGCTTGCCGTAGTCGGTCGGGCCGTCCATCAGCACGTTGATGCCGTTGGCCTGCGAGAACGGCTGCGCCCAGTCCTTCTGCTGCGAAGACTGCGTCGTGCCGCCCCAGCTCGTGAAGACGATCGGCTCGGCCGCATGCGCCACCGCGCCATAACCGTAAGCGCATGCCGCGATGATCGAAGCCGCGATAAGGCTCTTCGTCGAATTCATTGCTGTCTCCTGCCTGATGAGTGTGTGAAGCCGCCGTTGTCAGCGGTCTGGTGCGTGTTTATGCGTCGTCACGCGAGCGGCGAGAAGCTCGTCGGTCGCATGATCTTGTTTTCCATCTCTTCCATGAGCGCCTGAATCTTCGGCGCGAAGGCTTGCCACGCGGGATCGTTGGCGAGCGCGGTGCGTCGGCGGTCACGTTCGTCGAGCGACGGATACGCCCAGATATGCACGATCTGGTTCTGCGGGCCGATCTCCGAATAGAAGTAGCCGACGAGGTCCTTCAGATACTTCTTCTGCAACTCGATGCCTTCTTCCGCGACGAGCTTGAGATAAGCCGGGACCGCGCCCGTCCTGATTCGATAAGTACGGATTTCGTAGAACATGCGTCAGGTCTCGTGATTTAGTGAGAGGGTGCGAGCGACTGGACCTTGCCCGAAGCGGTATCGCCTACGTAGATGCCGAAGGCGTCCTCGCTGCGCTCGCGCACATAGCGTTGCAACATGGCGCGCACGGCGTCGTCGCGGATGCGGTCCCACGGCATCCCGCTCAAGGGGACGACGCGCACGCGGGCCGAGCGCGGCGCGAGGCCGTCGCTGCTCACGCGTCCGCGGTAATAGACGTGAACGCCCGGCGCGTGCCGCGTGCCTTCTTCGAAGACGGCGAAGAGGAAGTCGAGATGCGCATCGAGACCGAGCGAAGCGAGCACGCCGCGCAGACTGTTCGCATCGCTCGACGGCTCCAGCCGAATACCGGCTGGTAGCTCGAGACCGTTCGGCGTATCGAGCAGCACGATGCCGTCGTCCAGTTCGAGGATCGCACCGACTTTCGCGTGCGAACCCGTCGCCGCGAGCGCCTCCTGCGACAAGCTGAAATTGACGTAGGCGCCACGGCAGTAGCCGAGCGGTGACGACGTCGTGTGCGTGAAGTCGATGACGCGGCCGATCAGGATGATGTGGTCGCCCGCATCGACGACATCGTGCGTCTTGCAGTCGAAGCTCGCGGCGGCGCCCTTCATCAGCGGTGCGCCGGTGGCGCGCGTATGCCAGTCGACCTGCGCGAACTTGTCGGCCATCTTCGATGCGAACACGCCGGACACCGCCTTCTGGTTCTCTGCCAGCACGCTCACCGCGAAATGGTCGGTCGTGGAAAAGACCGCATGACTCGACGCCGTCTTGGCGATGCACACGAGGATCAGCGGCGGATCAAGCGATACCGACGTGAATGAGTTTGCGGTGAAGCCGCGCGGCGAGCCGTCCGGCTGAATGGTCGTGACGACCGTCACGCCGGTCACGAATGCGCCGAGTGCGCGACGAAATTCCGCGGCGTCCAGCGCGTGCTCTTTGATCGTGTCAGTCATGACGTGCTCCTGTGCGTGCTTGCTGAGTGGATGGCTCGCCGATGGCCTCGGTCAGGAACGCGAGAAGCCGCTCGTTGACGCGGTCGGGATCGGTGACGTTCATCATGTGGCGCGCGCCCGCGATGATCTCGGCGCGGCCCTTGGGCGTCGCCGACGCCATTGCCTCGGACATCGACGGCGTCGAGTTCGGATCGGCTTCGCCGGTCAAAAAGAGCGCGGGCACGTCGAGCGATTCGAGACGGCCGACATGCGCGTCGTCGGAACTGGCGAACAGGCGATACGTCCGCGCGTAGCCGACCGGATTCACGCCGACGAGCAGCGCACGCAGGTCGCGCGCGGCGGCTTCGAGATGCGCCGGCACCGGCTCGCCGAACCATCGCGCGATGGTCCCATCCACGCCGGCAGCGGTCGCGCTTGCATCGAGCGTCGAGGCGCGATCCATCACCGCCGCGCGCTGCTCGGGCGTGCGGTCATAGACGGCGTTAAGGGCCGCGACGCTCAGCGTGCGCGCCGGATACGTCAGCGCGAATTCGAGTGCGACGAGCGCGCCCATCGAATGCCCGACGACATGCGCGCGGGCGATGTTCAACGCATCCAGCAACGTCGCGAGTTGCGTCGCGTAGTCGGCGAGCATCGGATCGGCGCCCGGAATGGCGCTATCGCCGTGGCCCAGCATGTCGTAGGTCAGTACCTGAAAGCGGGCCGTCAGCGCGTCGATTTGAGGCGCCCAGACGGTGCGATTCATGCCGACGCCATGAACGAGCACGACGGTCGACGCGCGGTGACCGGCGCGCGCTTCATAAAGGCTGTAGCGCGTGCTTCCCGCCATACCGTCGGACGAAAGGTGGCTCGCTTCCGGCTTCATACGGCGGCCCCCTTCCTGTAATGGTCCTGCTTGCGCGCGGCTACCTTCATGGACGCTCCGACGGCTAATCGACGAGATGATGGTATGCCATATTACGGACACGCCCATCGACTCGGTATTATGGAATACCATAATCGTGCACAGGCACGGGCTGGGCTTTCGACGGCCAAAAAAAAACCGCCCGAAGGCGGTTCTGCGTAACGTTGGCGGGACAATTAGTGCGGTTCGGCGAGTCTCCCGAGCGCTTCCTGCGCCAGCTCCGACACACGCCGGATATGAGCGGTCGATGCGTCATAGGCCGCTTCGCCGTCCCCGCGTTCGATGGCTCGCAGCAGCGTGTTCATCTCCTGATTGGATTCGACGCCGCGCCCCGCCGATGAAATCGTCAAAGCCCGCAGCCGGTTGATTCGCGTGTTCAACGTCCGCACGACGGACAACGAAACGGATTTGCCGGCGCCTTCGAAGAGCGCGTCGTAGAACGCTTCGGTTTGCGCCAGAACCGCAGCGAAGTCGCCGGATTCGAATGCGGTTTCAATCTTTCGCCGGATTCCACGAAGATTCTCGATGACCTCGGGCGTCGCGTTCTGCGCACAGGCGCGGGCGGCGTTGGCTTCCAGCAGGCCGCGCAATTCGTAAATCTCGGCGACCTGCGCGGGGTCGAGCCGCGCGACGATCGGCCCCTGACGCGCGACGGTCTCCACGAGACCTTCGGTCTCCAGATGGCGCAGGACTTCGCGCACCACCGTGCGGCTTACACCCAGTTCGTCGCACAAGGTTCGCTCCACGAGCCGCGCGCCGGGGCGGAAGTATCCCTGGACGATGGCTTCGCGGAGCTTTTCGAGCGTCAATTCGCGAAGGGTCTTGGCATTTCTATCGACTTTGAGATCGGACATCGAGGCGTTCGCTCTTGGAGACAACGGATTGCAATTGGAATGCCATATTATTGCCTAATCGTAAGGCTGTGTCGTCGAGCGAGTGGAATGCGCTTCGCAAATGGGATGTCTGCATCGTTTCGACTGGTTGGCGCTTTGCCGTTCAGCGGCGAAGAATGTGCCTGCAGCGTGGCGCTATGAGCGTCACGAGATGATCCGGGCACTTTCCCTACGATAACGGCTCGCCTTTCACGCGAGCCAACGCGGTGGACCGACTCGAAGCCATGGAAATGCTGGTGATCGCCGTCGACGAAGGCAGCTTGTCGGCGCCAGCTCGGCAGCTCAAAACGCCGGTAAGCACGCTGACTCGCAAGGTCGCCGATGTTGAAGCGCTGCTCGGCACTCGCCTGCTCATACAAACCACCCGCAAGCTCACGCTGACCGACACCGGTACCGCCTATGTCGCGGCGGCGAGGCGCATGCTCGCCACGGTGCGCGAACAGGAGCACGAAGCCACCGGTGAATTCGCCACCGCGCGCGGCGAACGGGTCGTCGCCGCGCCCGTGCAGCTTGGCCGTCTACATGTCTTGCGGTCATCAATCAGTTCCTGGCCCAATGTCCGGACATCACAGTGCGGCTGCTTCTCTCTGGCCCAAACGTCGACCTCATCGATACGCACGCCGATCCCGCCGTGCGTATCGGCGAGTTGCCGGACAGCAATCTGATCGCCACGCGCAGCGGTTCGCTGCGCCTGATCGTGTGCGCGAGTCCGCGCTTTCTCGCCGGCATTGCGCTGCCATCCAAGCCCGACGATCTCGTCAAGCATGCGTGCGTCGTCTTCAATAGCCCGTACCTTTCGCCGTGGCGGACGCATCGTCTCGATCGGCAGCTGTTTCGCCGACCGTGTGCCCGCATCGATGCTAGGTGTCACTGCGCATCCAAGTCCGCGCTCGTTGCGTTCGCAGAAGGGCTGGCGAGAGAACTCGGCACGCAAGGCGTCACAGCGAATCTGTTGCAGCCCGGCTCCATCGATACGGACATGAATCCTGTCGAAGGTCCATTCGGGCCGACACTGGAAGCACTGACGGCCACCGGCGACTATGAAAAAGGCGAGGACATTGCGCAAGCTGTGGTTTCCTCGCGAGCGCCAGCGCGAATTGCATCACGGGCGCGACGTTAACCGTCGACGGCGGTGCCAACGCCTGAGAGCATGTCGCAACGTGCGCACGCGTTGTCGCTGGTTGTGGTTAGTACTCGACGGCAACCCCGCGAAGCAAGTCGCGCGCCGCGAATCAGGCAGTCGCAGGAAAGAGATTCAACTCCAACATAACGTTCAACGGGCAAAGCAACCTCGCGAAGTCCATTGCGCGCGATCGGGAGTCGCGGGGATCATATCCGGGCGGCATCCCACGCCATGCCTATTTGTCCACGGCTTACGCAGATACCCGTGTAAATAGTCGGTCTTGCAGAATGCCGTGAAGCCAGGCGCTGCGTGGTAATAGGTGCAAACAGAGGGTTGCGGAACTCCCAGTTCCAATATGGAATTGGCCTATGTTCTGGGAGTGAGAAGCGCCGATGAGCACACCGGATTTCTTCCGCAGCCGCCTGGATGCAATGATCGATTTGCGGCACCCGCTGGCCGTACTGGCTAACCGAATGCCCTGGACGTCGATAGAAGCGACGTTGACACCGATCTTCGAGCGGCGTGCTCGCGAAGGCCGGCTGAGCGCAGAGGTTGATCTGTTCGGCACGGCGCCCAAGCTGGCGGGCGCGGGCCATAGCGCTGCCGGACGTCCGCGCCTGTCGACCCGGCTGATGGTCGGACTGCTCTACCTGAAGCACGCATACAACGAAAGTGATGAGTCGGTTTGCGAGCGCTGGGCACAAGACGTGTACTTCCAGTACTTCTGCGGCGAGGACTATTTCCAGCCGCGCCTGCCATGCGATCCGACCAACCTCGTGCGCTTTCGGCAGGCGCTGGGCGAAGCCGGCGTCGAGGAGATGCTCGCGACAACAATTGCGGCGGCCGTGCAAATGAAAGCCGTAAGGCCGGCCGAGTTCGAGCGCGTGATTGTCGATACGACGGTCCAGGAGAAAGCAATTGCCTACCCGACTGACAGCCGCTTGCTGGAGGTTGCACGAGGAAAACTCGCAAGGCTCGCCCAACGCGCCGGACTGACGCTCAAGCAGACCTACCAGCGCGAGGGGAAACAGTTGCGTCGCCGGGCAGGCGGCTATGCGCATGCCAAACAGTTCAAGCGTCTGCGCCGGGTGCTCAAGCGTCAGCGCACGATACTCGGACGATTGCTGCGTGACATCGAACGCAAATTATCGGGTGCATCCGCTGAGCAACAGGCATCCTTGCGAATCTGGCTGGAGCGCGCCTGGCGTATCTGCCGTCAGCGTGCGAAGGACAAGCACAAACTCTACGCGCTTCACGCGCCAGAAGTGGAATGCATATCCAAAGGCAAGGCCCGCCAGCCCTACGAATTCGGTGTCAAAGTCAGTCTCGCGATCACGGAGAAGCAGGGTCTGATCGTCGGTGCGCGCTCGTTTGCAGGCAACCCTTACGACGGGCACACGCTGGCCGCGCAACTTGAACAAACGAACATCTTGCTGCAGGATTTGCCGGGCACGCCGACGCCGAAGATCGTGCTGGCCGACCTCGGATTTCGCGGTGTGGATGCCGATGTTGCGCCGGTGCAGCTGATTCATCGAGGTAAACACAAGGCGCTAAGCAGTACGCAGCGAAAGTGGTTAAAGCGCCGCCAAGCGATCGAGCCGATCATCGGGCACGTAAAACAGGAGCACGGCATGCGGCGTTGCTGGCTAAAAGGGCAAATCGGCGACGCGTTACACGCAGTGTTGTGCGCGGCGGGCTACAACTTGCGCTGGCTGTTGCGCGCCATCGTCCGCCTGGGGCTTGCGCCCATATTTTTTGTTCTTGCGTGGCTGCGCTGCTGGTTCAAAGACTCGCCCGAAGCCTTGTTCGCGCCCCGCGCGACCGTCCGAGATGGAAAGGTGGGACTGCGCCCCGATCGACCACTCGGGAGCACGCGCGAGCGAGATCGAATTTTGCAGGTGAGACTAAATAACGCGTCGAAACCGGACGCAGCTTTGATATGCAATCGGCGATCTGAGCCTTACTACGCACCGTGCTCTTGCTTTCGGTCGCGTCTTCCGCGTGTCGTCGCACCGCGCCTGCATCACCGCACAAGCACGGCTATGCGAAAACAATGCTCCCCTTCCACGCTGATCGCTCGTTTGCGCCGATGCCCGCCCCGAGCATCGGGCAGTGCAATGCCGCCTCCGACTTTCCGGCCCTTTCTTGGCGACAGCTTAGATATAGCTCTATATTCTTAGCATAGCGGTCGCATACTTTCACGCCGCACCAACGCGCCACAGCAGCCAGGACTTGGCGGCCTTACAACGGAACCTCGCAATGGACGAAACAGACGACATTCCGTTGGAGCTGCCCCCGCCGCATCGAGATTTCTCGGCGACCCGTTCGATTGTCGTTCTGCTCGCCATAATATCTTTACTAGGGCCGCTACTCTTCATTGGCGGGTACGCCTGGTTCGACTATCACCGACGCCTCACGGATGCTTTCAATGACGTCGATCGCCTCACGTTAGTTGCGGAGGAACAGGCTGCCACTGTGCAAGAACTCAATGCCGAGATTCTCGCGCGGATGGCGGAACTCGTGGGCGAACAGAAGCCCGAGTGGATTAGCCGTCTCGAACCGACAATGCATCAATCGCTCAACGCGATCGTTGGGCACTTCCCGCAGATTGCCAGCGCCTCGGTATTCACTGCAACGGGGGCACTGCTTGCCGACAGCCGGTTCTATCCAGTTCCGGCGGCATCGATCAGCGGTACAGAGACGCTCGAAGCTGCTTCGGAACCTGGCAGACAGCCTCATATTTCTTTACCACAGCCCGGGATAGTCCATTCCGAAAACGTGTTCGCCGTCAGCACGTCCTGGGTTGACTCCGAAGGCCGGTCCCTTGGTGTCTTATCGATCTCATTGCGACAGCAGTACTTCCTGGAGTTCTATCACGCGCTGACAGGTAATGACCCGGCTGTCCTCATCGGGCTCTATCGAGCGGATGGAAAGACGCTGGTCCGATTCCCCGATACGGTCACTGACAAGAGCGCACCAGTGAGTATATCGGGGGTGCCGCAGGCGATAAGTAACAATCCGCGCTTTGGCCATCTGCTTTCCTTATCGCCGGTCGACGGGCTTAAGCGGGTCCTCGCCTACCGACGCGTCGCGGGCTATCCGCTGTATGTCATAGCGGGTATCGAAACGTCGTCTCTCGCAGCGAGTTGGCGCGCCAATCTCGGTGCGATTGCGGCGATCATGCTCGTGCCATGCATCGTTGTATGGATACTGCTGTGGGTGTCACTGCGCAGGCTGCAGGAAGAGGAACGTGCCTGGCAGAACTGGCATAGCGAAGTCAGCAGACGCGTGTCGGCCGAAACATCCAATCGGCAACTGCGCCGCATGGGGGCGCTTGGCAATCTAGTGGCCAACGTCGCGCATGATTTCAATAACCTGCTGATGGTCGTGAACGCGAACATGGAACTCGCGCGACGCAAGCGCTACATGAACCTCGAAAAAGAAGTCCTGGCCGTGCAGCAAGCTGCGAAAGGTGCGCAAGGACTCGCCCGTCGTTTAATGAGCGTCGCGCGAAAGCAGCCCGTGAAACTGGAATGCGTCGATGTGTGCGACTGGCTCAACTCATTGCATGACATGATCGAGACCTCGGTGGGCGAGCACGTCACGGTCGATATTCAGATGGCCGAGGAGACCGGCAGCGTGATGGTCGACCCAGTCGAGTTGGAGGCTGCTGTCATCAATCTTTCCGTTAATGCAAAAGACGCTATGCCGGACGGAGGAACGCTCACGATACGATGCGATGTGATCAGCCTCCCAGACAGTGAGTCCGCGTTGGCTCCCGGTGAGTACGCGCGCGTCCGCTTTACCGACACCGGTAGCGGCATGTCCGATGCAGTCGCACGACGCGCATTCGAACCGCTTTTCACAACGAAGGCGAAGGGGGCTGGCACCGGGCTCGGCCTTGCTCAAGTCATGACAACGTGCGAGCAGGCAGGCGGCACCGCGCGGATAGAGAGCACGCCTGGCGGCGGCACGACAGTCAGCCTCTATCTGCCACGTCTTGCACATGGCGAGCGTTGCGAAGAACCAGCAGTCGAACCGGTGCCGGAGCAGGCGACCGATGTCATCGCGCAAGGGATAACCGTATTGCTTGTTGAGGACAACCAGAGCGTCGCGGACGGCATTGCTGCGGTCCTCGACGTTTTCGGTTGCAACGTCCGCCATGAACTAACGGCGGACAGCGCGATCGCCCTGTTTGAGAACGGACATCGCTTCGATCTCGTGTTATCGGACGTTCAAATGCCTGGCAAGCTCGATGGACTGGATCTGGCTGAGAGTGTCCGGCACCGTTGGCCAGATCAGACAATCGCTTTAATGACCGGATACGCGCAGGAATTAACGCGTGCATCGATGGCCGGTGTCGTCATCCTCGCAAAGCCGTTCGACATCAACGAACTGAAATCGTTGGTGAAGGATTGCATGCGCACATAACGAGCCGACGCGGGCTTTGCATGGCCGTATTCCATGGCGAGTTCACCGAGCTCGGATGCGTTCCACATCGCGTGCGCTTGACCGGTCGCCCTCGAGGACGAGAACACTACGCGATCATTGGCGTCCGTTATGTTCGCGAATCCGGCACGACCTCGAGCTTCTCAACGCTGGTTGCGTAGGCTTGCGTGTTGCGACCCCTGCCTGAAGATTGCCTCCGCAAGGCGTATCGCCGGACAAGCTCATGGCATTTTCGGACGGGCCAACTCGCTCTCCTCACCAAAGGTCTACAAAAAATAGTCGAATGACCTTGTCCGAAGATCGAACCGTCGCAGGTAGCACAAACCTCTGCTGACCTATGAGCCATCTGGCCGCACCTGTCGGAACCGCGCCGTCTCTGGAACGCCGCGTGAAGCCACTCAGTCTGATCGTGGTGACTGCAACGGTCGCGTGCGTGCTCGCGATCCAATTCGGCTACACGTCCCACCTCTCGGTGGCAGGAGCATGTTTCGTATTAGCGGTCCTGACCGCTATCCGAAAACTGAATGCGTTGTGGTTCGCGCTGGCGATCATCGGCGCGAGCGTGATGATCCTCCCTCATTTATTCATGCCTGACGAGTTTCATCTCGATGGCCTGTATCGGTCGTTGCGGGAGGCGGCGTGTTTCTTCATGATAGTGAGTCTGAAACGAGTCAGGTTCGACTTTACCGATGGCAACAAGACCGCGATCAAATGGGGACTTTGGGTGCTCATGATCGCGCTGCTCGTCATGACGACATTGCAGACGATCGACCTGCAACTCGATCGCACCGGACGGTTCTTCGTTCCATCGATGTACTACCCCGCGACCATCAACTCGACCGATTGCTGGACGTCGTCGGCATGTTGGCTGGACTTCGAGAAACTTCACGGCATCCGTATTGTGATGCGTCCGTGCGCGACCTTCGCGGAGCCGTCCTATTTGGGCTTCGTCGTGGTATGTCTGGTGTTTGTCGGTCACAAACTTTTGGCGGACAGCCGGCGCGAGATGATTGCGTTCATGAGCGCCGCGATGGCGACGGTCCTGATGGCTCAGACCGCTAGCGGCATTCTTGCTCTCGTGGTCATGTTTCTCGTCCTGAACAAGCAGTCTCCGTTGAGGACACTCCTGGTGGTCCTCGTCACTTTTCTCTTTCTGAGTGTGGCGTTCGTGTTCATGAGCAACAGGTGGAACGACATCTCGGACGGTTCGGACAGTTCGTCGCGCTCCCGGCTGACACAACCGCTCAGCGCAGCAGGCGAGACGCTCGCGCAAGGTTATGTGTTCGGCCTGCCGTCGGAGTCTCTGGGTAAAGTGGTACCGGCCGATCTCATTCCCGGCGCGCGGATCGAACGCGGCGCAAGCGACAACGCGCTCATCAACATCTTTCTGCAGTATGGCGCAGTAGGAGGCACGATCGTTCTATTGATTTTGCTTCTGCGCTGTAGCGCCCCCGAGGTCTGCCTCCTTCTTTTATCGATGCAATTCAACGGTGCCTTCTTCTGGTACGACAAAGTGGTCCTGCTCGCCCTCGCGTTGATTCTGACGAAGGCCCGGTTCGGAAGAGTAGACCGGCGACCGACGCCGCCGACGGCGCACTACTCATGAAACTCACGCGCGCTATCGTGTGAACGGGCTTTCGTGCGCGTCCTGGCCGGACGACATGGCGATTCGCGCATCTTCGACACTCGATGCATCGATTGCGGAAGCCTCATCCGTGGCGACCATGCGATTGTGCATCGACTGGCTTTCCACCGCCTCCCTCTCCTTCAGTGAAATCATGTATTCGTAGAAACACTGAAGCATGGTGTAGTTGATGCCCGCGCGCCCGTCGAGGAATGACCTTCTTACGAAAAACATATAGCAAAACTTGATCAGCGGACGCAGTGGCATCCTATAGAAGAAGACTTTCTGATGCTTGCGCCGCAGATTGAAATCTGGATGAAACAGCGCGGTTCTGAAGGATGCATCGGCAGTGCCTTTCATCTGCGCCGCCTCCATCGACGAATAGACATTGTGCTTCGTGAGCCAGTGCGACATGCCCTTAGAGAAGGGATAATGATCGAGGAATCCCTCGACAGGCGCGATATCACCGTCGACGATCATGACCTCGTTGACTTCCCGTTCGTATCTGACCCGTGAATGCCTGACAAGCCGGATGAAATACGGAGAAATCTGCGCGTGCCTGAGCCAGCGGGACATATAGAAGTCGCGCCTGCGTAACCGCCCGGCCGATACCTCCTCGCTTGCCTCATCGATGAACCGGTAAATGGACGACGTCAGACGTTCGGTCGGACGTTCGTCCGCGTCCAGAATAAGCAGCCATTCGTATTTGAACGGTATATTTCGCAACCCGAAGTTTCTCTGCGATGCAAACCCGTCGAATGGTCTGACGCAAACCTGGGCTCCCATCGATATGGCGATCTGCACCGTCTGATCCTCACTCCCGGAATCGAGAATCCAGACGTCGTCGCACCAGTCCACACTCTGCAGGCAGGCGGGCAAATCCGCTTCTTCGTTCTTCGTGAGGACGAGTACAGATGCGTTGCAGGACATGGCATCGACCTATCGTGTGTTCGGGAACGAGACGAATGACGACGGCGGGTTCATGCCGCCGGAAGTGCCACCTCGTCGAGTCCGCCTAGCAGCGCGAGATAATTCCGCGCGACATGCCTGACGTGGAACCGCTCATTGAAGCACCGCTCCGCCGCGCATCTCATGGCGGACTGTTCAGCGGCCGGCATCTCGGCCCAACGGCGCAGGAGCCGGGTGATGCCCGGTTGCGTGTCGTCATCGGCGAGGCCGGCGCCATCCGCGACGACTTGCTGCCACACGCCCACCTTGTTCGAGAGAAGCGTCGGAACGCCGCACGCGAGCGCTTCCGCGACGACCATCCCGAAGTTCTCGTGATGTGAAGGGAGGATGAGCACATCCGCCGCCCGGAGCAGCGACCACTTGTCCGCGCCCCGGACCATTCCGGCCCAAGTGATCGCGTCCGCGATGCCGAGCGCCGCCGCCTCGCTTCTCAGTTTCGACTCGAGTCCGTTGTCGTCCGGACCCGCTACTACCAACTGATAGTCGTGCCCACTCGCGCGCAGTTCGCGGAAGGAGCGGATCAGCAGATCGCATCCTTTCACTTCATGGATTCGGCCGAGAAAGAGAATGATCCTTCGGCTTTCGACGGTCCGCGCCGAGCGCCATTGTTCGACATCGAAGTGCTGTATGGGTGGCGGGGGCGCCGTGCCGGGAATCGCGAGCGCCTCGGCCGCCCGGTACAGCGGATAGGTCACACGCGCCAGTTCCCGTTCGCTTTGGGCCGAGAAGCCCCGGCGGGCACCCAAATTCCTCCGGGGATGGGCGCTTCAAATTCCTCCACCCCGCGCCCCCGGTTGAGTAGCCGGTAGCGACATCGCAGGACGTTTATTTTCTTCTCCTTCAGGCATGAAGGAGACCGAGAGGTGAACGTCTTGAAGCAGCATCTCCAAGCCACGATATTCACGCTGCTCGAACGCGGGGCAAGTCAGCGCAAGATCCACGAGGTCACGGGGATCGACCGCAAGACGATCCGCCGCTATCAGTCGATCTTTGAATCGCAGCGAGTCACGGGCGACGCAAATTCCTCCACCCCCGCGCCCGCCGGCATGGCGGAGCCGGTGGGCGCGCAAATTCCTCCACCGCAAACTCCTTCACTTTCGCGCCCGCCGGCTTCTCGGATCGTCGCACCGGTCAAACCGTTCAATTTCGCCCGTTCCGCCAGCGAACCCTATCGCGAGTGGATTGAGCAGCAGATACGCTTGAAGCGCAATGCCCAAGCGATTTACCAGGATCTGGTCGACCAGTTCGGCTTTACTGCGAGCTACGACAGCGTCAAACGCTTTGTGCGCGCCCTCCGGCACGTCGATCCCGAGCAGTTTGACCGCCTCGAGTTTGCTCCGGCTGAGGAAGCTCAAGTCGATTATGGTGAGGGCGCGCCGACGCGTGATCCGAGGACGGGCCGGTATCGGCGCCCGCGCTTGTTCGTCATGACGCTACGCTATTCGCGGCGCAGCTTCCGGCAAGTGGTCTGGAAGTCGAGCAAGCAGGTTTGGGCGCAACTACATGAGGACGCCTTCCGGTACTTCGGTGGCAGCGTGAGTTACGTCGTCCTCGATAACCTCCGGGAAGGTGTCATCACCCCCGACCTATATGAGCCGGAGCTGAACCGGCTCTATGCGGCCCCCGGCGTCAGACTAGTTGTCGCCTCTGAACTTTCTTATCGAGAAGAGTCAGAGGTACAGGGTGAAGGCGAAACAAACGTATTCTGTTGAATTTAAGGAACAGGCGCTGTCGAAGGTCCTGCAGCGCGGCCCCCGAACGGTTGGAGCAGTGGCCGACGAATTGAACGTGAACGTACTGACGTTAAGGAAGTGGATGAGAGGCGCCGCCGCCGCGAAGCGGAGCTCGGGCTCCGAACACGCAAGACGTCCGGAAGACTGGTCGCTGGAAGAACGGCTGATGGCCTTGCAGGAGAGCCACGGGTTGGTCGACGAAGCGTTGAACAGCTGGTGTCGCGAGCGCGGCCTGTTCGCACATCATCTCGCGCAGTGGCGAGCGGATTTTTGCACGGTCGGTGGAACCGGTAGTCGGCGCGAGAGCGCCACGGAAGTCCGGGATCTGAAGCAGGCCAATTTCGAGCTGCAGCGCGAACTCAAACGCAAGGAGAAGGCGCTGGCTGAAGCTGCGGCGCTGTTGGTGCTGCAAAAAAAGCACCGTGCGCTGTTCGGGGGCGAGGCCGAATGACGGTCCCTGAAGAGCGCAAGGCATTGATCGACCTGATCAGCGAGGCGACCCTGGCCGGGGCTCGCCAGGCGCGTGCGTGCAGCATTCTAGGGCTCAGTGCTCGAACGGTTCAGCGCTGGCAGCGCGGCGAACCTGACGCGGTGGACGGGCGCTCGTTACGGCATCACGCGCCGCGTCACAAGCTCTCTGCCGACGAACGCGCCGAGCTTCTGGCGATCGCGAACTCGCCCGAATTCGGTCATCTGCCGCCAAGCCAGATCGTGCCTCGACTGGCAGACCAGCAACGCTATATCGCCTCCGAATCGACGTTCTACCGGGTCCTGAAGGCCGAGAAGCAACTCGCACACCGGCGCAGCGAACGGCCGGCACAGGCACGCAGCAAACCCCGTTCGGTTTGCGCCGATGCACCGAACCAATTGTATAGCTGGGACATCACGTATCTGCCGACCACGGTTCGTGGGCAGTACTTCTACTTGTATCTGTTTCTCGACGTGTTCAGTCGCAAAATTGTCGGCTGGCAGGTGTATGCCGAGGAAAGCAGCGTGCTGGCCAGCGAAGTCCTCAAGGACCTCTGCGCGCGCGAAGCGATACAGCCCGCCCAGGTGATTTTGCATTCGGACAACGGCGGCCCGATGAAAGGCGCGACGATGCTTGCCACCCTTCAGGCGCTGGGCGTCATGCCGTCGCTGAGTCGCCCGGGCGTGAGCAACGACAACCCTTACTCCGAGTCGTTGTTCAAGACCCTAAAGTATCGACCTGCTTATCCGCTCAAGGCATTCGATACCCTGTTTGCCGCGCGCACGTGGGTGGGCGCACTGGTGCGCTGGTACAACGAGGAGCATCGTCACAGCGCGATCCGGTTCGTCACGCCGGCGCAGCGTCATGCCAACCTCGATCAGGACATTCTGGATCGACGCGCGGCGCTCTACGAGTACGCCCGGCAACGCAATCCGCTTCGGTGGAAAGGCCCAACGCGCAACTGGCAACGCGTCGATGCTGTGCACCTGAACCCGGATCGAATCGATAACCAGGGCGGTACCCCACGACGCCCTAACCAGGAGAGAAAGGCAGCCTGAAATTATTCGTTGAGGCGACAACTAGCTTGAAAATTTCCGTGCGGCGATGCTTGAGCATTACGGCGTCGTGGCCGACCCTGCTCGCGTACGAGACCCGAATCGAAAGGGCACCGTAGAGAACGCGATCCAACACACGCAGAACACCGCGCTCACCGGCCGGCGTTTCGAATCACTCGAAGCTCAGAACGAATTCCTTATGCATTGGGAGGAGAACTGGGCAGCCAGGCGCATCCACGGCAGAGCGCGGCGGCAGGTCGAAGCGATGTTCCAGGAGGAGAAGCCACATCTGCGGCCGCTGCCGGCCACCGCGTTCCGCTACTTCACCGAAGTCGTACGCACCGTCTGGGACGACACCACAGTAAGTATCGAGCGCAGCAACTATGCGGCGCGCCCTGCGCCCATCGGCAGCCTCGTCAGCGTGCGCATCTACGACACCACGATTGAGATCCGCGACCGGCGCACTCAGGAGTTGCTGCGCACCCATCCACGCCACACGCAGCCCGGTTCACTCGAATTGCCCGAGAGCGAGCGACCGTTCAATCCGTCGCGCCAGACGAGCCTGGCGCTCGCTAGCGCCGGCGACATCGGCCCACAAACGAAGGCACTTTGCCAGCATCTGTTCGACGCCGAAGGACGCGTCGGACATCGCGGCATGTGGGGCATCGTCGCGCTGGCGAAGAAGTATCCCGCCTGGCTCGTCGAGCAAGCCTGCGACCACGCGCTGCATCATCACCTGTATCGCTACCGGCAGGTGCGCACCGTTGTCGAACGGCTGTTCGAACAGGCACTTGAGCGCCTCGATCGGGCGCCCCAACTCGCCTTGCCGCTCACCCAGGAGCACCCGTTGATCCGGCCCGCAACCGAATACAGCGAGCTCTTCGACGCCGGCGCGCAGCACAGCGCCACATCTCGATCCTCCACGACGGGAGAAACCGTATGACCACCACCTTACCGGACATCGAACGCGCGCTAAGGCTATTGCGTCTGTCAGGCGTACGCGACACGCTCGAGACACGCGTGCTGCAGGCCCAAGGGAGCCAGCAACCATTTCTGGAGACCTTCGCGCTGATTCTGCAGGACGAACTCGACCGGCGACAGTCGCGCCTCATCGAGCGTCGCTACCAGCAATCGGGTCTCGAGGAGAGGCTTACCCTGACGGAATTCGACTGGTCGTTCAATCCAAAGCTGCCTCGCCAAGCCTGCTTCCAGCTACACGCACTGAAGTTCATCGCCGCTGGCGAAAACGGTTTAATTGTCGGCAAGCCTGGCACCGGCAAGTCGCACGTGGCGAAGGCCGTCGCATATCAGGCCGTCCTCCACGGGCACAAGGTGCAGTATCTCGAGACCGATGACTTCTTCAACCGTTATGCGCTGAGTGCGCAGGAACAACGGCAGGCGCGGCTGCGTGCCATTCTCGATTGCGACCTGCTCGTGCTCGACGACCTGTTCCTCTCACGTACGATCCCCGACGACGCCGGCGCACTATTGCAGACCCTGATCCATCAGCGCTACAAGTTGCGTCGAAGCGTGGTGGTCACCTCCAATCGCGTCGTACAGGACTGGGGCGCCTATCTTGGCGACAACACGATGAGCACCACGATCCTTGACCGCCTTATGCATCATTGCCACCTCCTCGAATTCAATGGTCGCAGCTACAGGCTCAAGGAAGCTGCCGAGGCGCTTGCGCAGAAAACGAAAGAAGGCTAAAACTCGACGACGTCCTGCGTTACGGGGTGGGGGAATTTGGGCGCCCATAAGTGGAGGAATTTGAACTGCCCGTCCGGGCGAGAAGAGCACAGCCTTCGCGCCGCCGACGATATGCCGCTCGATGAGCACCCAGTACACGAGCTTCTTCACATGCCTGAATCCATGCGGATCATTGCTGCATGGACCGAGCATCCCGTGCGGCACGACGTAGTACGGAACGTTGCGCAGGCGCAAGGCAAACAACACGGCGGCGCTATGGAATTGCCACAGTCCATCAAGGACGATCGCGTCGTATTCGCTGACGTGATGCTTGAGCCATCGCACGAGTTCGAGGTTGAATCGGTACCTGCCCAGACGGTGTCCGAGCCGGATCACTCGCGCAAAGGCCGCGTCGTCTTCATCGACATCTGCGGGATCGTCCAGACACACCACATCGATGACATGGCCAGCGTTGCGCAGTTCTCCCGCGAGTCGCTTGAGGACTTCCGGCGGTCCGCCGTATTGTCTCTGAACCGATGAAATGATGTGAAGTGTTCTCAATCGAACGTTCTCCCTGCTTCGCCTGAATGCTTCGTTATCCTTCTCTCATCTGTAAAAGCCACGATAGTGTTCGCTTCACGCGCTTACATGCGGTTGGCGGAAAGCATCAAGCTTCTGGCCGAACACATTCGTTCGCGTGTCGATTGACACAGCGCATGGCGAGCAGGAGCAGCATCATTGTGGGATTCGCACCGCCTCCCGTCGGCAGAACGGACGTGGCGAGCAATTGCACGTTGGCAACACCAAAGAGATTGAGATCTTTATCGACCACGCCCTCCGCCGGGGTCGCGCCCATGCGGGTCGATCCGGTCGGATGAAAGATTCCTTCCGAGTCATCGAGGCTGTTCCAGATGCGCTCACGTTCGAGAGGCTTCCACGCGCCCATCCGCGCGAAGGAGGTCGTCTCCCATGTCTTCCTGAAGAGGTCCGAAGTCTGAACGACGTTCCGCTTGTCCGTCTCGGTCACCGACCATGTGATTTCCGCAAGCGGCAGCCCGAACCGGTCGCACCGTGTCTGACTGAGTTCGATGCGGTTATCGCAAGTCGAAACTTGTTCGACGACTGCATGTACGATGAGCCGCGAATGAGCCGGGAAAAGCAGACGTTTGTTGATGAGACGCCACCAGACTGCGCGCGTGAGCCACGGCGCATTGGCGATCAGGTCGCAGACCACGCGCGGTTGCGGCAGGCGGCGCTTTTGCACACTCTGGAGCACGGCGCGCACGACATCGAAACCACCCGGCTTCTCTATCTTGAAGCCGATATGACAGAAGCCCGGAGGAACCGCTTGGCGCGCAGGCGACTGCGGCGCCAGTTCGAAGCGGATGTTGCGCATCGAACCCGCCGCGCTGAATCGAAAGCCGACGATCTTGTTCAGCACGTCATGCCTGGAAGGAACGATCTCCGCCACTTCCGCAGAGATATGATCCGCGAAGTAACGGCCAAGCGCCGGCGTCACGGCCGAAACCGCACCGCCGTTTTGCCGGTCGATCAGTAACGCCAGCCGCGTCGTTTCGATCGCCCCCGCCGCGACGATGAGTCTCCCGCCTTCGACTGTCAAGCGGTCGCCGTTTGGCGAAACGGCTTCCAGATGAACGCGCGCGGCATCAGTCCTGATTTGCACGACATGGGCGTTGAGCCATACGTGTAGGTTGCCCGCCGCGGCAAGTTCGGCGCTCAGCAGCGCGGCGACATTGCGCTTTGTGAATCTCGGCCATTTCGCGAGACGATTCACATGCGTCTCGCCGAGATCGAACGGAAAAGACTGATCCGAATACGGGCCGGAGTCGAGGGAAAAAAGACGCTCGACATCGGAGATGAACGGCGTCAGTTCATCGAGTTCGATGGGCCATCTTGCATTGCTGAGGTCCGAATGCTGGAACGGAATCAGCGCGCCGCCCCAGCGCATCGAGGTGCCACCCAGGCATCGGAAGCGCCCATGCGACGCGCCTTTGTACGCCATGCCGAGTTGCACGACTTCGTTGAGCGGATGCGTGTCCTGCTGCTGGCGCAGCCCGCCCGTTTCGAGGCAGATGACGGTCTTTCCGGTCTTGCGCGCAAGCAGCACGCTCGTGGGCAACCCGACTGTACCCGCGCCTATCACGATGAAATCCGCCTCGAGCGACACCTTTCCTTTACCGTTCAGATCACGAAGCATGAGTGCGCTCATCGACAAGGCGTGCGTATTGGGATAAGCGCGATGGCTGTGTCGTGCTGACGATGATGGCGCCATCGGCATTGCGCTCGAGCGCCTGGCGCAGCACTTCCGACACCGGCAGCGGCGACCCTGCCCTGCGGGACGCGGAAACATAACCGTAAGTGATTTGAAACGGCTTTCGATAACGCGTAAGGATGTCGGCTTCACGCGTGTCCAGGCTGTCGTGAACCTGAATAAAGCGAGTGAGTTGGGAGCCGGCCGCGAGAAACGGCTCCGCCTTCTCGCGAGTGAGCGCGAGTCCGAACGTGCGCACTTTGCCCGCGTGAATAAGGCTTTCCAGCCATCGCAACCACTCGTCGGTGTCGATCAGCTTAAGGTCCGGATCATGCAGCGTATAGATGTCGATGACATCGCGACCGAGACGGCGCAGGCTGCCTTCGAAGGTTCGTTGCGCGCGGCTCAGCGAGAAGTCCACCTGAGGCCGGGAGACCGCTCGCAGCAATCGACCGCTTGCCTTGCGCATGAAATCGGCGGCGGCGCTTTGCTCTTCGCCGCCGGGCGAGTAAAGGCCTACCTTGGTCGTCACCGTGACGTCCGGGCGCTGTTTCAGCACGCAGCTCAGGTCGCGCTCGGCGAGGCCGAAGCCATAGTAAGGTGCGGTATCGAAATGAGTGAAGCCGGCATCGGCGGCAGAAAACAGCAGCCGCCGCCTCGTTTTCTCGGAGCCGCTGTTGAACAGCCCGGCGGTACCGAAGACAAATCGCGAGACCACGACTGGCGTTCCGGTCAGTAGGACGGTGCGCACGGCAAGCTCTCGCTAGAGGTTCACGACGCGCGGCCGTGCGCCAGATCCGTTCGAGTGCATGCACACCGTCTCGTATGACTCGAGTATCGCCTTCAAATCCTTCAGCGGCACCGCAGCGGATTGCATGCGCAGCATGTCGGCGCGTTCGACGAGCATCCTCACGCGTTCGAACGCCTCATTAGAATCATATTGCCGACTCGTCCTTTCAGGCATGTCGATGTTCCTCGCGATTGGAGTTTGGCTTGACAGCATCGGCGTCGTCGGCGCGTTCATCCGGCGATGGTTGCGGACCGAAGAGCATAGAGGTGATGGCATGTTCGAGCGCGTTCGCGGACAGCATATCGCGCGTCACGGCCATCGCCTTCTCGATCTTCTGTCGCTTGACCGCGTAAAGGTGTGGTGCGTCGGACAGCGCATCCTGAATCGATTCGACGCGAGGCGCAACGAAGTGCACCGCTTCTATCACATCGTGCAAGCTCATCGGCGGGAGATCGGTGGATATCACGAGCCGGCCTGACGCGACATACTCAACGACCTTGAACGGAAAGACCCCGTTGCCCATCTTTTCGATGGACGCGTGCACATTGACAAGAACGTCGCACTCCGCGATCAGATCGAACAGCGTCGCATCGTCCACCTGTCCATGAAAGCGCACATCGCCGGATAATCGACTGACTTCTGCGAATGCATCGGCGAGCGGGCCGTTGCCGCAGACGTGGAAGAGAAAGCGTCCGCTCGATCGTTTCACGAGTTCGAGCACGAGATCAGCGCCTTTCTCAGGCCACAAGCCGCCGAAATAGCCTACGACCGTTCGCCCGGAATCGGGCTTCTGGAATGGCTGACGTCCCGCGCAGGCGGCGACCAGTTCATTGGAGACCACGCCCGGGCACGGCAACACTGGACGGCCGCTACGCTCATGCTCGCGAGCCGCGACATGATCGTTCACCGCCAGGCACACCGAAGGCGGCGGAAGCAGATAACGCCAGGCGAGAAAGTCGATCAGCGGTTTTGGATGCAAGGAACGACGCGCTAGCATCCAGTCATCGAACTGGAAGATGAGTCGCGCGCCGAAATCGCGCGTCAGTGCGCGCGCAAGCATCACCTCGAACGCGTAAGCGTTATAGATCCATACTGCGTCTGGCCGGCCAAACTGCGCTACTTCACGACTCACTGCATCGACTTCGAGCAGGTTCAGAAACTTACCGAGGATGCGCACGGGATAGCGACGGAGTGCAATTTCGCGAATTCGTACATTGCCGACCGTGCATTTGCGAACTTCACGCGGCACCCACTTCGTACTCTCATGCAGCGTGTTCACGAGCACGACGTTGCTCGTCATGCGCGCGGCCATCGCCAGAAAGAACTCGATCTTGCGCGTGGCGCCGAGGTTCCGATTGCTCCCGCGCCTCGCGGCGCTGTACGGTGCAATGAACACGATCATGCCGGCTCCTCGAAAGAGTCTGTACCGCCTTTGATCTGAACTCCCCTTCGCTCGCACTATTCATGGTGTTGCAGCGCGCGATATCCGGCCAGCGTCACAAGCGCATCCCGTTTGGCAAGCTGATAATCCGCCAGCACCATTTCCCTGACTAGTGCGTTGAAGCTGATCGACGGTGTCCAGCCGAGCTTGACATGCGCCTTGGACGGATCGCCCAGCAACGTCTCCACTTCGGTCGGACGGTAATAGCGCGGATCGACCCGCACGATGACCGTTCCCGGCGCGATGCGGTGCTGACTGTCATGAACACGATGCACGATCCCGACCTCGTTCGCGCCGCTGCCTTCGAAGCGCACTTCGATGCCCAGTTCGATCGCGGCGCGCTGAACGAACTCCCGCACGCTGTATTGGACGCCGGTCGCAATGACGAAGTCTTCGGGTTTCTCCTGCTGAGTAAGCGACTCGGCTGGGCCAGTTCCTCATTCGCGCGCGCGTGAGGCATGATGGTGCTGTCGTGGTGGAATTCGTATAGATCACGGGGATCGTGCCCATGATCGGCAATCGGAAATTTTCAAGCTAGTTGTCGCCTCAACGAATAAATATCAGGCGGCTTTTCTCTCCTGCTTGCGACGTTGTAGTGTGACGCCCGGGTTATCGATGCGATCGGGATTCAGATGCACGGTGTCAACGCGCTGCCAGTTGCGGGTGGGGCCTTTCCATCGGAGCGGATTGCGCTGCCTTGCCGCCTGGTAAAGCGCAGTGCGTCGAAGCAAAATGTCCTGATCGAGGTTGGCATGACGCTGCGCCGGCGTCACGAACCGGATCGCGCTGTGTCGATGCTCCTCGTTGTACCAGCGCACCAGCGCGCCCACCCAGGTGCGCGCGGCGAACAGGGTATCGAACGCCTTGAGAGGATAGGCAGGCCGGTACTTCAGGGTCTTGAAAAGCGACTCGGAATAGGGGTTGTCGTTGCTCACGCCGGGGCGACTGAGCGACGGCATGACGCCCAGCGCCTGGAGGGTAGCGAGCATCGTCGCGCCTTTCATCGGGCCGCCGTTATCGGAGTGCAGGATCACCTGTTCGGGCTGTATCGATTCGCGTGCGCAAAGGTCTCTGAGGACTTCGCTGGCCAGCGCGCTGCTTTCCTCGGCATAGACCTGCCAGCCGACAATCTTTCGGCTGAAGACATCGAGAAACAGATACAGATAAAAAAACTGTAAGCGCGAATTAACACGCACCACGGCGGACCACTGAATAATCTGCGCTCGATCACGTTGACGCGGATTCGTCGTTCCGCTTCGTGAAGTTGAATGGGAGCAGGTCCCGGATATCGGCATCCGCTGAGCGCTGCGGCAGCTCGGTCAGCACGCGCAGCAGATAGGCATACGGCTCGACTCCGCATGCACGGCACGTCAGCATCAAGCTGTAGATGATCGCACTGGCCTTCGCGCCAGCGACTGTGTCGCTGAACAGCCATGCCTTTCTTCCGGTCGTAAATGGGCGGATGTCGCGCTCGAGCAGATTGTTGTCGATGGGTGAGACCCCATCATCGACATAGCGTCGCAGGTATGCCCACTGATTGCGTGTGTAGCTGATAGCCTTGCCGGTCAGACTTTCAGGCAGCACTTGCGACGCCTGTTCATCGAGCCAGATTTTGAACGCCTCCAGCAGAGGCACGCTGTGCGCCTGGCGCAACTCATACGTGTGCTCGGCACGGCTTCGACCTTCGGGCAGTACGCCGCGTGCGAGGGTCTCAACCTGGTAAAGCGCCTTGAAGTATTCGAGCGCCTTGCGTGCGCGGCCGTCGGGTTTCCTGTGAGCCTTGTACGCCTCATCAAACCCGCGGCGCGCGTGAGCCATGCATCCGAGATGGGTCACACCTTCCAGCGTGCGCCACGCACTGTACCCGTCGGTCATCAGCGTTCCGGCGTAGCCGCCCAGAAAGGCCTGCGGATATTGCTGCCCGCGTCCTGGCTGATATTCGAACAGCACGACCGGTTCGGTACTGTCTTTGGCGCTGCGATACACCCACATGTACGACTTGCTCTGCGCTGTCTTGCCGTCTTCCTTGAGCACCTGCACTGTCGTCTCGTCGCCATGAAGCAGGGACTGCGCAAGCAGTGTTCTGCGCATCGCTTCATACAGACGGGACAGGTGCAGCTCGGCGGGACGGATAATCCAGTGTGCCAGCGTACCGCGACTGACCGCAATGTTCGAGCGAGTCAGCGCCTCTTCCATGCGATACAGCGGTGTGCCGTCCGCGTATTTGGCCGTCATCACCGTAGCGATCATTGCCGGGCTCGCGTTGCTTCCTGGCAGCGGCTGCGTCGGCATGGAAGCGATCACAACCGGCGTATGTTCGGCGTGGCGCTCGCAATGGCGACACGCATATTTGAAGCGCACGTGTTGCAATACCGATGCCTTGAGCTCGATATGCAACTGCTCACAGGTCTGCTCGCCCATCCGGTGCATCGCGCCCTTGCAGCACGGGCAGACCTTTTGGTCTTCGGGCAGGTCGTATTCGATACGGGTGCGGGGCAGATCGGCGGGCAGTGGTTTGCGACCGCGCTTCTGATGGGGTGGAGCATCCACGGCAGGCAGGCTGGTGGCGGGCAACGCGAAGACACCGTCCGGATCGTCTTCGACAGGTTCCACCGCGGCGACCTGCTCGGCTTCGTCGAACACGCGATCCTTGAGCTTCTCGCTGCTCGGCGCGAAGCGCTTGAGTTGCGCGAGGCGAAACAGCTCCTCGAGTTGCTCGACGCGTGCCTTCAAGTCCCGGTTGCTTGCCTCGAGCTCGCGGATGTAGGCGAGCACTTCGGGCGGCAGACCGGCGGTGGAATCGGGGGCTGACATGACCCTTACCTTAGCGAAATCGCCGGGCGCGTGGGTTTACGGAAGTTGTAACGACGAGGCCAGTTCAAGGGTCACGGATGCGTCAACCCGTGTGTCGATACTGTCGCGCAGGATGACGACGTACTGCGTCGATATCAATCCCCTCAAGCAACCAGTGCAGTTGCTCGGCGGTCAATTCCATCACGGCCTGCTGCCGGCGTGGCCAGGCGAAGCGGTCTTCTTCGAGACGCTTCATCATCAGCCAGAAGCCGTTGCCGTCCCAGCCAAGCAACTTAATGCGATTGTGGCGCTGGTTGCTGAACGCGAATAGCGCTGGCGCAAACGGGTCCAGCCCTGCCTGTTCTACCAGGGCGGCGAGTCCGTTGATCGACTTCCTGAAATCGACGGCTTCGCGATGAACATACACCTTGAGTCTAGCGTCGAGTCTGAACATCGCAGCGTCCCAGACTCTCGATCATGGCCGATACCAGCGACGCATCGCCGGCTGTGCAGTCCAGCCGCAGCGTCACTCCGTTGGGCATCTCCACCGTCAGTTGCGAGCGCAAGGCCGGATTTGTGCCCACAGGCTCGGAGTCGGGCTTTGAGATGCTGGTCCGCTCAACGACCCCACTGCGGCCAGCCTCGCGGACCATCACAAATGCCGACGGCACGGCGAGTGTCGTCGCATCATCGACAATATCCGGCGCCCCCGCGGCGCGGCGGCGTTGCTCATGCAGCTTGATCCATCGGCGCAGCAGATTCGCGTTGACGCCGGCTTTGAGCGCCAATCCGGCCACTGAAACACCAGGTTGCAGGCAGGCCTCGATGAGCCTAAGTTTGGATTGGGAGTCGTAGCGACGCTTGCCGTCGCGCCCGACTAGGGTAACGGCGAGAAGCGCCGTATCTGGACCTGTTTGAGTCATGGGTGTGTCCACAGAATATCAGTGGACGCAGCTTGCCTTGCTCCGAACCCAGACGCTATGTGCGCATAAATTCGCGCTTACAAAAAACTGTCCACGAATCGTCGCCGGCAGGTAAGTAATGTCCCAGGAATACAGCTGGTTCGGCGCGTCGGCGCAGACTGCGCGCGGTTTGCTGCGTGCGCGGGTCGGCCGTTCGCTGCGCCGGTGGGCGAGCTGGTTCGCTTCGCGCAGCACCCGGTAAAACGTCGATTCCGAGGCAATGTAGCGTTGCTGGTCGGCCAGTCGTGGCACGATCTGGCTCGGTGGCAGATGAGCGAATTCAGCAGAGTTGGCCACCGCCAGCAGTTCGGCGCGTTCATCGGCCGACAGCTTGTGGGCAGGCTCATGGCGGCGCAAGGTGCGCCCGTCCACCGCTTCAGGACCGGCGCCTTGCCAGCGCTGCACGGTGCGCGCGCTCAGCCCCAGCATCGCGCACGCACGTGCCTGGCGAGCCCCGGCTGCGATGGCCTCGTCGATCAGAGCCTTCAATGTCGCGCGCTGTTCGGCAGAAGTCATTCGTCCTCGTCCCCGAACAGCGCCTGATACTTTTTTGAGAGCACCAGCAACGCAGCCGCTTCCGCCAGAGCCTTGTCCTTACGCTTGAGTTCGCGCTGCAATTGCGCATTGGCCTGTTTGAGATCGCGCACTTCCGGCGCGTTGGCGCGTGGGCTCACGGTGTCGCCAGAGCAGAACTGCGCACGCCACTGGGCCAGATGATGGACAAACAGGCCCCGTTCGCGACACCACGCGTTCAGTGCTTCCTCATCCAGTCCATGGCTCTGTTGCAAGGCCAGCAGGCGCTCTTCCAGAGACCAGTCTTGTGGGCGCCGTGCATCGCTCGGGCCCGGATTGCGGCTTGCGGCGTTAGACACCCGGATCCATTTCCTCAAGGTTAATACATTCATGTTCAGTTCCGCGGCAACCGCTCCTACGGAGCGGTTGCCGCGTTGCAGGGCCTTCGCCAGCGCCTGCTCTCTGAAGTCTACAGAATACGTCTGTTTCGTCTTCAACCTGCACCTCTGAGTTCTCTTCAAATGATGAAAATTCAGAGGCGACAACTAGTGTGACGCCGGGGGCAATCGTGGACACGATCCACGCAAATCTGTCCAGATCTACCCGGTTAAGGGTGTAGGCGGAGTGGCCGGCTTCAGTTTGTCTGAGATTGACCCGCTCCGACGGACAGATTTGCAGTTAAAGATTTGTCGTGGCCCGGCCTCCGTTAAGCGTTGAGTTGCGGGTTGTCCACGGATGGGCAGCGGGTCGCTTCTCACGACCGCGACGCTGCCCGTCGGTGGGCAACTCGCAGGGTGATGCGGTTTTTGTCTTCGCGCTCAGGTTTTCGAATTCGAGCGGTGAACAATAGCCGATGCTGCTATGCAGGCGGCGTACGTTGTACCAGCCTTCCAAGAAGGAGAAGATGCGCCTCCGTGCTTGTTCATGGGTCGCGAAGTGTTCGCGCGCCAGGAGCTCTGCTTCAAGCGTCCCAAAGAAGGATTCGCACATCGCATTGTCGTACGCGTCGCCGGCTGTACCCATCGACGGTTGCACGCCGGCTTCGCGGCAGCGTTTTCCAAAGGCAATGGATGTGTATTGGGCCCCCTGGTCGGAATGCAAAATCACACCCTCATGACGTCGCTGCTGGAGGGCCATGTCGAGCGCGCGCAACATCAGTTCGGTGTACAAGTGGTTCGACATTGCCCAGCCGACGATGCGCCGGCTGAAGACATCAAGCACCACGGCCAGATAGAGAAAGCCTTCTGTCGTCGGAATGTAGGTGGCATCTGCGACCCACAGTATGTTGGGCCCTTCAGCATTGAAGTGCCGGCGCACGAGGTCCGGCGCACGCCGTGCCCCCGCACGCTGGCGCGTTGTACGGGGCCAGCGCCGTCGGCTTGCTCCCCGTAGGTCCGCGATGCGCATCAGGCGCGCGACTCGCTTGCGTCCCACGTGCACTCCCTCGCGCGCAAGTTGCGCATGGATGCGCGGCGCCCCATACGTACCTCGCGAACTCGCATACAGCGTACGAATGCGCGTCAGTAGCTGAGCATCGCTACGTGACCGCCTTGATGGCTCCCGCACCAGCCACGCGTAGTAACCGCTGGTCGAGACTCCCAGCAGCCGCGCCATCGTAGCAATGGGCCAACGGGCCTGGTTTGCTCTCATGAATCCGTATCCTTCGAGGACACGGCTCCTGTCTCGCGGGCGAACCAGGCTGCGGCGTGAGAGAGAATGTCGCGCTCCGTCTTTAATTGCCGATTCTCGCGGCGCAAACGGGAGAGCTCTTGGCGCTCAGCCGTGGTCAACCCCTCCTGACGCACGCCGGCGTCAATATCCGCCTGCGCCACCCAGTTGATTATCGTCTGCACACTAGGCTCGAACTCTCGCGCAAGCTCCTCGGGTGTTCGCCCCGCCTTCACCAGCTCGACTATGTGAGCCCGGAACTCCGCCGGGTACGGTGCTCGATGCTTGCCCATTTTGGCACCCCCTTTTCCAAAGGATAGGTGTCCGTTTTGGCGGGTCAATCTCAGTCTGCCACGTTCCAAGGCAGCAATTCGTCGATGCGTGAGATCTTGTGATCAGCGATATGGGTCAGGACGTATTCCAGATAGGCACGCGGGTTGATCCCGTTGAGCTTTGCCGACCCGATTAAGCTATACATCGCGGCGGCTCGCTCGCCCCCGCTGTCGGAGCCGACGAACAGATAGTTCTTGCGTCCGAGCGCGACACAGCGCAGCGCATTCTCGGCAAGCACGTTGCTGATCTCGACTCGACCGTCCTCGCAGTAGAACACGAGCGCCGCCCAATGGTTCAGCGAGTAGTTGATTGCTTTTGCGAGCGCGGACTTCGTCGATAGCGTCGCGAGTTTCACCCTGATCGTCTCTTCGAGCTTCGCGAGCAACGGCTTGCTCTTTTCCTGCCTGAAGCGCAGACGCTCGTCAGGCGCCTTGCCGCGGATGTCGGCTTCGATGTTGTAGAGTTCGCCGATCATCTCGAGCAGTTGCTGGGTATCTGAAGTCGGTGTGCGCGCGTGAACATCGTAAATGTACCGCCTCGCGTGATCCCAGCATGCCGCTTCGTGGATCTCGCCGCTCGCATACAGTTGATCGAAACCGGCGTATGCATCGGCCTGCAGGATGCCGCGGAATGCGGCGAGTCGGGTCTGAGGATGGACGCCTTTGCGATTTGAGGAGAAGTCGAACCATACCGCAGCCGGCTCAGTCGAGCCCGAGCGGTGATCGTCACGCACATAGACCCAGAAGCGACCGGTCACCGTCTTTCCGTTGCCTGGCGCGAGCACCGCAACCGGTGTGTCGTCGACGTGTACCTTGCCGGGGACCAGCACGTAGCGCTGGATTGCTTCAACAAGCGGTCCGCAGAGCTCGGCGATCTGCCCGATCCAGCGGCCCATACTGGCCCGATCCAACGTGACGCCGTCGCGTGCCGCAATCTCCGATTGGCGGTACAGCGGTTGGTGATCTGCGAACTTCGATACCGCAATGTCGGCCAGCAGGCTCGGATGCGCGATGCTGTGCTCGATGGGCAGGCTGGGCATCGCGGGCTGTTCGATGTGGCCGCAGTCAGGACAGCACAGCTTGTGACGGATCGTGCGGATCACTTTAAACGCAGCCGCCACGCGCGCGAGCTGCTCGGAGACATCCTCGCCGAGTCGCTGCATCGTTGTCGCACACTTGGGGCAAGCCGGATTCGGCGTGAGTTCGATTTCATCGCGTGGCAAGTGCGGCGGCAGCGGCTCTCGCGTGGGCGCTCGACCGGGCGGCGCCGTCGATGTCTTCTGTTGGTGCTTTCGCGTCTCGACAGCGCCCTGACCGGCCGTCAGGTCTTCCAACTGCGCCTCGAGTTTATCGATCTGCCGGGCCAGTTTCTCGGACTTGCTCCCGAAGTACATCCGCCTGAGCTTGTCGATCTGCGCCTTCAGGCGTTCGATTTGGTCGTCCCGTGCGGCGATCTCCCGCACCATGTTCTCGATCGACGCCTGCTGCTCGAGCACCAGAGCCTGGAGCTCCGCGACGGTGGTGGGAAGCGGCGCAGATTGGGACATGCGTCGCAGTTTACGAGCCTTCGATGTGGTTTACAACATCGACAGAGCAGCGGTGCGTTGCGGGTGTCGCCAGTCGATGCCTTCGAGGAGCATCGACAGCTGTGCGCTCGACAGATGGATTTTTCCACCGTCGGCCTGGGGCCAGATAAACCGGCCTCGCTCCAATCGTTTTGCGAGCAGCCAGAGCCCATCGTCGGTCGCCCAAAGCAGCTTCACGAGATCGCCGCGGCGGCCGCGGAAGATAAATACGTTGCCGCCCAGCGGATTCTCTTCGAGCGCCGTCTGCACTTTCGCGGCCAGCCCCTGGAAGCCGCAGCGCATATCTGTCACGCCGGCCACGAGCCAAACGCGCGTACCTGCCGGCAGCGCGATCACTTCAGGCATTCCTGCAGAAACGCTTCAGCGCGCTCGGCAGACAGGCCGCGAATCCTCACACGCCGTTTGCCGATTTCCACCTCGATTTCGCACACGGGCGCCGGCATCGGTACGCCGCTCGTCGCTTGCGACGCCATTGACGACTCAGGCGGTCGAAGTACCAATGCCGAGTCGATCACGTCGACGCTCAGCAGCTTCGTGCTGGGCACGCTCGGCGCAGCTTCGAGTGCAGGAATGACCAGCTTGCCTTCACGGTATTGCTTGCGCCATGCGAACACCACATTGGCGTTGATGTCGTGCCGTCGCGCAACGATCGACACCGACATGCCGGGTTCCAATGTCTCCCTGATCACCTGCTGCTTAAATTCTTGCGCATACGTGCGATGGGGATGCGTACGGCCCGCTGCGTTCGACATGGCTGACTGTCTCCGTCAAGCTGAACGCGCCTATCATGCGTCGAAATATTCAGCACTGAGATACGGTCGTGCCGAGTCGCTTACGACATAGTGCAAAGGCCCTGAATGAAAATGCACGCGAACGGCCGGCCATCACACGATGGCTAGTGCCTGCGTTGTTGACAGGTCACGGGGCAATGAGGAACGAACATGCATTCGCGGGGAGAGCGAAACGCTAACGCACGTTCGTCTCTGCGTTGGATGATTTCCAACCGCCGATGAAACTACGATATGACGTAACTGTCAGTAAGTAACTGAAACAGGACGTAAGCTCTTTCGGTTACTAGACGTCGACATCAGAGGGGAGACTGATGCACGTATGAGCGGCCTTTTATTTCTTTTCAATGCTCGTCCGTGCGGCGTTGTTTCATCACTCGCCGCGAGCGACGCAGCGAATTCGCGTCGTTCATTGTCCTGCGCGAAAGCGAACACGGGGGCGTGAATCATTCCGACTCGTCAGGCCGGGTCCGAATCGCGATCTTGCGCGCGGGCGTTCCGGCATACACCGTCCAGTCATCTTTGAGACTTCTCGTGACGACCGAGCGCACGCCCACCACGGCACCGGGCGCAATCTCGACACCCGGACAAACGAAGACCTCCGAACAAACCCATACATCCGCACCGATGTCGATAGCCTTCGCCGTCAACTGGAACGATGGACTATTGAAGTCATGACTACCCGTGCACAGTTGCGCGCCTTGCGATACCACGCATCGCTCCCCGAGGCGGATGCGCTCGATCGAATACAGCGTGACGCCATTGGCGACGGCCGCAAAATCGCCGATGGAGAGATTCCACGGCGCCCAGATTTTCACGCGCGGATAGACGTGCGCCTCGCGCCCCACTGTGGCGCCGAACAGTCTCAGCAATACGCGACGCCACTTGTGCGCGACACGCGGCGTCGGTACGAACAGCAGGTAATACACGACCGTCCAGACGACCCTGGCCAGTCTGTCCGACAGCGAGAACGAAGGTCCGACACGTGAATTCACGCCCTTCAAAATCATTGACTGACCCCGGATGAGTTTTCATTGGCCGCAAATGGAGATTCCGGCGATTCACGCGACGCGCGGCTGCGCCGGGCTGAATTCGGATAGTCTGGGCATAAGCGTAAGATGCCGCCTCTCCACTTGAACCGTTTGGCGGAAAGTCTCAGGCTTTTGGCGGGGAAGGCGCGCAGCCGGAACATTCATCACCGTCGGACAAGGTCTTGCCGGCATCCGTCAAACGCTGCGCTCGGTTCCGATCGCCATTACCTTTCAACCATTCATGCCTGGGCAGGACGCCCAACGGGAACACATGCCTGCGCTGTGGAGAGTGTTCCCCTTCTTGTCCTTATTCGTCCGGCGGATAAAAAGACCGACATGCCCCAACGACTCATTACCCCGTCTACAACGAGTCCTGGGCGGTTGAAGCAGACCCCATAAAGGTCGATGACCGAATGGATTCCAAACCATACAGATCAATGCAGACCAGCGCATATTCCCGTTCATCCCGACCCATTCGGCTCGTCGTGCTTCTCGAGCAGGATAATTCGACCGGAGGCGGATATCAGCAGGCGATCAACGCCGCGCTCCTTCTGAAGGGCCTGCCATCCGATCTTTGCAACGTCACCTTTGTCACGACATGCAGTTCATCGATTGAAGACCTGCAGCAGCGCGGGATCGAGGCCCGATACTTCCCGATTCAGCGGTGGCAACGGCTTTTCGTGCGACTTCGTATCAGTTGGCGCCAACTCAATATACCGCCCGTTCTGCCTGCGCGGTTCTCGATCAACTACCTCGACCGGTTCCTGAGTGAGATCGAGGCAGACCTCGTCTACTTCACTTATCCCTCGCATCTTTCGCTCGTGACGGAGAACTACAGTTTTCTCTTCACGCTGTGGGATTTGAGCCACCGCGACGAAGTGGATTTTCCAGAGGTCCGCGTAAGAGGCGAATTCGAGCGCCGCGAGAATCTTTATACGGCTGCATTGAAGAAAGCGACCGGCATCGTGGTCGATTCGCAAGCCGGCCGCGACAACGCGATCAGACGATACGGCGTGGACTTCGAAAAGGTGCATGTGGTGCCGTTTTCTCCGGCGGTCGGCACCCAACTATCGGACAACGAATACCAGCGAAACTATGTCGATATACGAGCCAGATATGACATGCCGTTCGATTACGTCTATTACCCCGCTCAATTCTGGCCGCACAAGAACCACGTCTATCTCTTGAGAGGGTTGCGTGCCTTGGAAGACCGCTACGGCATGCGTGTCGGTGCGATTTTCTCAGGACGCGATTTCGGCAATATGGCGCACGTACAGGCCGTGTCCGAGGAACTCGGCCTGATGCAGCGCGTGCGCTTCGCCGGCTTCGTGCCCGATAGCGAAGTCGCGTATCTCTATCGTCAGTCCATCGCGCTGGTCATGCCGACTTACTTCGGGCCGACGAACCTGCCGCCGCTGGAAGCGTTCACGCTCGGCGTACCCGTTCTCTATTCCGACCCCGATAGTCTTCGGGACCAGATCGGCGACGCCGGCCTGCTGATGGATCTGACGCGGCCCGAGAGCATGGCCGAGAACCTCTACCGGCTCGTCACCGAACCCGCGCTCGCACCCACGCTCGTCGGCTGCGGCAAACACCGCCTCATGTCGCTGACGGACGCTCAGCGGCTGGAACCGCTCCGCATGGCGCTCGAAAAGTTTCGGGCGAGGCGGCTCTGCTGGGGCGACAACCCGTGGACGCCGCGCGATCCGAAAGCGACTCGGCCCGTGACGGGTCGGCCGGCGAACGTGGATGTCAGGCACGACGAGCCGATCAACACCGCGGCACGCACGCCGTTGAGGTCCGACGCAAAGTAGCGCGCGTCGTCGATCAGCCGCTGCTGCCGGTTTCGGCCGACGTCGCGACTTCTTGCCCGCGCTGTGTTTCGGCGCGCGCCGCCGATATCTTGGTGGCGGCGCGACGCATGGCGAACGCGACGCGTCCCCACCTGGACTGCGCAATCTGAAAGCTACAGGCCACTCCCGTATTCCCCTTGCTCCAGTATGCTTTGAACGATTCAGAACCAATTCCAAGATCGAAATCACGCCTGTTTTCCAGCGCCCAACGCACCCATTCCTCGGTCGCAATGGAACCCGGGGCAAACTTCGCATACTGACGGTCAAATCCGGCGATGGCCCCGATGACGCTTGCCTTGCCGAGTCCCACCATATTCGCCGCGACCGGCACGCCGTTCAATTCGACGATCATCACTCTCGCGCACGCGTTGTCACCCTCGCTGTCGCGATGATTCGCGAGCGCTACCAGAAAATCGCGGTAAGGCATCGAATAGAGCCACTGTCCCTTCTTGTCGACACGTTCCGCCCAGTCGCGCTTGCAGGCCAGCATCCAGTCGATGATGCGCGCGTTCTCATCGGCGTCGTCGGGACCGAGTACGCGTATCGCGACCGTGCCTTGCCGCTCCAGACGTCGTCGCAATGCGCCCGGCTTTTTACCCGACAGTGTGCCGAGCGATCCTGCGAATTGAGCCCAATCTTTTTCGCACGACAGTCTTGCGATGGTATAAGGCGCTTGCGTTGCCGCAATCAATCCCTCATGTGACATCGCGACCTGATACAACGCGCTGTCCTGAGCCACGTAAGGCAACGTGACGATGTCCACCCCACTCTTCTCGCACGCCGTGCGCCACATCGATTGCATCAACTGGACCGACGCGTGAGCAGGATCGCATAGCAAGGTCGTATAGTCGGCCGATTCGGGACTCAACGGACGGAGCACTGTCCACAGACGATTGCGCATTCGCACAAGCGGCCATACCGCGATCAGTCGCCTTTGCCGGCGCGCGGTGACGATACAGAGAGATGACCCGGTCTGCCTGAGGATGCAATTCCAGACCAGCCAGCACGCTATGAACGATTCGCCATGTGTTCCGCTCACGTCATTCCACAGCGCCGTCCATTCGGCCCGCAACGCTTGGAACTCATTCTGATTTCTAACTATATCGATTTCATTCATTTGGATTCCGGTGTGCCTTGCGAAAGACGAGTGGAAGGCTTCGAACGCGGAACCTACGCACGCGGCTTCGTCTTCCAGATGCGCAATTCTTGCCTATCCGCCGCGTCATATCCGATCTCCTCGTCCGCGTAAAACTCGGCGCCCGCGTAGTGGCGCTCCAGCAGCGGCGACGAATCGAACACGGCTTCGCAGAGCGGATGCAGATAGACGATCCAGAAGGCCTCGATTGTCCCCCGCTCATAGGCCGCGGCGAGTTGAGAAAGGAGCCGCGTCATGATCGGCGCGCCGAAGGGATTGAACAAATAGATGACGAGCTTGCCGGGCGGGAAATCCAATTGCAGCGCATCGGCCGCGAAAGCGCGCATCGGGACACGCTCAGGGTATTGCCGTGCTACGAGCTGCGCATTCCGATTCGCCACATTCACCAGACGCACGGACAGGTCATATCCGATGACTTGCCGGAACGGAAACTCAGTCGCGACGATCATCGGGCGTCCCTTGCCGCAACCGATGTCGATAAATGAATGGTCGCGCACATCGCCGAGCCGTTGCAGCGCGCGGCGGACCACGCTCGGCTGAGCGCCCATATAAGGAAAGCTGCCGGCCTCGATGCCATCGCCATAGATGGCTTCGGGCGGCTCGATTCCGCCGGTATCCGTTCCGAGTGCCCGGTCGATCGGATGAGTGCGATAGCAACCGGTGTAGACCACCTTGAGCACCGGCACACGTTGCCCAAACTTCCGAATGCGCGGAATGAAGAGCATCGTCTGCACCGGGTCGGGCAGAGACGCGACGAAGGAGATCAGCGGCCACTTGATACGGCGCTTGAGCCGCTTGCCGAAATTACCGGTCGGAACAGTATGCATCCGATGCCCGCCTGAGCTGACTCGATAACGGGTCGGGCAAGAGGTCTTACCCGACTCCGACCTCGCGTGTTGGCCGTCCGAAGAGTCGCGATGAATGCGTTGGACATTCATCGACGGCTTCAATCTAGTGTCTCCCTCGCTCCAGAAACAAAGTCTTGGCGGAAAACATCAAGCCTTTGGCCGGAGGTCCGCAAAGACGGTCGTTCTCTTGGCGTGTTTGCACCCGTTGACGCGCCCAATTCTTGTCTGAGATCCATGAATTCGAGCGTAGACGGAGCCGATATCTGATCGCCGCGAAGTTCGGCCGGTTTCGCAGCCGTCGTAAGCCTGGCGCAAAACGCCTTGACAGACGCTCTTACGATATATATCTTTAGATATGTTTTACGATATATCAGGAGTTATCTCATGAGGTCTCGTTGCTTTCAAGACGGAACTCAGCGCGCCGGCCGCCGCGCGTTCGGTTTCGACTTTCCCTTCGACGCGCTCGCGCGATTGAATCCTTTCGCGTTCGAGCGATGGAGCCTGGCCGGGCGTCACCGGCACGGCGGCGGTCCGGGTGGCATAGGTGGCATGGGTGGCATGGGCGGCTTCGGCGGTCCCGATGACATCGGTGGCATGCCGCGCGGCCGCAAGTTTTCGTCCGACGATCTGCAATTGCTGCTCCTCGCGATGCTCGCCGAGGCCCCGCGCCACGGCTACGAACTCATCAAGGCGCTGGCGGACCGCTCGAACGGCTTCTATGCGCCGAGTCCCGGCATGGTGTATCCGGCGCTGACGTATCTGGAAGAAATCGGCCATGCGACCGTCGAAATGGACGGCAACCGCAAGCGCTATGCGCTTTCCGACGCGGGCCGCGCGCATCTGGCCGCGAATCGCGAACGCGTCGATCTGATGCTCGCGAAGCTTTTGCATTTTGCACGCAAGATGGATCTCGTGCGCCGCGCCTACGCCGGCGAGGACATCGAACAGAGCGCGACGGATGGCGGCTGGGTGCCCGAACTGATCGCCGCCCGTCATGCGTTGAAGCGCGCCTTGCTCTTGCGCACCGATGCATCGCCCGACGAGCAGCGCCGCATCGCGGCCATTCTTGCGCGCGCGACCGCGGAAATAGAAAAGGGCGATGCGCCCGGTCAAGCCTGAACAACGAAAGGAACGTAACGATGAACGATTCCCTCCTCAAAGAACGCCAGGACCGCGCGGACCTCGAAGTCACGCGGGTTCGCCACCCGCTCAAGTTCCGCATGCTGCAGGTGAAGCGCGTGCATGCGCTGAACCCGCGTTTCGTGCGTGTGACGCTTGGCGGCGATGCGCTCGCCGACTTCGAAAGCGCGTCTTTCGACGACCACGTCAAAGTGTTCTTCCCGCTGCCCGGCGAGTCGATGCCCATGCTGCCGCAAGCGGGCCCGGACGGTCCCGTGTTCGATCCCGCGAGACCCCGGCCCATTGCGCGCGATTTCACGCCGAGGCGTTTTGATCGCGGCGCGCTGGAATTGGATATTGAATTCGCGATTCACGATGCCGGCCCGGCGACGGCGTGGGCAACACAAGCCGCGCCCGGCCAGTACCTCGGCATCGGCGGCCCGCGCGGATCGTTCGTGATTCCGGCGCAGTTCGACTGGCACCTGCTCATCGGCGATGAAACGGCGCTGCCAGCCATCGCGCGTCGGCTGGAAGAACTGCCGCAAGGCACACGCGTCGCGACGCTCGTGGAAGTCGCGGATCGCTCGGCTCGCATCGAATTCGACACGCGTGCCGATCTGTACGCGCAGTGGTGCTATCGCGACGAGACCGCGCATCCCGGCGGCGCGCTGCTGCTGGCGCTGCGCGGCACGTTCCTGCCCGACGGCGAGGGATTCGTATGGGCTGCCGGCGAAGCCACCCTCATGCGCGCCGTGCGCCAGTTGCTATGCAACGAGCGCGGCATCGACAAGCGGCGCATTCGCGCATCGGCATACTGGAAGCGCGGCGAACAGGGCGTGCACGGAACGATTGAAGAATGAGCGCCTCGTCGCGACGCTTTCACTCTTGAGCGGCGAGCGTAAAGCGCTTCTCGATGGCGACCGCCTCGCCTAGTCCAACGAAGCGGTTGTATTCGTCGAATGGTGTCATGCGGTCGGCAATGGCATCCGTCGTTCCTTCGCGCATGAAAATCGTCATGATGTCCTTGACTGCCTTGTGCATGGCGAGCATCGACTCGATGGGCGCAAGCGTATAGTCGAAGCCCAACTCATAGGCTTCGCGCATTGACACATAAGGACTCTTTCCCGTGCGCGCCTGATTGAAAAGAATCGGCTTGCCAAGCGGCTTGAGCCTTCGAGTCAGTTCGCGCATATGCTCGATGCTTTCGGGCGCATCGGCATAAAGACCATCCGCGCCCGCTTGCGCATAGGCTTCAAGGCGTGCGATGGCGTCTTCTATTCCTGTCACCGCGATCGCATCCGTGCGCGCAACGATAAAGAAATCGGGATCGCTGCGCGCCGCGATCATTGCGCGCAGCTTCTGCACCATCTCTTCCTTAGAGACGAGCTGCTTGCCGGCATAGTGACCGCATTTTTTAGGCAGCGCCTGATCTTCGAGATGCAGCACGGATGCGCCCGCCTCTTCCCAAAGGCGTACCGTGCGCTGCACATCGAGGATGCCGCCATAACCGGTGTCCGCATCGGCAAAGACCGGCACCGACGTGACCCGACAGATTCGCCGGATATGCTCGAACATTTCCGTTTGCGAGAGGACGCCCACATCCGGCTGTCCCGCGATGACACCCGACGCGACAAAGCCGCTGACATAGAGCGCCTTTGCACCGGCCTCTTCGGCGATTCTGGCGGTAAGCGCATCGTGCGCGCCCATGCAAACGAACGGTCCTTCCTTGAACAACTCGCGAAAGCGTGTGGAACGGCTCAAGATGATTCTCCCGAAAACGATGCGACAAGAAAAGCGAATCGTCAATCGAAGTAAGCCCAGCCGCGCGCTTGCTTGTCGGCATGCCTGAAGCGCGCGATTTCTGCGGACATGCGCCGCGTCTCGTCGATTTCGTCGAGCCCCTGGAGCAAGGCCTGTTGCCGCGCGCGATCGAATTCGAACGCGATCGTCTCGAGGCCGGGCGCACGAATTTCGAGTGCACGCAGATCGACTTCGACGTTCGCGCCATCGCGCGCTGCATCGGCGATGCATCGAATATCACCCGCATTCAGGCGCACCGGAAGCAAGCCGTTCTGCAGACAGTTGTTGTAGAAGATGTCTCCAAAGGAAGGCGCGATCACACAACGAATACCCGCTTCTTCCAGCGCCCATACCGCCATCTCGCGCGAACTGCCGCAGCCGAAATTCTGTCCGCCGAGCAGCGTGCACGCATGACGGAAGCGCGGCTGATTGAGCACGAAGTCATCGCGTTCGCCGCTTGAGGGACCATCGCCGCGATAGCGGAGCGTTTCGAGCAGATAGAGCCCAAGCTGCCCGCGCACGAGCTGCGAAATGCGTTCGATGCGGATGATGAGATCGGTATCGACGTTATCGCGCAAGAGTGGCGCGGCCGGGCCGACGATGGTCGTAATGGCTTTCATAGCATGGTTTGCGCATCGAGCGCACCACTTAGGGGCGCCGCTATATGGCCCGCGAGCGCGCTTGCCGCCGCGACCGCGGGACTTGCAAGGTGCGTACGTGCGCCCGGCCCTTGCCTGCCGATGAAATTGCGATTCGACGTGGAGACACAGCGCTCGCCGGGGCCAACGACATCGCCATTCGCTCCGACACACATGGAACAGCCCGGCTCGCGCCATTCGAATCCGGCCGCGCGAAAGATATCGTCGAGCCCTTCACGCTGCGCCGCGCGCGCAACCGTCAGCGAGCCCGGCACCACCCACGCTTTCACGTTGCGCGCCACATGATTGCCTTCGACGATTCGCGCAGCCGTGCGCAAGTCCTCGATGCGGCTATTCGTGCACGAGCCGATGAAAACGCGATCGACGCTCAGGCTATCGAGGCGTTCGCCCGCGTGAACGCCCATATAGTCCATTGCGTTTTGCGCCGCATTGCGACGCGACTCCTCGGCAAGCTCGGCGGGATCGGGAATGGCATCTTCCAACGCGATGACGTGTTCGGGACTCGTGCCCCAGGTGACCTGAATGCCAATGCGGCTTGCATCGACATGCTCTTCTCTGTCGAAGCATGCGTGCGCATCGCTTGCAAGGGTCTTCCAGTCCTCGACCGCCTTAGAGAATTCGTGCCCTTTAGGAGCATACGGCTTGCCGTCGAGATAAGCGAACGTCGTTTCGTCCGGCGCGACCATGCCGAATTTCGCGCCTAGCTCGATGCTCAGATTGCAGAGCGTGAGACGCCCTTCCATCGATAATGCCTTGACCGCTTCGCCAGCGTATTCGATTGCATAGCCGGTTCCGCCCGCCGCGCCGAGCTTGCCGATCAGATAAAGAATCATGTCCTTGGCGCTTACCCCTTCGCGCAAGGGATTATCGAAATGCACGCGCAGGGTCTTTGGACGCTTCTGCCGGATAGTCTGCGTGGCAAGCACATGCACGACTTCCGTCGATCCGATGCCAAAGGCGAGCGCACCCATCGCGCCATGCGTGCATGTGTGGCTGTCCGCGCATACGATGGACGCGCCCGGCAACGAAAGCCCAAGCTCCGGCCCGATGACATGCACGATGCCCTGTTGTCCCGCGTTACCGATGTCGAAGATTGGAATCGCGTGATGCGCCGTCTTCGCGCGCATGGCATCGACCATTTGCGTGCTCCACTCCGCATCTCCCGCTCGTCTTCCAGGCGCAGTCGAAATGACGTGATCGACGGTCGCAAAGGTAAGCGAAGGACTTTCCACGGCAAGACCGCGGCGTTCGAGCACGCGCATGGCTTCGACAGCCGTTAGCTCGTGCAGCAGATGGCGGTCGACGTGAAGAAGGTCGATGCCGCCCGCGAGATGCGCGATGGTATGGCTATCCCACAGCTTGTCGAAAAGCGTTCGCATGAATCACTCGCTATGCGTGAGGTACCGTTGCCACTTTAGAAAAAGCAGATTCACGAGCGTTGCGAAGACGAAAAGCATCAGCGCGAGCGCCATGATGGTGCTGGTCTCGTTACGGTTCATCGCGATCATCAACATGCGTCCGATGCCGCTTTGCGATGCGAACATCTCGCCAATCAGGGTGCCGAGCAGCGTCAGCGAGAAGCCGATTCGCAAGCCCGCCACCACTTCCGGCGTACAAGCCGGAAAGAGAACATGACGCGCAAACGCGACCGGATTCATGCGATACGTTCGCGCGGCTCTTTCATAAATGGGCGGCATGTTGCGCACCGCGTTCATCGTGAAGAGCGTGATCGGAACGATGCCGTGAATCACGCCGAAGACGATCTTCGCCCAGAGGCCGAGGCCGCAAGCGAGGAGCACGACGGGATAGAGCGTGACTTTGGGAATGGAATAGAAGCCCATCATCAGGGGTTCCATGACGTCGCCCGCCAGGCGGCGCACGCCTAATACAAGGCCCAGACAAACGCCCGCGATAGCGGAGATAACAAACGCGGATGCGAACGCAAGCGAAGTCACGTATAGACTCGCCGGAAAATCCGGGTCGCTGACGATGTGGAATGCCCGCTGCACCGTGCGCGCGGGCGTAGTCAATACATCCGGTCCGAGCATCTCGCTCAAGCCTTGCCATAGCGCGGCAAGCACAACGATCAGCACGAGCGCATCCATCCATCGCCGTGCATGACGCGGTTTAGCGGCGTGCGTGACAGCGACGGTGCTCATGCCGCCTCCCTTCTGATGCGCCGGTATAGACGCGTCTCCGCCCAGCGAAGCAAAGCGTTTAGCGTCGCGACGAAGACGAGCATGAGAAGCATGAGGCCATACATCGTTGGATTATCGAAGGCGTTGTAAGCGAATGCGATTTGATATCCGAAGCCCGATCCGGAAAGCACGAACTCCCCCGCGACGACCGCGATGAACGCATACACCACCGTCAGCTTGATGCCTGTGAATACGAACGGCAAGCTGGCGGGAAGCGTGATGAGCCGAATCTCGTCGAATGCGCCAAGACGACAGACGCGAGCCGTTCTTAGCAGCACGCGCGGGACGCGTTCGAGCCCGTTGAGCGTATTCACGGCCATTGCCACGACGGCGAACAGGAAGCCGATGCCGATGAGCGGCCAGCGATTGAGCCCGAAGATCACGATCAATATCGGATAAAGGACGAACACGGGCACCGCGTAATACGAGAGCAGCAAGGGATCGAGCACGCGCCTCAAGCGTGGAAGCCTGAAAAGCAGCACGCCGCCGATAAAGCCGACCACGACCGCAAGCGCCACGGCGAGCAACGCGCTGCTCAGCGTCTGTACGATATCGACCGTGAATTGGCCCGAGATCAAAATGTCCCACGCGCTTAACGCCATACGCGATGGCGGAATGAACGAGACAGGGTTGATCCATGCAAGCCGCGTCGCAATCTCGAGCAATGCGAGGAATGCGATGACGACACCCACGCGCCAGCGCGCGGCCGTGCTCATGGATGACTCCCGAGCGCCTTGAGCGCTTCATCCCTGAGAAGGCCCCACACTTGCGCAGTCAGTTCGCCAAAGCGCGGGTCTAGTGCGATCTTGCTGTCGCGCACGCGCGACCAGCCTGTTTCTATCGTCGCGATGAACCGGCCGGGACACGCCGACATCACGCCAATGCGATCGGACAGAAGCACGGCTTCGTCGATCGAGTGCGTGATCAGCATGATGGTCGCGCCGGTGTCGCGCCAGAGCTTGAGCGTTTCGTCGCCCATCAGAAGACGCGTCTGCTGATCCAGTGCGCCGAAAGGCTCGTCCAGCAGCATCAGACGTGGCCGCACGACCATCGCTCGTGCAATGCATACGCGTTGACGCATGCCGCCAGACAATTGCGCCGGATAAGCCCGCGCAAACGATTTAAGTCCCATGAACGACAACGCATGGTCCACGCGCGCGCGCACTTCATTCTCCGGCACGCCCGCACGCCGCGCCGCAAACGCTGCATTGTCGAAGACATTCAGCCAGGGGAAGCTGGCGTCTTCCTGAAAGACGACGGCAACACCATCGGGCACTTCGCGCCCGACGCGCTGGCCCTCGAATTCAACCGTGCCCCCGCTAGCCGGATTCAGGCCGGCCAGAACGTCGAGCAAAGTGGATTTGCCGCATCCGGAAGGACCGACTACCGAAAAGAACTCGCCTGCACGAAGGTCGAGGCTAACAGGCCCTAGTGCGTGAAACGGCGGCTTGCCGGCGCTGCCGGGATAAATGCGCGTCACGTCGGTCAAGCGTGCCTGCACGCGATCCGCGCCTTGCGATGCATCGTCGCGGGATACGACGGATATCTTGGTGCGACGTGGCAAGACGCTCATCGCGGCCTCACTTCCTGGTTTGCAAATCGGCGGGCAGCAGTGACTCATCGATTATCTTCGACCACTCGAACGGTCCGTCCGGAATGGCCTTCACGAGAATCAAGCCCTTCAGCACCTCGTCCATGCCTTTGCGGTCGAAGCTTCCTTCGCTCCAGTATTTCGGGTCCGCATCGAGCACGTTGTTGATCGCGGACGCAGTGACTGCCGGGTCCAGCTTGTACTGCTTCGCAAGTATTTGGGCGGACTCCTCGCGATGCGCCGCGATGTACTGGACCGCCTTGCGTCGCGCATTGATGATGCCGCGAATCACTTCACGATGTGCTTTGAGATAGTCGGTGCGCACGATACCGACAGTCTGCGTTTCGTTCGGAACGATATCGAGCGAGCGGAACGCAATGCGCAATTGGTCTTTCTTCGTGCTATAGGCGGGCTCGTTCATGTAGGCGACATCCACTGCGCCTTGTTGCAGCGATGTCAGCATGCCGCTCGAACTGCCCACTGGCTTGCGCTGCACCTGACCTGCCAGACCCGCGCGATCGAGCGCAATGGTGACGATGGTGTCGGTCGTCGACTTCGGACTGCTGTAGCCGATCGTCTTGCCCTTCATTTGTTGAATGTTCGTGATCGTGCCGTTTTTCAGTTCGACCCAGACTAAGTCGGCAAGGCTTTGTACCCCGCCATGCACGATCGTCAGATCCACGCCTTGCTTCACCGCCGATATTGCGGCGGGAAGCGCCACTTCGCCGTAGGGAATTTCGGAAGCCATCGCGTTGCGCACGGTCGTGCCCCCGCCTTCCGACGTGATGAAACCCGTCACGTTCACACCCGCTTCCTTGAAGAAGCCCTTTTCCTGAGCCACCGCGAAAGGTACGCCATACATGCCGTCGCCCCAATGGGTGACGGTCAGCGGCGCCGCACGCGCGACCGTGCCGCAAGCGAATGCCGCGATCAACGACATTGCACCGATTCCGCGTGCCACGCTCCTCAGGCTTCGTTCACTAAACATGTAGGCGTCTCCATCCATGATCGGCGGTCTCGCACGGTGCCGAGGCGTATGCGGCCGCACTTGATTGTGTGCCTGTCTCTAGCTAGACGCCGGTAATCGCACGCTGCAGCGACACGCTGTAGTTCGAATAACTGTGCGAGTTAATGTATGCATTAAATTCGTTAAAGACAAGGCTTGCTTGGGGCGGGCATACCCGCGTATGCGCTGGCCCGGGTTTTGTCGCGGCCTTCTTATTGCGCTTCTCAGGCCTGTTGTATGCCGAATTGCTCGAGCACTTTGGTCTGATCGCGCCAGCCGCGTTCACGGTGCGCGCGGTACAACGCGCTTGCCTTCGAAGCGTCGCCGCGGCGAATGGCATCGATGATTGCGTAATGCTCCTGAATGGATGCACGCGGCTGAGGATGCGCCTTCACCATCTGCGTAAAGCGCCTGACGCGATGCACCTGGTCACGGCAATTCATCACCACGCTCTTGAGTCGCGCGTTTGCGCTTAGGGCAATGAGCGTCTCGTGGAAGACTTCGTCGGCCGCGGTCCAGGCAAGCAAGTCTGCGCGCTCCAGCGCAGCAGTCATCGTCTCGCATGCTTCGACGAGCGGAGTCAGATCGACGTCCTTGCGAGAAGCGACAAGCCCCGCCGCCGTCGATTCCAGACTGATCAGCACTTGATAGATGTTCTCGATGTCCGAAAGAGACGTCGGCACGATGCGTATGCCGTGACGGGGCACGATCTGCACGAGGCCCTCGCCCTGGAGGCGAATCGCAGCCTCGCGAATCGGCGTGCGGCTAAAGCCGAGCATGAGGGCGACTTCCTGTTCGAGCAGATAAGAGCCCGGCGTCAATTCGCTTTCGATGATGCGGCGGCGCAGTTCCGCATAGGCCAGCTCGGCGGTGTGCCGTTTTGCCGGCCTCGCCGCATGCTTTTCAAGGGGCGATGCCGCGTTCGGTACGATCTTTACGCGAGGGCCTTTCACGGCGATCTGCTTGCGGCTCATGATCGGAAGTCTCCATGCGTGCCTCTTGCGGCGATGTTAGCACCGTGCCTATGCCGGAGGCACGCTAGCGAGATGCTCGACAAGTCTCTTGCACGCTTCGGGAAGCGCAGCAAGCGAACGCACGCCGATGAGCAACTCGCGCGCAGCCCAGGCATCGGTCAATGCAACGATGCCCAGTCGCGACGACCGCGCATGTTGTTGCGCAACCGCTTGCGGCATGACGCCCACGCCTAACCCCGCTTCGATCATCAGACATTGCGCGTCATAGCCCGACACCTGAATTCGCACGCGCACTGCCCGCGCGAGCTCATTCGCGGCGCGCGTGAGGCACTGGCTAATCGCCGTGCTGGTGGGCAAGGCGACGAATTCATCATTGAGTGCGTCGGCAAGTGAAATGGATTGCCGCTGCGCGAGTGCATGGCCTTCAGGCGTAACCAGAACGAGATTATCGGTGCGATACGGCATGGTCTGGATCGAATAGCCATGCGGTATCGACGTGAATACGCCAATGTCCGCCGCGTTGTCCGCGACAGCGCGCACGACCTGGGCGCTAGGCCGCTCGTTCAGTTCTATACGTACGAGTGGATGAGCTTTGGCGAACGCCTGAATGTCTCGCGGCAGAAATTGAACGATGGACGAGATGTTCGCGGCAATGCGAACCATGCCGCTCGTTCCACTCCCGAAGTCGCGCATTTGCACGGCGATGTCATCGAGTTCATGCAAGGCTCTCAGCCCGAGCGCTGCAAGACGCTGCCCCGCTTCCGTCGGCGCGACGCCTTTGTTGGTGCGATGCAAGAGCGGCACGCCGAAAAGCGCCTCCATTTCGCTGACGCGTCGGCTAACGGCTGCTGCGGCAATGTGTTCGCGCTCCGCGGCGGCCGCGATGGTGCCTGCGTCGGCAACCGCAATAAAGAGTCTCAGAGACAAAGGATCGAGTGGCGGCATAGCGTGCTTTGTAAGAGGCTTCGACTCGAGTGTACTTAAACTCGCGCAGCCATCGTGCTTTGCGATGACGGCATGACAAGGCATTTCTTTGCACTCGCTGGCAGTTGACTCACTATCTGCTCAAACGCGCCGCCGCCAGAGAGGAAAGACGATGAATGCACCGATTGCCAATGAAGCGAGTCCTGCCGCGCGCATTCGCGTGTTCTGGCAGCCGGGTTGTTCGTCATGCTTGCGCACGAAAGAGTTCTTGACGCGCCAAGGCATAGAGTTCGAATCCATTGATGTACATAACGACCCCGAAGGCCGCGCTGCGCTTGCAGCGCTAGGCGCGCGAAGCGTTCCCGTTGTCGCTCTGGGAAAGAATTACACGCTCTGCCAGTCGATAAACGATGTCATTCGCTTTCTCGACTTAAAGACCGCACCCACGCCGCCGCTGCCGCCCGCTATGCTCGTGGCAAAGCTCGCGCATGTGCTGGAGGCGAACGCGCGCTACACCCGGCAATTCGGCGAGCAGCACTTTCGGGAGCCATTTCGGAACCGCAACCGCACGCCTGCGGGCCTGACTTTCCACGTATTTCGCGTCGCGGAAATGGGCGTGCAGGCGGCTCATCAAACGGAACTCCGTTTCGAGGGATTCGATGACGTGCCTCCTGACGAGTGGCAGGCCGAAGACATTGCGCGCTGGGGCGAAAGCGTGCGCGAGAAGCTCCTCGCGTGGTGGGAGCACGAAACCGACAGAACGCTGCTTTACGATGTACCGACCTACTACGGGCGCCGCGCGATGCACGAAGTCCTCGAACGCACCGCGTGGCACAGCGCGCAACACACACGCCAAGTCATGCTGATGCTCGAAAGCGAAGGCGTGAGCGTGGATCGGCCGCTTACCGCCGACGATCTCGCAGGCCTGCCGTTGCCGGAAGAAGTCTGGGATAAGTAAGACATTGAAGCCGGCGCTAACGTATACGCTGAGAAATGCGCTGGCGCTCTACTCTCATATAATCGAGGCATTCCATCCGCCAGACGACTGGCGGACATGCGTCCGTGCACCGACGCTAACGTTTCGGAATGCCCGCCATGGCAGATGCCAGAAATGCCGAAGCGCTCGGCAAGCCGCGCGAAAAATCGACCAACGCGGTCTACCAGAAGATTCGCGGCAAGATCCTGTGTAACGAATTCAGGCCGGGCATGCAGTTACTTGAACAGGACCTCGTCGCAATGTTCGGCGTCAGTCGCACGCCCATTCGCGAGGCGCTCATCCGCCTGCAGAATGAGCACCTCGTTCAGATCGTCCCTCGTCACGGCATGCGCGTGCGTAATGTGTCGATGGCGGACCTTCAGGAAGTGTTCGCAATTCAGACAAGCCTCGAAGCGACGGCTGCCGAAGCGCTCGCGGACCGCAAGCCGGGCGCAAGGGAGCTAAAAGCTCTGGACAAGGACTGCGATGAAATCGAACGTGCATTCGCTAAAGGCGATCGCGACGCTTGGGGGATCGCGTGCGAAGGCTTCTATCAGCGTCTTGTCGAGATGAGTGGGAATGCCCGGCTATTGCAAATCGTCAATGAGTGCAACGAGCAACTGCGCCGAGTACGGGAACTCACGTTAAGACTCATCGACCTCGACGCTTCTCATGCGCAATTGCTGCGGGCCGTCGTCGACGCTTTGAAGCGCGCCGATGGTGCGGCTGCCGAAGCACTCTGCCGCGAACATCGAGGCCTCATTCTTAAAAGCCGGATCGAGGCTTTGCAACGGTACAAGATTCTCGATGTCTGATGCGGCGGCTTGAGGGAGTGGGACAGAAAATCCCGCAGACGCCACTCGCAATTGGGGCTGCCGATAAATTAAACTGATGGCGCCTCTACCTCGCCACACATGGACAACCGCGAACTCCTCAATCTCGCCTATCTGCGCGCATTCCGGCTCGTCGCGCAAACCGGCAGCGCCACGCGCGCGGCTGCCGCGCTTTTCCGTGCCCAATCTGCCGTCACGCGGTCGCTTCAGGAGCTCGAGGCCGCGGTCGGCGAGACGCTGCTCGAGCGCCGTCCGTCCGGCATGCTGCCGACGCCATCCGGGCGAGCCGTGCTACTGCGCTGCGAACGCATCTTCGCCGAACTGGAAGCACTGGCGCAGTGGTGCGCGGCGCGGCAGTCGCGGCGCCGCTCGGCAAGCGGCAACGCATTGCCGGCGTTTTTGCTCAACACGCGGCGGCTGCAGTTGTTTTCCGCCTTGGCACGTCACCGCCATATGCCAAGCGCCGCGCAAACGCTCGGCTTGAGCCAGCCTGCGGTAAGCAGCGCAATTCGCATCATGGAAACAGGCGCGGGCATGCAGTTGTTTTATCGCAGTCCGCGCGGCTTATTGCTTACGAGCGAAGGTGAAACGTTCGTCCTTCATGTGCGCCGCGCACTCAATGAACTCCGCCATATTCCCGACGACATCGCCGCGTTGCGCGGCACCATTCAAGGCTATGTGACAGTCGGCGCATTGCCGCTTGGCAGAACCTTGATTCTTCCCGGCGCGATCGCACGCGTAGCGGCGAGATATCCCGGCGTGCGCGTTGCAACGGACGAAAGCGCGTATGAGCCGCTTGTAGCCGGATTGCGCGCTGGCGATATCGACTTCGTTCTCGGCGCGCTGAGGCCTAACGACGCATCGAGCGGATTGACGAACGAACGCCTGATGTCGGAGGACCTCGTCGTCATCGCGCGCAGCGATCATCCGTTAGCGCGGGCAAGCGGGCTGACGCTCAAGGAATTGCTCGCGGCTCAATGGATCTTGCCACGCAGCCATGCGCCCGCGCGGGGCATGTTCGAAGCCCAATTCAAGCGCGCGAAACTGAGACCGCCCATGCCGACGGTCGAAACGGCCGACCTTGCAGTGATTCGCGGCCTGCTGACGCACACCGATATGCTCGCGGCCGTATCGGCGCAGCAATTGCATTACGAGTGCGAGTCGGGTCAACTGGCGGTGCTTGACATCGCGATGCAAAACGCGCGGCGCGACATCGGACTGACTTTGCGCGCGGGCAGTACGCCGTCGCCCGCAGCTCGCGCCCTCATCGACGCGATTCGCCTGACGGTCGACGAACTCGGGCATGCATTGGGTGCCGCCAGACTGACGACGCACGTTGCATGATGTCCCAGTCATTGCCACTAACACGTCATTGCAAGGAGTTCGCATGGATCAGCAGAAATGGGATGCAATGGACGAGTACCTTTGCGCCAAGACGCACGCGGCCGACGACGCTCTCGATGCCGCTCTAAGCGCGAGCGCACACGCGGGCTTGCCTTCGATCAACGTCGCGCCGAATCAGGGCAAGCTGCTGCAGTTGCTCGCGCGCCTGCACGGTGCGCAACGCATTCTGGAGATCGGCACGCTGGGCGGATATAGCTCCATATGGCTCGCACGCGCATTGCCCGCCAACGGCAAGCTCGTCTCGCTCGAAGCCAACGCGGACTATGCCGAAGTCGCGCGAAGGAATGTCGAGCGCGCGGGGCTCTCGCGCGTGGTATCGATCGCAGTCGGGCAAGCCGCGCAAACGCTAGAGCATTTCATTCGCGACAACGAGCCGCCGTTCGACTTCGTCTTCATCGATGCGGACAAGAAGAGCTATCCGGATTACTTGCGGCTTTCGCTTCGCTTGAGCCGGCCCGGTACCCTCCTTGTCGCTGACAACGTGATTCGGGGTGGACGTCTCGCCGATGCGCACAGCAAAGATCCCGACGTCATCGGGCTCCACAGGTTCTTCGACATGCTTGCCTCGGAAAAGCAGCTATCGTCGACTGCCATTCAAACGGTCGGAAGCAAAGGCTGGGACGGATTTTCGCTAAGCATCGTATCCGAGTGAGCCAGAGACGAGCGCACATGCCAAGGCCGTCTTCGAGCGGTCTTGAGTGCGCCGTCTGTTACGCTTGAGCGCAGTGAATGCAATACGTCAATCTCATGAACGACCTCGTAACGCGCCTCGAGCCTTTGCAACACGCCCAGCTCGATTGCGGGCCTTATCCGCTAAGCATCGAATATCAATGGATCAACGCGGAGCTTAGAGACGCTCCTATTGCTGTCTTTCTTCACGAAGGCCTGGGCTCCATTGCGCTATGGAAAGACTGGCCCCGATCTTTGTGCATGCGTTTGAACTGCCGTGGACTTCTTTATTCGCGCCCCGGTTACGGGCGCTCCACGCCGCGCCGTGCAGGAGAGAAGTGGCCCGTAGACTTCCTGCATCGGCAAGCGCAGGAAGTGCTTCCCGCGCTTCTCGATGCAATCGGCGTCGATAGCGTGGAGCGCTCGCGCATGTGGGTGGTCGGACATAGCGACGGCGGCTCTATCGCCCTGCTGTATGCGAGCGCGTTCCCCGAAGCGCTCGCCGGTGTGGTGGTGCTTGCACCGCACGTGTTCGTCGAGCCGATGACGGTCGACGCTATCCGACAAGCGCGAATCGCCTACGAAAGCGGAGATTTGAAGTCGAGGTTGTCTCCGTATCACGCCAATGTCGATTCCGCGTTTTATGGATGGAACGACGTATGGCTCGATCCCGCGTTCCGCCATTGGAATATCACGGCGACGCTCGAGGCAATTCGTCGGCCGCTCATCGCAATTCAGGGCGTTGACGACGAATATGCGTCCATGCAGCAGATCGATGAGATCAAAGCGTCGGTTCGGCACGCCGAACTGGTCAAACTGCCTCATTGCCGCCATTCGCCACACCGCGATGCGGCTAATGCAGTCAACGAAGCCATTGCGAGTTTCGTCAAAACACACTGCGCTTCGTAGGTCATTTTTTCCTGTCGGTGTGCCATGCAATCGTTCGTCTACCGGGCAAGCAATTGGCTAATGAGCTAACGCTCGATCGATCCGTGTTTGAACGTCTTCAGGAGAATTGCCATGCTGCTTACCGATGAAGAACTGGCCCGCCTTCAAACCGTTGCGCCGTTTTTGCAAAGCGAGGCGCGCACGTCGCTCGAGGCAGAGGCGGATTATGAAATCGTGATGGAACTGGCGGAGCATCTTCAGCCTGGACTGCGCGTGCGTGCGCCCGAATCCGCCACGACGACGGCCAGTCCCGACGACCCGCCCTACGCGCTCAACCTGTTCGTCGGCTTGCCTCTGGCGGAACTCCGTGCTCTCGCTCATGCCGACGAAAGAGAACGCAATGCGGCGATCGCGCTATTCGGTGCGACGTTCTCGCCGCGCTTGTTGCGCGCAATCGCAACGATGACGCCCAACGAAATCGACCTCGACGCCGGCGTGCAAAGCCAGGCCGGCACCCTTTCGGTCATGCTCGAAGAGATCGGCAAAAGCGAGACTTAAAGCGCTCCGTATTTACCCGCGACGCGCAGACATGTCGTATTCGCGCGCGCCTTGCATTGTTATAATCCTTTCACTCCACGACTAAAAACTAACACTCCGGCGACGCGTTGCCAGCAGTGCAAAACGATGGCCAAGACCGACCGCCTTCGCACGCTTTCCAGCGCGCTCGGGAAACAAAACGTCATGCGTCTGCGCGATGCCGCCGCACTGCTTGGCGTTTCCGAAATGACTGTTCGCCGCGATATTGCGGCGAGTCCGGGGCAGTTCACTTATCTCGGCGGCTACATCGTCAATGCGGCGGATTTGCCCAATGTCGCGGGCTACACGATCGAAGAGGAAAAGGATCACTTCGCGCAAGCCAAAGCGATTGCGTCAGGCCATGCCGCGCGCTTGCTCGCGGACAGCGAAACGATCTTCATCGACTGCGGAACGACTTTGACCACGCTCGCGCGTCAGATCCCCGATGCAATGCATTTGACTGTCGTGTGCTATTCCCTCAACGTCGCGGAGATTCTCAAGCACAAGCCGAACGTGCGCCTGATTCTGCTAGGCGGCGTTTATGTGCCTTCGTCCGAATCCTTCGCCAGCGATGACAGCGTTGAGACGCTGCGGCGCATGGGAATCAACAAGGCGTTCATGTCGGCAGGCGGAGTGGACGAAGCGCGCGGCGTGACGTGCTGGAATTTTCATGAAGTCGCCATCAAGCAGGCGGCCATGGCAAGCGCCGTGGAGCGGCATCTGGTCGTCGATGCGAGCAAATTCGGCAAGGTCAAGGCGGTGCGATTCTCGCAGCTTTGCGAGTTCGATTCGATCATTACCGAAGAAGGGCAAAGGCAGCAGAAACGCGCATGATTCAAAGACCCGCGGTTAAGCGAGCGGGCCTTCGACGCATCTAAGCGGAATTCGGCTCGCGCTTGTTCACTGCCGGCGTCCCAATGCGAAAAGCGTTCCGGCAACCAGAATGAACGCGCCTATGATGACCTTTTGCCAGGTGCTCGGCACGCCGACCAGAATCAGCACGCTATTAATGAGCGTCACAAGCACGACTCCGAGCAGTGTGCCGATCACCGTTCCCGTACCACCTGTGATGCGCGCGCCTCCGAGGATCACGGCGGCGATCACATCGAGTTCCGTGCCGACGAGATCGAACGGATTAGCAAGGCGGTTGGTGGAAACGTGCAATATGCCGGCGACGCCCGCGAGCAGCCCCGTATAACCGAACACGAAAAGGTGAATCGTGCGGAGGTTATAGCCGAGACGTTCCGCAATCGCGAGACTGCCGCCCATCGCATAGACGCCGCGTCCCATCATCGTGCGATTGAGAAGCCACCAGGTGACGATTGCCGCTATTACGAGCGCCAGTACCGATACCGGCAATACCGCGCGCAGACCGTCTGCGGTGTGATAGAAAAACAGCGGCAAGCGGCCGAAGTCATCCATGCTGTGCGGAATGTTCATGAAGAACTGCGTGCCGACGAACGTCAGCAGCAAGCCGCGAAAAAGGTATTGCGTGCCGATGGTGACGATCAGCGAAGGCGCCTTGAGACGATGCACCAGCATGCCGTTGATTACGCCCAGGACCACGCCGCCTAGCGCGCCCGCAAGCAGGATCAGCGCAAAGGGACACTCGGGCCACCACGCAAAGACGGCCTTGGTGATGGAGTACATCGTCAAGGCGGCAATGGCCGTGAATGAAACGTCGATGCCGCCTGAAGCCAGCACGACGAGCGTACCGAGCGCAAAGAGCGATACGGTTGTCGCCGAATGCAGCATGTCGAACAGCGTCGCGAACTGAAAGAAGCGCGGGTTGAGACTCCCCACGATCAGACACGTCACGACGATGAGTCCGACCGTGAACCATTCCGGATTGCGCATCAATTGCGCGTACAGAGTGCCTTTGCGCACGCGCGGCGCGACTTCGGTTACGGCTTGCGGCATCGTCCCGCTTCGGCGAATGGATTCGCTCATGGTCATGCTGCCTCTGAAAGTAGCGCGTGATAGAGATCGGCCTCGCTCAGGCCATCCGCGCGATACTCGCTCGCCACGCGGCCTTTCTTCATCATGAGAATGCGGTCGCAGTTTTGCAGCAGTTCCGGCAAGTCGTCGCTGATGAGAATGATGCCGATACCCTCCTTCGAGAGCCGCTGCATGATGCGGTAAATGATGTCCTTCGATCCCACGTCGACGCCCACCGTAGGCCCATGCAGGATCAACACGCGTGGATTGATCGCAAGCCAGCGACCGATCAACACGCGTTGTTGATTACCGCCCGAGAGAGACTGTACGGGTTTGTCGATATCGGGCGTCGCGATCTGAAGGTCCTTGACGGTGCGCTCGGCGAGTTCCTGGGCGCGCTTGCGATCGATCTGACCAAAGCGGTCGCGCAGACTCGCGATCATCGCCGTAACGACGTTATCGCGAATAGGCTTGTCGAGGAATAGCCCTTCGTTAAGGCGATCTTCGGGCACATAGCCGATGCGCTGCGCTTTCGCATCCGCGGGCGATTGAAGGCGCACGCGCATGCCGTCGAGCGTGACCGAGCCGGTATCCGCAGGCGCCACGCCCGCGAGCGCGCGCGCGAGTTCATTTCGACCGGAATCGAGCAGCCCGGTGACGCCCAGTATCTCGCCTTCATGCAAGGCAAAACTCACGTCGGTGAACTGGCCTTTACGTCCTAATTCCTTAACGTCCAGCACGATTTTCGATGCATTCGCCTCGTCCTCTGCGCGATAGCGTTCCGTCGAAAGATGCTTGCCCGTCATGAGTTCGCTGATCTGTGCCTTCGTATAATTTTCGATCGGACCTTGCGCCATCTTCTGGCCATCGCGCAGCACGATGACTTCCCCGCCAATCGCATAGCACTCGTCCAACTTATGACTGACGAACAGCACCGCGACGCCTTCCGCGCGCAGCTTGCCGAGCACCGCGATGAGGTTATCCACTTCCTTCTGCGTCAGCGAAGTCGTGGGCTCATCCATGATGACGAATTTCGCCTCGCTTGCGATGGCGCGTGCAATGGCAACGAGTTGACGCGTCGCAAGCGGCAATTGCTCGACCAGGGTCTTCTGAAAATCCGCGTCGCCCGGCAAGCCAACGGCTTCTAGCGCACGCGCGGCGGTTTGCGCAAGCGCGCGCCGGTCGAAGGTGCGAGCGAGCTTGCCCGCGTGTTCCGCGAGCTCGGACGTGAGCGCCACGTTCTCTGCCACGCTCATGTTGGGCAGCAACGACAAGTCCTGATAGACCGTTTCGATGCCCGCCGAAAGCGCTTCCAGCGGCGAGAGCCGCGCATGCCGCGCGCCTTCGATCACGAGTTCGCCCTGGTCGGGCGGCTGCGCGCCCGAGATGATCTTGATGAGCGTGCTCTTGCCGCAGCCGTTCTCGCCAAGCAGGTGATAAATCTGCCCGCGCTCGAACGCGAGGCTCACGCCGCGCAGCGCATAGACGCCGGTAAAGCGCTTATGAATATCGACGACTTCCAGAAGCGGTGTGTCTTGGGTCATGGCGTATGGATCCGGGCGGCGCGCGCCTCGTGCCGCGCGCACCGCTAACGTCGCATCAGAACGGATATTGCTTGTAATTCGTCTTGTCGACATCGACCCAGCCGGTGCCGCGCACGATCACGCCCTTGCCCGGCCCTTTGCTCACCGTCACCTTGTTATAGCCGGTAATGCCGAGGTCGGCGCCATTCTGCACGGTCTTGCCATCGATAAGCATCTGCGCAACCTTGTTCATGGCGATACCCGCGAGTTTGGGATCCCAGAAAGCGATGCCATTGATGGCGCCGCTCTCGAGGAACTTACCGGCCTCTGTCGGCAAGCCCGTGCCGTACACACAAATCTTGCCGACCTTGCCAGCCTCTTCCACCGCGCGGCCAATGCCGATCACGTCGAGCGACGACGAACCCTGAAAGCCCGTCAGATCCGGATGCTTGCGCAGCACTTCCTTGGCGACCTGATAGGCGCGCTCGCCATCGTTATTCGTTTCGAGCTTGGGCTCCACGAGGTCCATCTTCGGATACTTGGCTTTTGCATTGCCAATGCCGCCATCGGCCCATTGCACCTGCGAGCGGCTGCCTAAAGAGCCGACGAGAACCGCCCACTTGCCCTGCTGCCCCATGCACTTTGCAAGGCGTTCGTTGAGACCGGCGCCATACGCCGTGTTGTCGAACGCCTCGATATCGACCATCGTGTTCTTGGCGTTGTCCGCTTCATGCGTGACCACTTTGATGCCGCGATCCATCGCTTTCTTGAGCGCGGGTTCGAGCGTCGGCGGATCGTAGGGCACGACCGCAATCGCCGTCACTTTCTTGGCGATCAGGTCCTCGATAATCTTGAGTTGCTGCGCGGCGTCGGCGCGGCCAGGGCCGGTCTGATAGACGGTGATGTTCGGGTTTTCCTTGCCGAACTCTTTCACGCCATCGTCCATGCGATTGAACCAGTTGATGCCCGTTACCTTGACGACGGTAACGATCGTCTCGTTGGTCGCGGCCTGAGCCGCTGCGATTGCGCCTGCGGCGAGCGCGATCGCCGTCAGTGCGGTGCCGAGTTTTCTGACCTTCATTGCGCTGTCTCCTTTATGTTTCGAATGTAATGCGATGGGTCTTTCTTGAGAATCACACGGCAGAAATCAACGTCCCGTCGATGCGGGCGGCGGGGGAATCTTCGTGGTCGGCCGGGCTCCGCCGATGCCGAAGATGGCGCGCACGCGCTCGCCACCCGCGAATGCGAGCGATGCAAGCAGCAAAAAGCCCCACGCGCAATCGCCGAAGAACTGAGACACGCCAAGCAGATTGAAAAGGCTCGACAGAAATTGCAGTACGGTCGCGGCAAGAAACACACACACGATGCGGCCATAGCCCCCCGCCGGATTCACGCCGCCCATCACCGCAATCAGAATTGCGATAAGCAGATAGGAATTGCCATAGTCCCATTTGGCGCTGGACGTATGCGTCGCGCTAATGAGACCGGCCAGCGATGCGAGCACGCCGCACATGCCATATGTCACAACGAGCATGCGCGCGCGCGGAATGCCCGCATAAAAGGCGGCCTTCGGATTCGTGCCCATGAGATAAAGCCGCAAGCCGAACGGCGTGCGCTTGAGTACCCAGCCAAGAACCAACACGGCTGCGATAAAAATCCAGAGCGAAATGGGGACTTGAAGGAAGGTGCCGTTGCCGATGTTCGACAACGGATCGACATATTCCACGCGCACCGACGCGCCGTTGCTCAAGACCACCGCAATGCCCGTGAAGAGCAACTGCGTGCCGAGCGTGCAAAGAATCGGCGTAAGCCTGAGCTTTGCAATGACAACGCCGTTGAGCAGCCCGCCGATCAGGCCCATTGCCACGACGATGCAAATGAACACCGCGGTATAGAGCGCGGGGGAATCGTCGCCGGATACGAGATGCGGCAGAACCATTGCCGCGACCATTCCGGAAAGGTTCGCAAGGCCAACGCCCGAAAGGTCGATGCCGCCATTGCCGGAGACCATCGAAAGCATGATGCCGAGCGCAAGCAAACCCAGTTCGGGCAATTGCCCGCCCATCGACTGAAGGTTGTCGATATCGAGGAACTGGCCGTGCGATAGCCACGTTGCCACGATGACCACGAGCAAGTTCACGCCGACTAGAAAATTGAATTGCCTGTCAGCGAGCCACTTGGACGCTCTCATTGCATCACGCTCCGTTCGCTTAGCAGCGCATTGATTTCATCGAGGCGTGGCATCGACGGCGCAGTGCCGGGCCGCGTGACCGAAATGCTCGCGAGCGCACAGCCGAAGCGCACGGCATCGAGCGGGCCTTCACCACGCGCGAGCGCCGCCGCAAAGCCGCCCGTGAAGCCATCGCCGGCGCCGGCCGTCTCGACCACGCGACCGCATTGGAACGCGGGCACGAGAATGGATTCATCCTTCGTATGCAGCAACGCGCCCGCTTCGCCCAGCGTGATGATCGCGGCGCGCGCACCTTTATTCAGGAGCGCGTCGGCGGCGCGGCGCGCATCATCGACGGATGCGACCGCGATGCCGGTCAATGCGGTCGCTTCCGTTTCATTCGGCGTGATGTAATCGCACAGCGGATAGATGTCATCGTCTAGCGGCAAGGCTGGCGCGGGATTGAGCACCGTCGTCACGCCATGCTTCCTCGCGAGTTCGAGGCCGCGCCTGGCTGCAGGCACAGGCTGCTCCAGTTGCGTGACGAATACGGCTGCACGCGCGATGTCCGCTTCGATTGCATCGACGTCCTGCGGTCCAAGCGTGCCTGCCGCGCCCGATGCAACGATGATCGCGTTGCCGCCCGTGTTCTCGTCGACATAGATATGCGCGGCGCCCGTCGCCACGTTATCCATGATGCTCGCGCGCGATGTGATCCCTTCAGCGGCCCACGTCGCTTGCGCGATATTGCCGAACGCATCGTTGCCGATGCGCGTGCAAAGGATCACGTCCGCGCCGGCGCGCGCCGCGGCCACCGCCTGATTCGAGCCCTTGCCGCCCGGCCCCATTGCGAATGCCGATCCTGCGACAGTCTCGCCAAGCAGCGGCATGCGTTGCGCACGAAACGCGAGGTCGGTCACATAGATGCCGAGAATGACGACGCTGCCCTTCATCATGCGTCCCCTTGCGGTGCATCGGGCGCGAGCTGCACGCCCTTCTTGAAGATGAAGCAGCCATAGCCGCGCGCTTCGCCTGTGCGGATGACGCAATACGCTTTCTTGGCGCGCTCATAGAATTCAAAGCGCTCGATGGGTGCAAAGGGCAACGTGCGGCCTTCTGCGCGATCCACTTCGCTTTGCGCTTCGCGTTGCACCGCGGGCAAGGCGGCAGCATCGCCGACCACTTCCATGCGGCCGGCGGGATCGTCGACGAAGCTATCGAGCGGCATCACCGAAAGCACGGCGCGCACGACGCGCGGCGCGCTTGCGCCATCGATGCGCAACAGTTTGCCTAGCACCGTCTGGCGCGCGACGGAATCGCCAGGGAAATTGGCATCGCAAATCACCACTTCGTCGCCGTGACCCATTGCGGCAAGCGCGTAAAGGATATCGGCGTTCAACAGCGGATCGATGTTCTTGAGCACAGCGTCTCCTCCATGCATAGGCGCGTTTCATTCGAAATCTGCGCCTTGAACTTTATTTAAGCGAGCGTTGCCGATCAGTCTCCATACGGCACCCAGATATTCTTGACTTGCACCGCTTGCCGCAAGAACGGCACGCCTTCGCTCGATGCATCGTGCCAGTCGAACGCGCGGCCCTGATCGACGAACGTGCGCTTGAGATTGCCGATCGACTCGCGCTCCGCCATGGCCGACAGCGCCGCGCCATGAAAGCACCAGAGCGCGTCGACGTCGTCGTGTCGTGCAAGCGTCTGAGCGAGCGCGCGTGCATCGCCCGTCACGATATTCAATGCGCCGCCCGGCACATCCGAGGTTTCCGCGACCTGATAGAAATCCGTCGCCATCAGCGGACAAGTTTCGCTCGGCACGGCCACCACGCGATTGCCAAGCGCAAGCGCAGGTGCGATCAAGGACACGAAGCCAAGCAACGGCGCTTCGTCAGGACACACGATACCGATCACGCCAAGCGGCTCATGCATCGCGAGCGCAACGCCGTGCAGCGGCGGCGCATGCACCGCGCCATCGAACTTGTCGGCCCACGCAGCATAGGTGAAGAAGCGCGCAATCGACGCATCGACTTCGCGCTTTGCATCGCGCTCGTTCGAACCCGCCCTAGCCACGAGATGCCGCGCGAATTCATCGGCGCGGGCACTCAAATTCTCTGCAAGGTAATACAACACCTGTGCGCGATTGTGTGCGCTCGCCGCAGCCCATTTCGTCATGCCGCGCGCAGCGGCCACAGCGTTTCGAATGTCCTTGCGGTTGCCCTCGGCCACTTCGCCGACAATTTCGCCCGATGGCGTGCGCACGAGCCGCGAATAGCCGCTATCCGGACGCGCCTGCTTGCCGCCGATAAAGAGTTTGGCGGTTCGGTCGATGGCGCTGACATTGCCAACATCGACGAGCGTATCCGGCTCGGGCGGCTGCGCTCTTGCTTGCGCAAGCACCGGAAGCTTGGCCCAAGCACGCGGCTTCAGATATTCGTAAATGCCCTCGCGTCCGCCTTCGCGTCCAAAGCCGGATTCGCGATAGCCGCCAAAGCCCACGGCCGCATCGAAGAGATTGGTCGCATTGATCCATACGACTCCGCATTGCAGGCGCGGCGCGACATCGAGCGCGCGGCTGATGTTCTCGCTCCACACACTCGCCGCGAGGCCGTAACGCGTATTGTTGGCAAGCGCGACGGCCTCCTCTGGCGTGCGAAAGCTCATTGCAACCAGCACGGGACCGAAGATTTCCTCTTGCGCGAGCGTAGATGCCGGCGCGACGTTCGTCACCAGCGTGGGCGCGAAGAACGCGCCGCCTTCGGGCAAGGAAACACGCGAAGGCTGATGAATCGCGCAGCCCTCGCTTTCGCCTTTGGCGACGAGCGCACGGATGCGTTCGAGCTGGACGTCATCGACGATTGCGCTCATATCGACGCCCTTGTCCAGCGACGGCCCAATGCGCAGTGTCTCCATGCGCCGCTTGAGCTTCTCGATGAAACGCGCCTCGATGCCTTCCTGCACGAGCAGACGGGAGCCCGCGCAGCACACTTGACCTTGATTGAACCAGATAGCATCGACCACGCCTTCGACCGCGGAATCGATATCGGCGTCGTCGAATACGATGAACGGCGACTTGCCGCCCAGTTCGAGCGTTAGCGATTTGCCAGAGCCGGCAGTCGTCGCGCGAATCTGGCGGCCCACTTCAGTCGAACCAGTGAAAGCAATCTTGGCAACGCGCGGATGCTCGACGATCGCCGCGCCCGTGCGTCCGTCGCCGGTAACGACATTCAGAACGCCCTTTGGCAGGCCTGCGCGATGCGCAAGTTCCGCAAAGAGCAGCGCCGTGAGCGACGTATATTCGGCGGGCTTGAGCACGACGCAATTGCCAAGCGCAAGCGCGGGCGCGATTTTCCACGCGAGCATCAATAGCGGAAAATTCCACGGAACGATTTGCCCAATGACGCCGAGCGGCGCCCATTCCGCGAACTCTCGGTCCTGCAGTTGCGCCCAACCGGCATGATGCAGAAAGTGCCTTGAAACAAGGGGGATATCGATATCGCGCGACTCGCGAATCGGCTTGCCGTTATCCAGCGATTCGAGCACCGCAAAGAGACGGCTATGCCTTTGAACCGTGCGGGACAGCGCATAGAGATGCCGCGCGCGCCCCGCGCCGCCGATGCCTTGCCAGGATTCGAGCGCGTCGTGCGCGGCTTGCACGGCGGCATCGACATCGGCTCCGGAACCTTGTGCGATCGATGCAAGCACGCGGCCGCTCGCGGGCTCGCGGGAATCGAAGCGTTCTTCTTGCGCGCTATCCCGCCAGGCACCGTTGATGAAGTGACCGAAGCGGCCAGCGTGCTGTTCGAGCCACGCACGCACGGCGCGATCGTCTTCCGGTGCGGGTCCGTATTCCATCGAAGAAAAGTATTCGGCTACGCTCATGAGGCTTTATGTGCGAATGCTGGGTTATGCGACCGGATGACGATTGAACGCCGAATAACGTCCGCTTACGTGGTGTTCGAGCTGCCGCTCGATATCGGCGAGCAGACTCGAGGCGCCGATGCGAAACAGGTCCGCTTCGAGCCATTCGCGTCCCAGTTCTTCCTTCATGAGAATCTGATATTGCAGCACCGACTTGGCGGTCGATACGCCGCCCGCCGGCTTGAAGCCGATTGCGACGCCCGTATGCGCGAGGTATTCGCGGATCATGCGGACCATCACGAGCGAAACATCCAGCGTCGCGTTCACGCCTTCCTTGCCCGTCGATGTCTTGATGAAATCGGCGCCGGCCATCATGCAAATCATCGATGCCTTGGCGACGTTCGAGAGCGTGCGTATGTCGCCCGTAGCGAGAATGGCCTTGACGTGCGCGTCGCCGCAAGCCGCGCGGAAGTCGCGCATTTCGTTGTAAAGCGCTTGCCAGTTTCCCGTCAGCACATGCTCGCGCGTCACGACGATATCGATTTCCTTAGCGCCGTCCTTGACCGACGCTTCGATCTCGCGCAGCTTGAGGGCATGCGGATTGAGGCCCGCCGGAAAACCGGTCGACACGGCCGCGACGGGAATGCCGCTGCCCGCGAGCGCATCGACGGCAGTCTTGACGAAGCGGTGATACACGCACACCGCGCCCGTTGTGACAGGGATATGAGACATGCCGAGTGCGTCGACCAGGTCCTCGCGCAGCGGACGGCGCGCCTTGGCGCAAAGACGCTGCACGCGCGCAGTGGTGTCGTCGCCACTAAGCGTCGTCAGGTCGATGCACGTAATAGCCTTAAGAAGCCACGCTGCCTGGGCGTCTTTCTTGACGGAACGGCGCGTTCCGAGCGTAGAGGCGCGTCGCGCGACAGCCGATTGATTGACGCGCAGTCCCTCTAGCCATGCAAGATCGAAAGGCACGCCCGGATTGCGCGCAACTGTGGCGGCGGCCGCTTTTCCCGGCCACGCGACGATTGAATTCGATGCGGTTTCCAGCATGAGATCGTTTGGCTGTGCCCTTGCGCGGCGCACAACAGCTCTTGATAGATTGATCTCAGTTTATAGCAGTGCTGTTAGGATCGTAACATAGGGAAAGTGCGGAGAAGAATGGTCGTTACGCTGTAAGCGGCTGGGCTAGAGATTCTTGCCAAGAGCGACAAAACGTTCTAGAGCGGCTCGGCTTCAATCGTCGCGTCGGGCGGTATTGGACGATGCGATTTCTTCGAAGGCATGCCCTCGCCCAGCTTTGTGCCGTTTGACTTGCGACGCGTCGCGTGTCGTTCGATGACGCGTTGAAGCAGGCAGAACGCGCAGAGCAGCGCGCCGATCACGATGCGCGTCCACCAGGAACTGAGTGTGCCGTCAAAAGTGATCAACGTCTGTATCGTGCCGAGAATGCCCACGCCGAAAACCGAACCGACGACATAACCCACGCCGCCCGTGAGAAGCGTACCGCCGATCACTGTTGCAGCGATTGCGTCGAGTTCCATGCCCTGCCCTTGCAGTCCATAGCCGGACAGCACATACAGCGTGAACACGACGCCGCCTAGCGCGGAACACAATCCGCTCAGCGCATAGACGCCGACTTTCGTGCGCGCAACGGGCAAGCCCATGAGAAGCGCGGACCGCTCGTTTCCGCCGACCGCATACACGTTGCGTCCGAAACGCGTGAAGTGCGCGACGAAGATCGCTACGAGCAGTGTGACGATGGCGAGAAGCGCGCCCGTCGTGATCGACGCCCCACCGACGTCGAGATGAAAGCCGGATAGCGCACGAAACGTCGGATCGGTGATGGTGATGGATTGCGTCGTAATGAGAAAGCACGCCCCGCGCGCGAGAAACATTCCGGCAAGCGTGACAATGAAAGGCTGAAGCCGAAAGTAATGAATGAGCGCGCCCATTGCGGCGCCATAGCATGCGCCTAAAGCCAGCACGAGCGGCAGGATGATCCATACGGGCCAATGCAGGCGTTCGGCGAATACGGCACAGAGAATCGTCGTAAGCGCGACAACCGATCCGACAGACAAATCGATTCCGCCCGACACGATAACGAACGTCATGCCGATGGCGACGATCAGTAGGAACGCGTTGTCGATGAGCAAGCCGAAGAGCACTTGCATCGAAAAGAAGCCGGTATACATGATCGAGCCGAAGCCGAACAGCGCCATAAACAAAGCGACTGTGACGACAATGGGCAGCACCCTCGGATCGGTTGCGCGGTCGATAAGGCTTTTCATTTGGATGCCTCCGCGAGCGGCTCTTTTGAAGCAAGCGGAACCATGCGCTTGAATGGGCGCAGCAATACAGTGCGCGCCGTCGACGATTGAATCACGCTCACGACCAGCACGACCGCCGCCTTCACGACGAGCGTCGCTTCGGGCGGCACACCAATGGAATACGTCGTGTAAGTGAGCGTCTGAATGATGAGTGCGCCAAGCACGGTGCCCGCGAGACTAAAGCGTCCACCGAGAAGTGACGTGCCGCCCAGCGTGACGGCAAGGATCGCGTCGAGTTCGAGCAGCAGGCCTGCATTGTTGCCGTCTGCGCTGCGCACGTTCGAGCTGGCGAGAATGCCGGCCATCGCCGCAGTGAGTCCGGAGAATGCATACACGCCGAACACAATCAGGCTCGAGCGCAGACCGACGAGCCGCGTCGCAACCGGATTGACGCCGATCGCGCGAATGAACAAACCAAGCGACGTCCGATTCACGAGCAACGCCGTAAGCAATAGCGCGCCAAGCGCCACCCACACCGAACACGGCACGCTCGCCAGATAACCGCCGCCGACGATCACGTACCCGCGCGCGCTGATCGGAATGATTTGTCCGCCTGTGAGCAACTGCGCGACGCCTCGTCCCGCGACCATCAGAATGAGCGTCGCGATGATCGGCTGCATGCCGACGAACGCCACGAGCAAGCCGTTCCACATGCCCGCAAGCAGGCCGACCGCCAATGCCGCCATGATCGCAAGTATGACGCGCGAAGAATCGTCGGCAAGAATGGTGGCGGCCGTTGCGCCGGCGATCGCGACAATCGCGCCGACAGAGATATCGATGCCGCGCGTTGCGATAACGAGCGTCATGCCCAAAGACACAAGGATGAGCGGCGTAACGCGATTCAGAATGTCGATGGGCGCACCGAATAGATGGCCATCGAGCATTCGGATGGAAAGGAAGTTCGGGTTGTGCGCGACATCAAGCAGACACAGCGCAACGAGCGTCAAGCAGGGCCACATGAGCGGATGCCGGGCCACTGTCTTCAGTCTATTCATTCCGATCCTCCGGCGATGAGGCGGTACACGTCATCCTCCGATGCCGTATGGCCCGCGACCTCGGCAACCTTGCGGCGATCGCGCAACACCGCGATGCGGTGACTCACGCGCACGACTTCACTCACTTCAGATGAAATGAAGAGAATCCCAAGCCCTTTTGCGCAGAGCGCAAGCACGCGGTCCATGATTTCGAACTTGGCCGCCACGTCGATGCCGCGCGTGGGTTCGTCGAGAACGAGCATGCTCGGCTCCGTCGCTAGCCAGCGGGCAAGCAGCACCTTCTGCTGATTGCCGCCCGATAGGAGGCCGATAGGCTGCTCGGCATCGCGCGCCTTGATGCCGAGATGCTGAATGTACTCGTCCGCCATCTCGCGCTGTTTCGCCTTGCCGATGCAACGCCAAACGCCTAGCCGCGCCTGAATGGCGAGAATGATGTTCTCGCGAATCGATAAGTCCGCGACGATGCCTTCCTTCTTGCGGTCCTCGGGGCAATAGGCGATGCCAAGACGCACCGCATCGCGCGGGGAATGCAGTTTCACCGGTTTTCCGCGCACCGTGATCGCGCCTGCATCCGGACGCTCCGCGCCGCACAGCAGGCGCGCGGTCTCGGTGCGGCCCGATCCGAGAAGACCGGCAAGCCCGAGTATCTGGCCGGGCCGCAACGCTATATCGACAGGATTCATCAAGCCTCGCCGTCCAACGCCGCGCATTTCGAGGAGCGGCGGCGCCGTGGCATGTTGCGTGAGCGGCTCGTTAGCCGCGCGCTTGAGACGTTCGGTCATGCGCTCGTGGCCGACCATCTTCGAGACGAGCACTTCGACCGGCAGATCCTTCGCAAGGTACTCGCCTTCGCGCTCGCCATTGCGCATGACCGTAATGCGGTCCGATATCGCGTAAGTCTGCTCCAGAAAATGCGTGACGAAGAGAATCGCCAAACCCGATTGACGCAGCTTGCGCAGCACGTCGAAGAGTCGCGACACTTCGCCGTCGTCGAGACTGGAAGTCGGTTCGTCCAGAATCAACACGCGCGCATCCACCGACAACGCACGCGCAATGGCGACCATTTGCTGCACTGCGATTGGATACGCATCGAGCGATTTGCTCACGTCCACCGAGACGTTGAGTTTCGCGAGCGCGGCTTGTGCGCGCGCATTGATCGTCTTCCAGTCGATGGCACCGCGTCGCTTGGGTTGACGCCCCGCGAACACGTTTTCCGCGACCGAAAGATTCGGACACAGATTCACTTCCTGATACAACGTCCGGATTCCCGCTGCCTCGGCTTCGAGCGGCGACGAGAATTTCACGGGACTGCCGCCAAGCCGTATTTCTCCGGCGTCGTGTTCGTGCACGCCGGTCAGCACATTGATGAGCGTCGATTTACCCGCGCCGTTCTGTCCCATCAGTGTATGAATCTCGCCGGGAAACAGGCGGAAATCGACGTTATGCAGCGCACGAACGCCAGGGAAAGACTTGCACAAGCCAATCGTTTCGACCACAGGAGTGTCGATCATGAGAGTCGCCGGGAAGAGGTCGCCCGTCCATCGCAATGGAGCGATGGACGCGATGATCGAGCACGACAGGCTCGACGCTTCAGTATTTGCGCTGCGGCAATGTCTGTGCGGCGACGCTCATCGGGAAGATGGTCTCTTCGGTCACGATGCGTTTCGGCAATGGCTTGCCTGCAACGACTTCCTTTACCGCCGTCATCAACTGAGGCCCGAGTAAAGGACTGCATTCCACGTCGACGTTTATCTTGCCGGCAGCCATCGCCTCGAAGCCACCTTTGGTCGCGTCGAACGAGACCACAGTGACGTCCTTGCCCGGCTTCATGCCGGCTTCTTCCATCGCCTGAATTGCGCCGAGCGCCATGTCGTCGTTATGCGCATACACGACGTTGATTTGCTTGCCATAGGTCTTGGCAAAAGCCTCCATGACCTGCTTGCCGCCAGCAAGCGTGAAGTCGCCGCTTTGCGATGCGATGACTTTGAACTTCGGATCGTTCTTTATGACTTCGAGCAAGCCCGCGCGCCGGTCGTTCGCGGGCGCCGATCCCACCGTGCCTTGCAATTCGACGATGTTGATCGGCCCCTTGTCGTTCTTATAGTGCTCTTCCAGCCACTTGCCGCCTCGACGCCCTTCCTCGAGAAAGTCCGATCCAATCATCGTCACATAGAGCGACTTGTCTTTCACATCGATGTTGCGGTCCGTGAGAATCACCGGAATCTTTGCATTTTTTGCTTCGGTGAGAATGGGTTCCCAACCGGACTCGACCACCGGAGAAAACGCAATGACATCGACGCGCTGCGCAATGTAGGAGCGAATGGCCTTGATCTGGTTTTCCTGTTTCTGCTGGGCATCGGAAAACTTCAGGTTGATGCCCGCGTCCTTTGCAGCGGATTTCACCGAAACGGTATTCGCGGTACGCCATGCGCTTTCCGCGCCGACTTGCGCAAAACCGAGCGTGATCTGCTTGTCGTCGGCGCGCGCATTCACGCCTGCAGCGATTAATACAACCGAACCAAGGATTGCACCAAGTACCGCACGACGGGTCTGTGTCATTGCTGTCTCCTGATGGATCGTGTCTGCCGCGGCTCGAGGTCCGAGGTCATGGGGTCCGGGTCGAACCCTCAGCAAGATTAGACGCGTCTCTCCATGCAGGTCCAATAACTTATTCGGCGACCGCGATAGCAAGCTTGATATACGGGAAAACGCGCGGATTCTTTTATTCTGGCGCGTGAAGGACGTTTAGACGCCGTGCGGAACATCGGGGAGCCGGCCGCGCCGGTCTTTACGGTGGCGCTCAGGCGCGGTCGGCTGGAATGGCGTGGCGAGATCCGAATTACTTTCCGGTCGGGCCTTCGCTTTCCTCGGAGATGCGTTCGCGCTCGCTGCGCGCTGCATCGGAAGTGCCGTTCGCATCCGCTTGCTGACTTCCCGTTCCTTGCGACGATTCCGTGTCCAGCGACTCGATCGCCCTTTGCCAGAACTCTTCGGCGCGTCCGTCCGGACTGCCCTCGCGCTCCCACAGTTCGTAGGCCCGGCGACGAATACGGTCTTGCTCTTTCTGGTCTTCCATGACTTCCTCCGAGGCGCAAAGGGTGACGTGAATGCGAGCGGGTTCGCGCTCGCCATCGCAGCAACCTTCGTACCCTCGGCGGATAGCGGCGCGTTTAATGCATTGCCCGGAAAGTGCGCAAAGCCCTTTAAGCTCAGACGAAATAAAATTGCCGAGTGCATTCCACAACGCTGGCGGGCGCGAAACTTGCGGACGTCTCGCATCTCCCACGATAAAGGATCGACATGAAACTGTGGAATTGCCTGACTCTTGCAACCGCTCTGGGACTCGCGAGCGTTGGCGCGCACGCGCAGGTCGCGGGCACGCAGCCGCTGAGCGTCACCGTTCAGCAATCGCAGGCATTGCTCGAAGGCTGGAGCGCGAAGAAAAGCATCATTGGAAAGGCGGTCTATAACGATCGCAACGAGAAGATCGGCTCCATCAAAGATCTGGTGATTTCTCCCGATACCACGGTTTCCGCCGCCATCATTTCGACCGGTGGTTTCCTGGGCGTCGCGACGCATGATGTCGCCGTACCGATCGCGTCGCTCGATATCCGCAACGGCAATTTCTATCTGGCCGGGGCCACGAAGCAAGCGTTGAAAGACACGCCTGAATTCCAATACAACAAGGTACAGGCCCCGCCCAAGCCGCGAAAGCTCAAGGCCGAATAAGACTGCGAGGCGCTCCATTTCATGCGGAGCGCCGTTTCTTTCGCAATCAGGAGCGCGACGGGCCGCTGAAATCGCTTAAGGCATCAACCAGTTCCATTAACGGAACGGGCTTGACGAAGTGACGCTCGAAGCCTGCATCCGATGACCGCCTGCGGTCATCCGCCTGCCCGTAACCGGTCAGCGCAAAAAGGCGCACTGGATTTTCAGACTGCTGCCGACGCAGTGCCTCGGCCAACTGATAACCGTCCATGTCCGGCAAGCCGATGTCGAGCACCGCGAATGCGGGCGAGAACTCCGCAGCCACCTTGAGCGCCGCCGCTGCATTGCTCGCCGCCGCAACGTCGAATCCGACTTCCAGCAGAAAAGCCTCCATAGAAAGCAGGCCGTCCTCGTTGTCGTCGACGAGCAGAACCCGCACGCCATGCCCTTCCGGAAGTAAGGGAGCCGGCGGCGGCAGCGTGGGCATCGCACTCGTCTGAGGCGCGATCGGAAGCGTGACCGTAAAGGTCGAACCTTTGCCCGAACCGCCGCTAGTCGCCGAGACCTTGCCGCCGTGCAATTCCACGAGATTCTTGACGAGCGCAAGACCGATCCCGAGCCCACCCCCGGCGCGATCTATGGTGGTGCGTCCCTGCTCAAAAATCTTGAAGAGGCGCGGCAATAATTCGGCGCTGATGCCCGCGCCGTTATCCGATACCCCGACCGATATGTGCGTGCCGCTTGCCGCCGCTTCGACATGAATGCGTCCGCCGACGTCGGTGTACTTGGCGGCGTTATTGAGCAGGTTCCCGAACACTTGCGTGAGACGCGTCAAATCCCCTGAAATAAGGGCTCCGTCGTCCGCGACGTTCATCGAGAGGCTCTGCTTGCGTTGCTCGACCAATGGACTGGCGGCTTCCATTGCGCGCGCGAGAACAGACCCGATACGCAGCGGCTCCACGGCGAGTTCGATAGAACCGCGTGTAATCCGGCTCACATCGAGAAGATCTTCTACGAGGCGCGAAAGGTGTGTGACTTGCCGCTCGATGATGTCGTGGTACGGGTCCGACGCCCCTCCGCGATGCTTGCGAATCAGCCCAAGCGCCGTGGTAATGGGCGCAAGCGGATTACGAAGCTCATGTCCAAGCATGGCGAGAAATTCGTCCTTGGCGCGGCTCGCCTCCTCTCGCTCGTGCATGGCCCTCGCTGCCTGCAAACCCGTGGCCGCAAGCGAGGTCGCCGCCCGAAGAAACGCCAGATCGGTCACCGATGGAAACTCCGCATCCGCCGCACCGAACCAGACGCTGCCCTGGCCCGCGCTATAACCAAGGCTAAGCCGAACCATTCTGTGCGGTCCCTTCGGCGTCTTGTGAACGACCGGGCGCATGCCAATTGCCATCGTCCGCCACGATGCAATCGCCGGTTCCCATTCGCGACGCAGATTCGGGGACGCTTCGACTTCGCGCAGCCGCAAGCTGTCGACGGGAAGCGTATCCGCAAGCACAGGCACATGCGCATAGCAAATGTCGAGGCGCACCACGCGTTCGACGGCTTGCAGCATGAGCTCGATGATGGTTCGGCCGTCGCGCCCCGCCCATAGTGCCGGCAAGGCGAGCAGGCCCATGAGGTCTCTCAGGCTTTGCTCCGCGACTTCCCGCGACGGCCGCTTTGGGCGTGACTCAGTGTCCATGCCTTGGCTGATGTTTCTTTATGCGTTGCTTTCGGAATGCGGGTTGAGAGGCGCATCGGGTGACTGGCGGCGCTTGAGTTCGCGCACCATTTCCGACGGTGCCGTGAAGAAGGGATTTTCCTGCACGACACCGTTGACGAGCGTAAGCGGGTGCGTTCGCAACAAGTCCATCAGCATGGCGCCGGAGAGCTTCGCCATGTCGTACACGCATATGGCTGGCTGCCGATTGCGCTCGAGCACCTCGTTCACTTCGGCTTCGTATTCAATGAGTCTTGGAACGGCATCGGAATCATCGAAAACCCAATCCATGTTGCCCATGATGCGGATGCGCGAGAAGCCCGCATCCCGGCCTGTGCCGGTCAGCCGGTCGACGACGGCCAACATGCGGTCCTTGTCGAATTCGCCTTTATCGTCGAGATAGGCTTCGCGCCAGGTGACGACTTCCAGTTGCCCGCATATCTCGCACTGCGGGGCGTCGATTCCCGAGGCGACCAGGCGGGCGCGATGGTCATCCACCAGTGCCGGGTTCACTATATGCATGTTCTTCTCGCCGTTGTCGATCGCCTCTTTGAAAAAGGGACTCAACGTCTCGTACTCTTCCTCGCGGCTATTGAAGAACGCGCAAACGTGAAACGCGTCTAGCGGCGTGCCTGCCAGGGTCGGCTGGTCCATGCGATGGTCTCCTTGGGGGATATTCAATGGCGGCCATCATACGCTAGGGTGGTAGTGCAGCGCTAAAAACGCAGAAAATACGCGTGCGTGAAGGCGTGCATGAGCATTGAATCCTTCCACGCATTGCTTTCTTAAGGAATGGATTGTCTTGGCAGACGAATAAGTCGGTTCCAAGCGTCGGGGCGATGCTCGAGTCGAGCTCCCACGCAAATACCCTTGAACCGCGCGACACCGCTTTCCGCACTGATCTCTCTGATGGAAGTCCGCAGACGCGAGCTCGCTCGCATTATTGCCGACTCAGTGCCATTTTCTGACTGCAGCGGGCCGCCGTGAATGCGTCATTACAGCGTCCCGCCTGCGGACTGCACCTGTGCAAAGGAAGGCTCGAGATCTAGCACGATGCTTCGTCCGCGAGCGCGCTTCCTTGTCGCGATTCTTACGCGCTCGCTTCGCTCGTCGAACGTTTCCTGGCCACCGTCTTCTTCGCCTTCGCCTGCTTGGCGCCGGGCTGCTTTCCTTCGGACGACGCGTCGAAGCCGTCGATCAGAAATGCCGTTCTATCTTTCGCACTCGCGAGCCACCCCGGTGCCTTGCCCCGGCCGCTCCATGTCGCGCCAGAGTCGGGATCACGATATTTGGCCGGCTGCGGGCCTCTCACGTAATTGCCGACAGCTTTACCTGTCTTCCTGGTAACCGCAGCGCTCTTCGCATTCTTGTCGATGAGAAAGCGATCGCGATTCTTGGCGCTCGCAATCCAGCCAGGCGCGCGGCCATGACCGCTCCATTCGGCTCCGGTTTTCGGATCGCGATACTTCGCCGCCGATTTGTGCGCTTTGCCGGAACCAGCCGAAAAGTCCGCTTTGCTTTTTCGTCTTCCGGTTTCATTGCCACCCGCCAGGTCGCCGATGCTCAAGCCGTGGTCATCCATTAACTGATGTATCTGCGCGATAACAGCGACAGATTGTTTCTTCTTCAGCGCTTCGGCTTGGGCTTGCAGCTTCGCGATCTTTGCGTTCAGAGTATCGATTGTTGCCATTACGGGTCTCCCGTTTAATGAAGATGTCGGGACTATGCCACAGGCTTAGCAAGCTGCGCGAATCTCTCGCGTCGTGCAAAGTGAATTAGCGCCCATTTGACGATGCAAATACGCCCGCTTGCCGCGATATTCGACAGATGCCCCGGCACGATCTCTGCGACAGAGTATGCCGGACAATGCTTTCACGTCACGCTGTTGTGCGCAATCGGCCAAACGGACTGAGTTTTTCTCTAGCCGTTAAGAAATTACATTGCCGCCGAGCAACCGTCATGACGCGCTATTCCGTCCTTTGTCCTATGCCGTCGACTGCCGGCAGATTTGACAGAAATTTTCAACGTTAAAGGAGTCTTAACATGATGAACCGGGACAATTCCGTCTGGCTGATCACCGGCTGTTCGACCGGCTTCGGCCGTGAGTTGGCAAAAGCGGTACTCGAGCGCGGCTGGCGCGCGGTCGTGACAGCCCGCGATGCGTCGAAGGTGGAGGACATCATTAAGGGACATGAAGAGCGCGCAATCGTATTGCCGCTCGATGTACAGAATCCCGCTCAGATTGCGGAAGCCGTGGAACGCACGACGCAGCGTTTCGGCCGCATCGACGCGCTCGTCAATAACGCGGGCTACGGCTACCTCGCCGCAATCGAGGAAGGCGAGGACGATGCCGTGCGCGACATGTTCGAGACGAACGTATTCGGCCTCGTCGATATGACCAAGGCCGTTCTGCCGATCATGCGTGCGCAGAAAAGCGGCATCGTCATTAATGTCTCGTCGATTGGCGGGCTGACCAGCTTTGCCGCTACCGGCTACTATCACGGCACGAAATACGCGGTGGAAGGCATATCGGAATCGCTCGCCGCCGAGGTCAAGCCGCTCGGCATCGACGTACTGCTCGTCGAGCCGGGGCCGTTTCGAACCAACTGGGCGGGGCCATCGATCAAACAATCGGCGACCGAGATCGCCGACTATGCGGCAACGGCCGGCGAGCGGCGCAAGCAAACCGCTGCGCGCAGCGGCAATCAGATCGGCGACCCAGTGCGGGCCGCGCACGCCATCATCGAAGCAGCGACTGCCGAAACCCCGCCGTTGCGTCTGCTGCTAGGCAAAGCCGCGCTGGAGCTTGCGCGCAAGAAACTCGATTCCCTCAAAGGTGATTTCGACGCATGGGAGAAGACGACAGTGGGAGCGGATTTCCCTGAAAACGAGGCGTGATTCCGCGCCGTCACGATTATTCGGTTAGCACGCGCCTAGAATCGCGCCGTGCTAACCGGCGCGGTTCGACAAAGAGACGGCATACGCCGTCGAAAAGCCTGCACTCAGTGTCTAAGGCTTGACGAACCTGAGCGTCATGCGATCCGATTCTCCGATTGCGGCGAAGCGTGCCCGGTCGATGTCCCCGCCTTTGTATGTCGGCGGCAGCGACCATACGCCGTTCGGATAATCCTTCGTGTCTTTCGAATTGGCATTGATCTCACTGCTCGCGCTCAACACGAATCCGGCCGCTCGTGCGTGCTCGATGACGAACGCTTCCGTGACATAGCCCGAATCGATCATTCGCTGCAAGCTCGTTCCCGGCCGTGCCCGATGCTCTTCGACCCCGAGTTCGCCGCCGTGCTTCAGCGCACCGAAGAAGGCGTGCATGTTCGCATCCAGTTGCCCGTCCTTGACCCAGTTATGAATGTTTCTGAACGTCAATACGCGATCGAATTTCCCGTTCGCGTCGAAGCCCTGAAATTCGCCCCGATGCAATGTGCCGACCACGACCTTGCCATAAACGGCCGGAGCGTTAGCGAGCTTTTGCCGATACTCCGAGTCGGTCGCGTTGTCCTCTCTGGCTAGATCGGGTGACGTGCTGATGTATTGCGCCTCGTACAACTGCCCTGAATCGCGCAGATAAGGCGCAAGGATGTCCGCGTACCAACCGCCTCCCGGTGCGATTTTCAGCACTGCCTGTGCCGGATTCAATTCGAAGAACTGCAAGGTTTCTCTTGGATGCCGATAGACATCGCGCGCACGCGCCCGACTTGCGCGCTGCGGCCCGTTGATGGCGGCATCCAGTGACGCAGCGCTATTGCTTTGCAAATCGCGTTCATGCGACGGCGATGCGCAGCCCGTTATTGCAAGCGTCAGCACAGTAGCGGCAATTGCGATTGCGCGTGCTGGGTCAAAGCGGTAAGCGTTCATGAGCCGATGCAGGAGTCGAGGTAGACGACACGATACTGGTTTCCTGCGCGATCTGCTTGGCGCAGATCACGGACATCACGCGCGCGCCTCGAGTGTGATGGGCATGCGGCTAGGCACCATCGTAAAGGCCGACACTTCTTTTATCGACTCGGAATCGACTGCAAGCCTTAACTTGAACCGCCTTGTCATCATCGATATGACCAGGCGCATTTCCACCGCGGCGAGATAACGCCCCGGACAGACTCGCGGCCCCGCGCCAAACGAAAGATACGCTTTCTGCTCATGCGGGCCGTTGTCTGCTTGCCGCGCATGCAGCCATCTGTCGGGAATGAACGCTTCAGGGCGAACGAAATTATTCGGATCCAGCATGCCAGGACGCGTCAAGTAGAACATGCGTGTGCCTGGCGGCAGAACCACGCCGCCGACGCTCACTTCCGTTAGCGGCTCGAACGTCTGTATCGCGGCGACTGGGCGCAAGCGAAGCGCCTCACTGCATACCGCTTCGCACAATTCGAGTTTCTTTAGCGCATCGAAGTCCGGGCATACGCTTCGATCGCCAAGCGTCTTTAGAGACTCCTCGAACAAACGAGACTGCAAACCCGCGTCGGCTGCGATATACATGAGCGCCCACGCGATAGCGTTCGCCGTCGTATCCTCGCCCGCGACCAGCAGCGTCAGGACGTTCGCCGCGACCTGCTCATCGGTGATCTTGGAGTCCGGCGCATTGCGCGCGAACAGCATCGCCTCCAGCAAATTGCCGGGAGCCGAGTCCGGGCATTCGGACATTCGGTTGCGCGCGCGCTCGATCATGCTGTCGATATAGCGATGCACTTCTTTCATTGCGCGCATGAGCCGTCTGTCGCGAGGAAGACTGACATAGCGCCAGTACGGAATCAAGGCAGAGACTCGCCTCATGAGTGCGGGAGGAATGAGCGCAAGCTGTTCCTGAATGATGCCCCGCTCGCGATCAAGCGTATGCGGGTCTTCACCGAACGCGAGCGTGCTCGTCACATCGACCGTGTACCGTTTCAGTTCGTCGGTCATTTCAAGCGTCTTGTGACGCTTCGCCGCCTCGCTGAGTCGCACCAGAAAGCGCTCGGTGATAGCCGCGAGCGTCGGAAAGAACGACCTGATGTTCGACGAGGACAACGCATGCATGACAAGCCGACGCTGCGGCTCCCATGCCGCGCCCTCCGCCGAGAAAACGCCGTTACCGCCAAGCTCCTTCAAGACGGCTTCCATTGGCGCGATGCGCCGATACGCGTGCGGGCGCTCGCGCATCACGGTCTGCATCAAGTCTGCCTGCGTCCACACCGTGATGGGAATCGGGCCTAACTGCACCCGATAAGGCGAGCCGAAGCGTCTCGCCCACGCCTCGAGTGTCAGATGGAGGCTCGCTGGTTGTAGCCGCAGCAGATTGCCGCAGAGCGGCAGCGCGGGCGGGCACGGAAGATCGGCAACCGTGCGCGGCGTTTCGCTCGTGGCAGTTCGAACGTAGGCCATCGCTCCCTCCGCTATCGAACGCGAATGACACTCGCGCGCAGCGAATGTCAATCACAGGATAGAGCATAGCTTTGAGGCGTGGAGCGCGGAAACGCTTGAGGCTGATGAAACAAAAGCTGAAAAACTCGGCTAAGTGAGCGGACGATCCGAGCTAGCCGCAGCTTTCTGGCTATAGAAGTCGCGGCTTTCCGCGCCAGGCGAAGCGCCGCAGCCAAGCATTCCGACAAGAAGTTGTTCCAGGTCTTCGTCGAGCTTCTGGCTGTTGAAATCGGCCTCGACCTTGCGGCGCGCATTGACTCGCATCGCTTCGATATCCGCCCTGTTTTCGACGATCGCGCAAAGCGCCTCGACAATGTCGCCCGACGACCGTTCTTCGACCAGAATGCCCGTCACGCCGTCCGTCACGAGTTCCGGAATGCCGCTATGCCGCGTCGCGACGACGACGACGCCGAGCGCCATCGCCTCCATGATCGACACCGGAATGCCTTCCATGTCGCCATTCGTCGCAACGACCGAGGGCAGCAAGAAAACGTCCGCATTCTGAAGTTCGTCGAAAACTTGCTCGTGCGTGCGCTTGCCGAGAAAGTTGATCTTGTTGGTGCTCGAAGAAGCGATTTGCCGCAAGTCGCTTTCGAGCGGTCCGTAGCCGATGATATTGAATTCGATAGGGTGCTCGCAGTCGCGCACGGCAGCGATGGCATAGGCGAGTCCCTTCTTCTCGGTGAATCGCGCGACGCTGAGCACCTTGAGCGGCCGGTGCACCGGGAGATTGCACGACTTGGCCGTCAACTGGTCGAGATCGACTCCGATATGGTGAACCTTCGTTCGCGAAGCAGGCGCTCCCCATTGAATCAGCCGCTCTCTCCAGAGATCGCTGATCGGCAGCAGAAGCGGGCTCACCTGAAAAAGCCGTCGATAATGCGGCAACCAATGATCGACGATCGCCTGTTCGCTCATGTCCGCGCCATGAAATACGGTGGCTATCGGTCCGGTCAGCAGGCCCGCTTCCTGCAGATACATCGCGCGCACGCCGATCGGCCCGAAATGAGCGATGACGACGTCGAAATCGACACCCGACGTTTCGGAACCCGACGCGATGTCTAGCAGTGCGGAGCGACAGCCGCGCACTGCCGCACGCAGCGCAACGAACAGGCGCTTGCGCCCCTGATCGTCCACTGCGGCAAGGGCGCCGAGTCTCACGAGCCTCATTAGGGTCCGCACAAGTCCGACGTCTTGCCGGAAGATCCGCAACTCGACGCGCCCTCGCAAAGGATCAGCCGCGGAATAGTCGTAGTTGGCTGCAAGAGCAAAGACTTGATGCCCACGCTCGGAGAACCCTTGCATCTGACGCAAGACGAATGTCTCCGAGGCTACGGGCAATTTGTCGACAATGAATGCGATTCGCATCGGCTACCTTTCAGTAATGTGGTCGGTGCAGTGATTTCCGTCTTGGTTCTCAAAAGCGCGCCAACGTCGAATCTATTCGTTCGTTCCTTAGTCTTCCTTTGCCTTTCGTTATTCCAGCTGCCGAAACCGCACGCACGATCGTCTTTACGCGCGTGCACCACTTTGAGGAAACGCCCTGATTCGGCAGTTTCGACCCGCATTAATCAGACGGAACGGATGCGTTGCTTATTGCAAACCGTGCGTTGTCATGATGCTATGGCTTTCCCGACGAGTGCTGCCATTATGATGCAGTGTGACGCATCCGCAGTCGAGAGGAGTGCCATTCGTCGATGCAAATCCGCAAGAAACAATCGGCTTTAGGGATCGATGTAGGTTGTTCGCAAGCCAAGTTCGGCTTTAGAACGGCAGATCGTCTTTGATAGAACGAATGAGACACTGAGTAAACGAGCCGCTTCGCGGTTTATTCAAATTTAGGTCTCTTCAACATTTCTTCGGATGTTAGCGCGTCGATACCGAGCTATTCGAAGGCAGCGCCATGTCAGGCTCGTGAAGAAACGAAATGGAGGGTGCAGCGCCCGCACGCGTTACGCACATGGCGGCAGCCGACTGCGCGGACGAAACAGCCGTGGCGTGTTCCGCGCCGGCAACGCGCGCCCCCGCGAATGCGTCCGTAAAGGTGTCTCCCGCGCGCGCCGAGCGTCACTAGCAGGTTGCGCGGCGCGGCTCGGACGTTACGACCGCCCAGCGATCGCCCGGCAGATCGCGCAACAGGCGCGCGGCGTCAGGCGCTTCCACGATGCCCTCGGCGTCCTCGTGTTCGCGACGCATGACCAACTGCGCATCCGCTTCGGCGTCCGCGCCTGCGGGCGCAAGCTGACGCAAGGTGTCGATGGTGCGGTGTCCCTGCGCTTCGCGTATGACGTGCGACGGGCCGAGCCGATAACGCGTGGCGCATTCGCCTTGAGCGAGATGCATCCGCGCGCGGGAGTCCAGCAGCGTCCCGTCCACGTCGAAGAGAACGCACTGGGAGCGCAGAGAATTGATTCGTGATGGCATCTGGAGAAAGGAAGAATCGGCCCTGGAGCGCAGAAGAACGAGCGCTGCCCGCGATGGCGGCGCGCGCTCGGGCGGCCGCATCGCGTGCCGATGCGGCCCGATTGCAAGGGCATTCCACGCGCCATTAGGATCACGAATTACTTTCTTATTTCTTCCGTTACACCTGGTCCGAACGCCCTTTCTTTCCGATACAAGCGCCAAACTCAAATTAAATTCACGACTAAAACGTTTGCTTTTCACGTCGATGTTTCGTTCATCTTCAGCCATCCGACTACGTGCCGTAGACGTGCCATCGGCGTCTATCGGGTGCGTGCCGGCGTCGACAACCCAACTCCGAACGACAAGGAAGAAGAACAATGAAAAGCAAACGGATGTCTGTCAGGACGAAGCTCGCCATCGGCTTCGGATTGCTCACCGGCGCGGTGCTGCTGGTAGCCGCGCTATCCATCGAATCGCTCGCTGACGCCAACGCGCGCTTCGTCACCTTCGTCTCGCAGATCAACGCGCGGGCGACGCTTGCCCAACGGGTTCGCACGGCGGTCGATCGGCGTGCGATTGCCGCGCGCAATCTCGTGCTCGTCACGAAGCAGTCGGACCTCGACCTGGAAAATGCAGCCGTCGTTCAGGCACACGAAGACGTGAAACGCGACCTCGCGAGACTCAACGAGATGACTGCGGCCGCGCCGGACGTCACCGCCGAGGCGCGCGCGAAGGTAGCGGAAATCGATCGCGTGGAGGCGCTGTACGGCCCGGTCGCGCTCGGCATCGTCGATCTCGCGCTCAAGGGTCAGCACGAAGCGGCCATCGTGAAGATGAACGACGAATGCCGGCCCCTGCTCGCCGCGCTCGTCAAGGCGACGCAAGACTTCGCCGACATGACCGACGCAAACGGCTTGCAACTCGTCTCCGAATCGGCCGAGCGTTATGCGGCGCGGCGCGCGTGGCTGATCGCACTGTGCGCGGCGGCGATCATCGCGGCGGCGGCAGCGGGCATCGTCATTACGCGCAGCCTCTTGCATGCGCTAGGCGCGGAGCCGGGCGAACTGAGCGACGTGGCCGAGCGCGTGGCAAGCGGCGATCTCGCGTCCGTCGCGCGCGTGCGCAATGCGCGCAGCGGCAGCGTGCTCGCATCGATGAATACGATGCAGACGAACCTCGTCGAACTCATCGCCAACGTGCGCGCGTGCGCGGACGGCATCGCGACGGGATCGAGCCAGATCGCGACCGGCAACGTCGACTTGTCGACGCGCACGGAACAGCAGGCGGCATCGCTCGAAGAAACGGCGTCGAGCGTCGAGGAACTGACGAGCACGGTGCGTCAGAACGCGGAGCACGCGCAGCAGGCCAATGCGCTCTCGGCCGATGCGTCCGCTGTCGCGCGGCAAGGCAATGCAGCGGTGGTGCGCATGGTCGAAACGATGTCCGAGATCAGCGCGCGCTCCGCCAAGATCGCGGACATCACCGGCATCATCGAAGGCATCGCGTTTCAGACGAACATACTCGCGCTGAACGCCGCCGTCGAAGCGGCGCGCGCGGGCGAGGAAGGACGCGGCTTTGCGGTGGTCGCATCGGAAGTGCGCAGCCTCGCACAACGCTCGTCGACGGCGGCGAAAGAAATCAAGGAGCTAATCGGCGCATCGGTCGAACGCGTGGCCGAAGGTTCGTCGCTCGCGCAGGAAGCCGGCTCGACGATGGCCGATGTGCTCGGCGCGGTGTCGAAGGTGAGCGGCATCATGAGTGAGATCGCAACGGCCTCGGGCGAGCAGAGCCGCGGCATAGAACAGTTGAGCCAGGCGATCGCGCAGATGGATCAGGTCACGCAGCAGAACGCGGCGCTCGTCGAGGAAGCGGCGGCAGCTTCGCAATCGCTCGATGAACAGGGACGTCAGTTGACGCAGGCGGTTTCGTTCTTCCGGCTAACGGCCGTGTGACCGATGCAGCGAGGCGCCGCCGCCCGTCGCACGACAGCGGCGCCCGTTACATCGGATGCGCCGCGATGAAGCTCTTCACCGCGCCATATGCGGGCTTTTGCGTGACGCCGTCGTTCATCAAAAGCCCGTAATTGCCTTCGCCGCCGATAGGGTCGTCATACAGCTCGTAGGCCTGAATCGATTGCAGGTTGTACCTCGATGCAACCGACACGAACTGCGCCATCATGCTGTCGCCGACCATGTAAGCGGCAATCTGCTGGTCGTTGCCAAGCCACGGACGCACGCCGAATTCAGTCAGCCAGATGGGTTTGCCGAAGGCTTGCAGCGCGCCGAGAACATCGTGGCAACCGGTGCCGCCGCACGCGTGCGTGATATCGCCCTGCTCCGAGTACCAGTGCCATGCGGTGATGTCCCACGTGAGCCTCGGGTGGCCGCTCGTGCCGTCCGGCTGCGTGCCGTCGAACAACATCTGATCGAAGCCGTAATGCAGCCGCGTATCGCCGCCCATGACGATCTTGCCGTTCGTATCGACCGACTTGATGCCATCGATCAGCCCGCGGATCGCGCCGCGCGCGAGCTGGAACTTGGCATTGACGAACTGTTGAGGATAGACGCCGTCGACGTTGCCCGTCAGCGCGCCGGAAGCGAGTTCGTTCGACACCTCGTAATACGGATACGGATAGGAAGTCGCGGTCTGTTGCCCGAGCGCATACGCCGCGTTGTACGCATCGGTTTCGTTCGCGAAGCTGCTCGCGTCGACGAGCAGTACCGGATAGACCGTCACGCCGCCGAGCGCCATCGTTGCTGCAATGCGAGCGAGCTTCGTCGCCGATGCCTGGCTGTACACCTCGTTGCGATAGAGCTTCATGCCGAGGTCCTGCAATTGCGCCAGTTGCAGTGCGGTGCTCGAGATATCGTAGGCGCCGCCTTCGTTGTTGTGACCGTTGACGCCATAGAAGAGGGAAGACGCCGGCAAGCCGGTGCCGACAGGCTTCGATGCTCCGTCCGAGCTTGCCGTCGTCGTGTTAGCCGGCGGCGATGCATCGCTCGCGTCCTGCGTCGGCTGCGTCGGCTGCGCCGTTGTCGCCGCGCTTGCCGATGCCGGAGCGGCCGCGCTTTTCATCGCACCGGATGCCGCGTCCGCGCCGCCGCCTCCGCCCCCGCCGCATGCCGCAAGCAACGCGCTTGCCGCCAGCACGGCGGCGCCTATCGCGGACTTTCGTGCCGTCAAAAATCGAGCGGGCGCGCCAAGCGCACCGACGAGGAAGTGGGTCATGTTCGTCATGCCGGTTGAGAGTGCCGATGGCGAGGGCTATCGACGATTCCGATGTGCGCGAGGCTCGATGTCCGGGAGACGGACGCAGTGGTATCCGCACGACGCCAAGGCGCGTGACTTCGTTAGGTATTCGAAATACCTGTCATGAAACGCTGAAGTCGTCGAGAAGATCACGCTCGTACTCTATTACGGCCTAGGGAGACGAAACTTTAGGGAGGCGTTGAAGCGGTGGGAGCTTTCTCGTTCGCGCGAGCGCGCGCAGCGGGGCCGCTGCGCGACTTCACTCAGGCGATTGCGGCGTTCAGTGATTGGCCGCAGCGGGGCGTTGTCGAAATACCGACATGCATACGATGATGAACAGCACGAGTGCAGTCGAAGCCCCATAGCGGCTCATGGCAAGACCGCCATCGACCACAGGCTTGTCGAGGAAGTCGCCCACTACCGCCCCGAGCGGGCGCGTCACGATGAACGCGGCCCAGAAGAGCACCGTCTTGGGAATGCGCGTGTAAAAGTGCGCGATGGCGAGCGCCAGCAGCACGCCGCCGAAGATGAGCGCTGCACCCGAATAGCCGAGGCCGGCGGTATCGGCGGTCCAGTCTCCGAGCGCTGTGCCCAGCGTCTGCGAGAACATGATCGTGAGCCAGTAAAACATCTCTGCTCTCGTCGATGAAACCGTTCGGACCGACACCGATCCCGTAGTGAGATACCAGGTGATCAGCGATGCAAGCAGCAGGAACAACAGAATCGCACTGCCGCCGGCATACCCTACGCCGAGTGACCGGTCGGTGAAATCGGCGAGTGTCGTGCCGACCGTGGTGGTCGCGATGATGGTGACCCAGTAAAGCACGGGATTGAAGCGCTCCGCGCGTATCTGCGCCGCGACCGCCACCAAAAATATCGCCGCGAAAATGATCGTGCTGAACAGATAGCCGAGATTCATCGACATCGACACGGCATCGCCGCCCGTTTCGCCGAGCGTCGTCGCCGCAATCTTGATGATCCAGAATGCAAGCGTGATCTCGGGGACCTTGGTTACGGTTGCGCTTAGTTTCTGCATCGCTCTTGGAGTGAAATCTGCTACGAAGGGTGAATGGGCCGCGCCTTCCCGGAGACGAGAATATCCGGCGATGCTCGAAGCCAAAGGCAAAAGGCTATCGCCAGTTTGCTTAAGGCCCGCTTAGCCAAGCGGCTGAAAAGTAGTCAGCCGCTCCCAAACATTCCAAACCGGTGCCAAGCCACCATACATCGAGGAGACAAAAGAATGTCCGTCACCCATCGTCGCCAATTTCTGAAAGCAAGCGCTGCGGGTGCGCTCGCGTCCGCGACCGCTTCGTCCAGCGCATTCGCTCAGTCATCGGGAGCGGCCAAAGCGGTGCCCGCGTCCGCGAATGCAAGCGCAGACGCACCGAAAGCGCGTCCGCCGAAAGTGACGCGCATCCTTGCCGAATTCATCGGCAAGACGCGTTATGAAGACTTGCCCGCGCCGGTTCGCAAGGAAGGCATTCGCACGCTCATGAACTGGGTCGGCGTTGCGGTGGGAGGCTCGCACGACGAGACGGTGGATCGCGCGGTCGCCGCATTGACGCCGTTTTCAGGGCCGCCGCAAGCGAATCTGCTTGGCCGCACGGAGCGCTTCGACATCATGAACGCGGCATTCGTCAATGGCGTCAGCAGCCATATCTTCGATTACGACGACACGCATCTGAAAACGATCATTCATCCGGCAGGTCCCGTGGTCTCCGCGATTCTCGCGTTCTCGCAATATCGGCCGATGTCGGGCAAGGACTTTCTCAATGCGCTCGTGCTTGGCGTCGAGACGGAGTTGCGCATTGGAAACGCGGTCTATCCCAATCATTACGATGTCGGCTGGCACATTACGGGTACGTGCGGCGTGTTCGGATCGGCGGCGGCGACGGGCAAGCTCATGGGACTCAGCGTTCAGCAGATGGTCTGGGCGCTCGGACTCGCCGCGTCGCAGCCGGTCGGCCTGCGCGAATCATTCGGCTCGATGAACAAGAGCTTCAATCCGGGACGCGCCGCCGCGAACGGCATCTTTGCGGCGCTTCTGGCGAGCAAGGATTACACGAGTTCGGACGGCATGATCGAGGCGAAGCGCGGCTGGGCCAACACGATCAGCACCAAGCAGGATTATCGCGAGATCACCGAAGGTCTCGGCACGCATTACGAATCGACGCTCAATACGTACAAGCCGTTCGCGTGCGGCATCGTCATTCATCCGGCCATCGATGCCGCGATCCAGCTTCGCAATGAAAATAATCTCAAGGCCGATCAGATCGAGCGGATCGACCTTCGCGTGCATCCGTTAGTCATCGAACTGACCGGGAAGAAGACGCCGCAGATCGGGCTGGAAGGAAAGTTCAGCATTTATCATGCGGTAGCCATTGCGATCATCGACGGCGCCGCAGGCGAGAAGCAGTTCAGCGACGCCAAAGTGCGCGACCCGAATACCGTTGCGTTGCGCGACAAGGTGAACGCCATTGTCGATCCCGCCATCAAGCCGGAACAGGTCGACATGACTATCACGCTAAAGGACGGCCGCAAGCTGCACAAATTTATTCAGCACGCGATAGGCAGCGTGGAAGTGCCGATGACCGATGCGCAACTGGAAAAGAAATTCTCCGATCTCGCCGACGGCATCTTGCCGCCCGGTCAGACGCGTGCGTTGATGGACAAGTGCTGGCATGTGGAGCAACTGGATAACGCGGGCGACATCGCACTGGCCGCCATCCCACGCTAGCGCACGCTTGCGTTCACGCGAACGTGACGCTCGCAACGGCCTCGCCCGCGACCACCAGCCGGTTGCCTCCCGCAGACTTGGCCGCATACAACGCGCGGTCGGCCGAGGCGAGCAACTCGGGAAGCGCTGCGCCATCGGCGTCCGAGAGCGCGAGGCCGATGCTCACCGTCGCGCGGATCTGCGCGGCGTCCGCATCGAACGACACCGCGTGCGCGAACCGCCCGACGATGGCGTCGCCGAGCGCGCGCGCACGCTGACCGTCGCGGTGCAAAAGCACCGCAGCGAACTCTTCGCCGCCGATCCGCGCAAGCACGGCGTCGCGCCCGAGCACGCTGCGCGCGACCCGCGCGAACGACTTCAACACCTCGTCGCCCGCGTGATGGCCGTGCCGGTCGTTGATCGTCTTGAACTGGTCGAGATCGATCGCAAGGACGCATGCCGCGCCCTCGCGAATCGCGCGCGCGCCTTCCTCGAAGAACCATCGGCGGTTGCCGAGTCCCGTCAGGTAATCCGTCGTCGATTCCCGCAGCAGTTCGGCATGCGCTTCGTCGCGCACGAGCCGCAGCAGCGTCATCGGCAAAATGACCGAATAAAGCACGCCTTCGTACATCGTGATCTTGCCGACGACCGGCAGCAGATGCGGCCCGAACGACGCCGCGACCCACGGCAGCACGCACGCCCGCGCCGCATAAAAAACGCCGTGAACGCCCGAGACGATCACGGCGATGCGCCGCGCCTGCCCCCAGTGGTTGCCGTCGCTTTTGGCGAGTTCGCGCGCGGTCATGCCCGAGGCGATGGCAATCGGAAGCGCGCTCGCGAAATTCCAAATTGCGTCCTGCCAGCGCGCGCCGCCGACGATCCAGACGAGCGCCAGCACGCCGCCCAGCCCGATGGAGAACCCGCGATAATGCCGCCCGCTCAGCGCCGCGACGCCGTGCAGGACGAGCAGATACCCCGCCTCGATGACGACATTGCTCAGCGCCGAGCCGAGCGCGCCGGGCAAATCGTGCCGAAAGGACGCCGCCGTGCAGCCGACGGCGAGCGTCAGATAACCCGCCGCCAGTATCTTGAGTTCGCGGCTGCGCCTTTGCTGCGTCCGATGCTCCCAGTACGTCAGGCCGCAACTGGCGAGCAACGTGCCTATCGCAAGGAAGTAAAAGGTAATGAGGTCCACATGAATGCTCTCGCTTGGTCGCCGCGGGCTCGCGGCCTCGCCGGCGCCCGGCTGGAATCGGCGACTCCATACGGGAGTTAACGACCACGGCGCCGATCTCTTGAGGGGCGGCGCGCGGTACTATCCTCGTCGGTCCCGTCCGGTTCACGCCTGTCACATGGAACTCAAGCAGATCCAGTATTTCATCGCGCTCTTCGAGGAAGGCACGGTCACGCGCGCCGCGAAGCGCCTCAACATCGCGCAGCCCGCGCTCAGCATGCAGGTCGCGAAGCTGGAGAGCGAAGTGCGTCAGACGCTTTTCGAGCGCGGGCCGCACGGCATGGCGCCGACGGAAGCGGCGCGCCTCATGTACCGGCTCTACACGCCGATCATGCGCGACATCGACAACGCGCGCGAGCATCTGTCCCGGCGCGATGTGATCGTGACCGGGCGCGTGTCGCTCGGCATGGTGTCGTCGGAGGCGCAAAGCGTGCTGCCCGAATCGCTCGCGCGCTTCGATGCGCTCTTTCCGCAAGTGGAAGTGTCGGTGGCCGACGGTTTCAGCGCGCAGCTCATCGACGCCGTCGAATCCGGCCGGCTCGACGCCGCGATCATCAACAAGCCGCGCGGACGGCTCACGCTCGACGTGGAGCCGCTGCTCGTCGAGGAAATGGTGCTCGTGACCAGCGCGACGCACGGCCCGGCGCTACCGGACGAAATCGATCTCGTCGGGCGGACGGACCTCGAACTCGTCTTGCCGACGCGCCGCAACGGTTTGCGCGGCGCGCTCGACGCCGCGCTCATGGCCGCCGACATCGTCATCAAGCCGAAGTTCGAGATCGATCTGCTCAGCACCATCGTGCAGTTCGTCGAGCAGAGCGCCACGGCGACGATTCTCCCGCGCGTCGTCGTGCAGGCGGAAGTGGACGATGGCCGTCTGCGCGCCCGCACCATCGTCTCGCCGCCGATCGTGCGTCACATCATCCAGGTCACGCATCCGAAGCGGCCGATCGGTCCCGCCGCGCAGGCGCTCATCGGCATCATCACCGAGGAAATCCGGCGCGTGACCAAGCGCGCGCCGGAAGCCTGATGTTCAGCCTGATGTTCAGCCGGCGCGCCGCGCGCCGTTTTCCAGCTTGCCGAGCGTCTCGGGCACGATAAACGCGCCGACCAGAAAGATCACGCTGATCGCGCCGACGAAGATCGCGAGCGTCGAGGGCAACTGGCTCGCATCCTTCGCGATGAGCGAGACGAAGGTCGGCATCATCCCGCCGATGGCAAAGCCGATGTTCCATGAAAGGCCGGTGCCGGTTGCGCGGATCGCGGTCGGGAAGCGTTCGTTCAGGAAGATGAGGATCGGCGCATAGCCCGCGCTTCCGAGCGCGGAGAGCAGCACCGCGTAGACGCCGATCATCGTGATGCTGTGCGCGGTCGGCAGCAGCAGGAAAAGCCCCGGCAGCGCGACGAGCCGGATCAGGCCGATCCACACGAACGCGCTCTTGCGCCCGATGAACGTGCTCAAGTGCCCCGCCGCAACCGACGCGGCGAGCACCGCCACGCTCGAGATCATCAGGATCGCGGCGGCGGCGCCGTTGGGCGCATGGCTCACGACCTTGAGGAACGTCGGCAGATAGCCGGACGTGAGGTAGTAGCCGCTGCCGCCCCCGATGGTCAGCAGCAGGTTCACGAACAGCACGCCGCGATAGTCGCGCGAAAAGAGCGTGCGCACCGGCGAGCGCACCACTTCGGCCGGCGCGGTCTGAACCTGCGCGGCGGCGGCCTTGGCTTTCGCGGCCTTCTCCGCGGCGAGCTTTTTCCAGAGCGGCGATTCCTCGAGACTGTTGAACACGAAGAGGCCGAGCACCGAACTCAGGATGCCGGTGAAGAACATGCAGCGCCAGCCCCACGTGTCGAAGAGATCGCCGGGAAAGATCGACGACATCGCGAGATACGTGAGCGATGCGAGCAGCGCGCCCAGCCCCGCGCCGCCGCCGCCGATCAGCCCCGACACCGCGCCGCGATACTTCGGCGCGACCGATTCCGTGCCGATCGTATGCGTCGATGCCACCACGCCGCCGACGAACACGCCCTGCACGAGCCGCAGCAGCAGAAAGAGAATCGGCGCGACGAGCCCCGCCTGCGCGACGGTCGGCAACACGCCGAAGGCCGCCGTCGAGACACCGACGCCGACCACCGCGATGATCATCGCGCCCTTGCGGCCGTGGCGGTCCGCGTAGGAGCCGAAGAGCGCGGAGCCGAGCGGACGCATGAGCAGCGTCACCGCGAAGGACGCATAGACCGCGGCGAGCGAGAGCATCGCGTGTTCGGACGGGAAGAAGAGACGCCCGACCACCGGCGCCACGTACAACAACACGAACAGATCGAACAGATCGAGCGCCCAGCCCATGCAGGAGGCGAGCACCGCTCCCATGATCTGCCGCTGGTTCACCGGAAGCGCGGCGGCCCCGTCTTGTGCAGCTACGGACATTTGCATCTCCTAGTTTGTCACCGGGCCGTCTTTCGATCGCCCCCGTGTCGCGGCACGTTTTGTTATATGCGTGCTCTTGTTGAGGTTGAAAAAATCAGTGCGCGGCGGCGAGCGGGGGCGTTCCCAACACGTTGGTAGCTTCGCTCGCGCGTCGTTGCGCGATCATCGCGTCGGCGATCTTCTCGGCGATCATGATGGTCGGTATGTTCGTATTGGCCGATGGCAGTCTCGGCATCAGCGATGCATCGACCACGCGCAAGCCCCGCGCGCCATGCACGCGGCCTTCGGTATCCGTGACGGCGTCGCGGTCGTGCGCGCCGCCCATTCGGCATGTTCCGCTCGCGTGCCACACGCCGAACACGTTCGCGCGGATGAAATCGGCGAGTGCGCGCTCGTCGGCGAGGAGCGCGGCCATATTCAGCCCGCGCGTGAAGAAGCGGTCGATCAGGAAGCGGCGCATCGGCGCGGGCGTATCGAGCAGCGCGCCGAGCGCCTTCGTGAGCAGCGCGTTGCCTTCGCCGACCTGGCTCATCGCCTTGACGCGCGGCGAGAACGCGGCGGGAAAGAAGTCGCGCCCATCGTCAGCATCGTGTCCGAGACCCGACGCCTGAACCACGCGCGCAAGCATCCGCACGCCGGCGGCAAGGCGCTGCACGTCGCGCTCGTCGTCGAGCAGGTTGAGATCGACGCGCGGCGCGGCGGCCGCATCGGACGATGCGAGCTGCACGCGGCCCCGCGAATACGGCCGGTTGCACCACAGAAAGAACAGGCCGAGCCGGTTGCCGAGTTCGTGCCACGCCGCGCGCGTCGCGCTCGACAAGTACAAATCGGACTCGTCGCAGCCCGCGACGCCGGAACTGAGGCGCGCGGCCATCATGCTGGCGCGGCGCCGCGCGAGCGGCATCCGGAAACGCGGTTCGAGAAAATGGCAGAACGTGAGCGACGGATGATCCTGGAGATTGCGCCCGACGCCCGGTAAATCGACCGCGCACGCGATGCCGAGCGCCGCGAGTTCGCGCGCATCGCCGATGCCCGCGCGCAAGAGCAGCGCCGGCGATTGCAACGCGCCCGCGCTCAGCACGACCTCGCCGGCATCGAAGCGCACGCGCTCGCCGCTCGCCGCCACCGCGATCACGCCACGCGCCGCCGCGCCTTCCATCACGATGCGCTCGACGCGCAGATTCGAAAACACCGCGAGAGTCGGACGCTTGCGCGTGGCTTCGTCCAGATAGGCGATGGCCGTGGACACGCGCTTGTCGTCGATATTCGAGAACGCGCCGGGAAAGAAGCCGTCGCCGAACTCGCCGTTCTGGTCCTGCAACTCGGCGACGCCGTTCGCGCGCAAGCCCTTCGCGAACGCATGGCAGAACGCGGGCCAGTCCTTCGGCATGATGCGGCGGATCGGCACAGGGCCGTCGCTGCCGTGCAACTCGCCGCCCGGAAAGTTCACGTCGCGCTCCAGCTTGCGGAAGTACGGCAGCACGTCGCGCCACGCCCAGCCGTGCGCGCCCGTCGCGGCCCATTCGTCGTAGTCGCGCGGCAGGCCGCGATTGGCCGACTGCACGTTGATGCTGGAGCCGCCGCCCATCACGCGGCCCTGCTCGTACACGCGCGGCGCGGCGTCCTTCGTGGCTTTCGCCTTCAGTTCGGGCCAGATGTAGGTGTCGCCGCAGAACACCGGCATCGGATAGCTGTCGAGAATGGCCGCGGGCACCGCGCCGGGCGGCGTGTCGGCGCCGGCTTCGATCAGCGCGACGCGCAGCGACGGCACCGCCGACAGCCGGTGCGCGAGCACGCATCCCGCCGAACCGCCGCCCACGATCACGTAATCGAAGCGTTCCATCGCGTGTCTCCTGTTCTTGTATGCGGCGCCGCCGATCAGCTTCCGCGGAACGCCGGCTTCCTCTTGCCGTGAAACGCTTCGACGCCCTCGCGGAAATCGTCGGACGAGCGCAGGCGGCTATAGCAATGGCCTTCCAGTTCGATCGCGATGGAAAGCGGCGCGTCCTCCGAATCGTTCAGGAGCTTCTTCGCGGTGCGCTGCGCGAGCGGCGAGAACGCGCGCAGTTCGTCGACGAGCGCATCGGTGGCGGCTTCCAGTTCGGTGTCCGGCACGCAGTCCACCGCGATGCCCCATTCGTAAGCCTGCTTGCCGGGAATGCGGCGCGAGCGCATCACGATGTCCTTCGTGCGGCCGATGCCGACCATCGCCTGAAGGCGCGCCGAGCCGCCCGAGCCGGGAATCTGGCCGAGCTTCTGCTCCGGCAGCGCGTAGAACGTCGTTTCGGTGACGATGCGGAAATCGCATGCGAGCGACAACTCGAAACCCACGCCGAAGCAGAAGCCGCGATTGGCCGCGATAACCGGCTTCGAGCAGCGCGCGGGCGCGGCGATGTTCCATGCGAGCTTCGACACATGCTCCGGCGACGCTTCGAGAAAGCCCTTGATGTCGCCGCCGCTCGAAAAGTGCTCGCCCTTCGCGCGCACGACGATCACGCGCACGCGCTCGTCGTCGTCCAGTGCTTCGAACACCGTGCGAAGCTGGTCGCGCGCGTGCATCGAAATGACGTTGAGCGGCGGACGATGCAGGATGATGTCGGCGCGCTCCCGGGCGGCGTCGATTTCGACCGAAAAGCCGTCGAGGTCTTGCAGCAGCGTCTGGCCGCGATGGTTCAAATCGCTCATGTGGAATTACTCCTTCGTAGTCTGTGTGGGTCGAGCGTTGGCGTCGCTCGCGTATTCGCCCGCCTGCAGCTTGCGGCGCAGTATCTTGCCGACCGGCGACTTCGGAATGTCGTCGACGAACACGTAGTCGCGCGGCCGCTTGAAATTGACGAGATCGGACTGGCGGCACCAGCCGTCGAGCGTTTCGGCGTCCACGTACTCGCGGCGCTTGATGAACGCGACGACGCGCTGGCCCCAGCGCTCGTCCTTCACGCCCGCGACCGCGACTTCATCGACAGCCGGATGCAGCGACAACACCGATTCGATGTCCACCGGCGAGATGTTCTCGCCGCCGCTGATGATCATGTCGTCGACGCGGCCCGTCACGTAGAGATCGCCGTCACGGTCGAAGTAGCCGGTGTCGCCGGTGAAGTACCAGCCGTCGCGCAGCGACTTCGCGTTCGCGTCCGGGCGGTTCCAGTAGCCTTCGAACGCTTCGTCGCCGAGCAGGTCCGCGATGATCTGGCCTTCCTCGCCCGTCGCGGCGATGTCGTCGGGCGAAACGGCGTCGAGCTTCGCCACGCGCAGCCGCGTATTGATGCCCGCGCGCCCCGCGCTGCCGGGCTTTTTCGTGGCGTCCTGATCGATGCTGAACGTGTAGACCTCGGACGAGCCGTAGTGATTCACGAAAAGGTCCGGCTCGAAGGCGGCCGAGAGGCGCTTGAGCAGGCCGTCGTTCATCGGCGCGCCCGCGAAGCCGAGCTTTCTGACCGACGACGTATCCGTGCTCGCGAATGCGCTGTCGGCGAGCAGATCGTGATAAAGCGTCGGCACGAGATAGAGGCACGTCAGCGCGTGGCCCGCGATGGAGTCGAGCGCGAGCTTCGCGTTCCAGCGCCGCACGCAGACGAACACGCCATCGACGAGCGCCATCGAAAGCAGCGAGCGCACGCCCATCGTGTGATAGAGCGGCATCACACCGAGCGTTCTTTCGCCGCGCCGATACAGGTTTTGCGCGACGTGCGCGAGCGCGCCCGCGCGTTCGTGCCGATGACGGCGCGGCACGCCCTTCGCCTTGCCGGTCGTGCCGGATGTATAGAGGATGAGCGAGATGTCGTCGGCGGTGGCGTGCACCGTCTCGCCGGTGCGTTCGCGCTCGCGTTCCGCCATGAGTGCGTCGAAGGTCATCGTACGGCCCGCGACATCGTCGAGACCGATGCGCGGCACGTTCTGCGCCGATGCGCTTTGCGCCACCGCATCGGCGCAAACGGGTTCGTAGACGATCGCCTTCACGCCCGCGTCCGTCACGCAGTATTCGAGTTCGTCGGGCTTCGCGCGCCAGTTGAGCGGCACGATCACGATGCCCGCGAACTGGCCGGCCCAGTGCAGCGTCGCCATTTCCCAGCGGTTCTGCAGCACGACGAGCAGCCGGTCGCCGCGTTGCAGGCCGAGTTCGCGCAGGCCATCGGCGACATTCAGAATCACGCGATGCCACGCGGCATATGTCAGTTGCACGTCGCCATCGACGAGCGCGAGCGCGTCCGGGCTGCGCTCGACGCTTTGCAGGAAGGTGCGGCCGAGATCAAGCATGTTCGGCCTCCTTCGCCTCGTTCCCCTCGCCCGCCTCGCCCGACTGACGGCGCGCGGCCGCGTCCAGCACGGCCGCGACGATCGGCGTGTAACCGGTGCAGCGGCAGATGTGCCCGGACAGCATCTCGCGCACTTGCTCCTCGGTGGGATTCGGTACGCGCTTCAGATAGTCCGCGCACGACATCAGAATGCCCGCCGTGCAGAAGCCGCACTGCAGCGCGTGATGCCGCTGGAACGCCTGCTGCAGATCGCCGAGCGTTTGCCCGGGCGCGAGGCCTTCGACCGTGTCGATGCGCCGTCCGTCGGCCTGCACGGCCAGCATCAGGCACGAGCGCGCCGCGATGCCATCCACGTGCACCGTGCATGCGCCACACACGCCATGCTCGCAGCCGACGTGCGTGCCGGTCGCGCCGAGTTCGTGCCGGATGAAATCCGACAGCAGTTCGCGCGGCTCGCAATGACCGCTTCTTTCGCGGCCGTTGAGCGTCAGCGTGATGCGCTGCTGCTCGCCGTGCCGCATGATGTTGTCCGCCGTGTTGCTCACTTCGCCTCCTCGATCACGCGCCATCCGAGTTGCCGGACCAGGTGCCGGCGATACTTCGCGCTGATGTGCGCGTCGTCCTGCGCGTTCAGTTTCCAACTCAAATCGTTCAGCGCGCCGCGCAGATCGTCGCCCGAGAGACGCGGCCACGTTTCCGCAACCGGCCTGTCCGCGACGCCGCCCACCGCGATGCGAATCGAATCGTCCGTGACGGCCGCCGCGCACGCGACCACCGCGAAATCGCCGTGGCGCGCGGAAAATTCGGTGAATGCGTAGCGCTCGCCCGGTCTTTTCAGCGGAAAGCGCACGGCTTCCACGAGTTCGTCCGGCTCGCGCGCGGTCATCAGCATTCCCTGAAAGAAGTCCTTCGCCGCGAGCGTGCGGCGCTTCTTCTTCGAGCGCAGCAGCACGTCGCCGCCGAGCGCGCTCAGCACGAGCGGCAGTTCGGCGCTCGGATCGGCATGCGCGATGGAACCGCACACCGTCCCGCGATTGCGGATCTGAAAATGCGAGATATTCGGGAACGCCATCGCGAGCATCGGCACTTCGTCTTGCAGCGTGCCGCGCCATTCGACGCTGCCTTGCGTCGCCGCCGCGCTCACGACGAGATGCCCCGCTCGGTCGTCGACGCGCACGGCATCGAGTTCGGCGGTGCGCGAGACATCGACGAGCACGCGCGGCTGGGCGAGCCGCATGTTGAGCACCGCCATCAGCGATTGCCCGCCCGCCAGAATGCGCGCGTCCTCGCCGTATTGCGCGAGCGCATCGAGCGCGTCCTGCGTCGTCTTGGCGCGCAGATAGTCGAACGATGCGGGCTTCATGCGTGCCTCCTGAAACGTGCAAGAAGTCTTGCGATCCACGAGCCGCGCGTCTGCACCGGCTTGCCCGCCGCCTGCCGCCCGAGGGATTCGAACAACTGCCGGAGCACGACCTTCGCCGCGCCTTCGAGCATGCGGCCGCCGACCGCCGCGACCTTGCCGGACACTTGCGCCTCGTAGTCATACGTGAGCCGCGTGCCGCCCGCGTGCGGCGTCAGTTCGACGAGACCGTTGCCGCGCGCGCTGCCGAGCGGCGACATGCCCGCGCCCGCGAGACGCAGGCGGCGCGGCGCGTCGATTTCCGACAAGCCGATGCGCGCCTCGAAACGCGCCTTGATCATGCCCACGCCCACCGTCACATCCGCGCGATACTGGTTCGGGGCGGTTTCTTCCAGCGCGTGACAGCCGGGAATGACATTGGCGAGCGCCTTCGGGTCGAGCAGCACGGCGAACACCGCTTCGGGCGTCGCGGGCAGATCGACCGTGCCTTGCGCCGTGAGCGCGCGGCCGCCGCCGGGCGCCGCGGGCTTCGTCGCGGGCGCTTCGCGATATTCGGGGCGCGACGGTTCGGGATCGTCGATGCCGATCATCGCCATCACCTTTTGCGGCGTGAGCGGAAGGCGAATGTCCGCGACGCCGAGCGCATCGGCCACCGCATTCGCGATGCACGGCGGCGTGCTCATGTTGTTGCCTTCGCCGAGTCCTTTCGCGCCGAGCGGCGTGAACGGCGACGGCGTTTCGAGATGCACGATCACCGGATCGGGGACTTCGCAGGTCGTCGGCATCAGATAGTCGGCGAGCGTGCCGGACTGGAAGCTGCCGTCCGCGCCATAGCGGAACTCTTCCATCAGCGCCGCGCCGAGCCCTTGCGCGAACGCGCCGCGAATCTGGCCGTCCGCGAGCGCGGGATTGAGGATCGTGCCCGCGTCGTGCACCGTCACGTACCGGTCGATACGCACGCGCCCCGTCGCGCGGTCCACTTCGACGCCGCACATGTCGAACGCGAAGCCATACGCCGCCGACGTGTTGATGCGGTCCGCTTCGTCGGGCGCGTCCATGTGCGGCGGCGACCAGAACACGGTTTCGCGCAGGCCCGGCTCGTCGCCCTCGGGCAGCAACGCCGGCGCCCAGTGCGGCGCGTTGCTCGCGGCGCGCGCGAACGGCAGCGCGCGGTCCCGCGCGTCCTTCGGATAAATGCGCGCGCCTTCGAAATGCACGTCGCCGGGCGCGCAGCCGAACTGCTTCGCGAGAATGCGGGCGAGCTTGTCGCGCACGCGCGTCGCCGCGAGATGCACCGTGCCGGCCACCGCGCCCGCGAAACGGCTCGAATAGTTGCCCGCCGCGACGGACCACGCGTCCTTGTGCGTGTCGAACTCGACGTTCACGACGATGTCCTTCGGGTCCAGCCCGAGCACGTCCGCGACGACTTGCGCGCACACCGTCATGTGGCCCTGTCCGGCCGGCGTCGATGCGATCGTGACGACGACGCCGCCCAGCAGATCGACGCTCACCGTCGCGCTCGCGATCGCGCCGTTCTTCGGCCCGGCCTTCTTGCGCGCCTCGGGCGGCATCACGGTCGTGATGTAGCCCATGTTCGACACCGACGGCTCCACGATCGCCGCGAAGCCGATGCCATAGAGACGCCCTTCCTTGCGGGCCGCATCGCGCCGCGCGGCGAGTTCGCCGTAGCCGCCTTCGCTGACCGAGCGCCGCAGCGCTTCCTGATAGTTGCCGGAATCGAGCAGCGCGCCGGCTGCCGCGCGATACGGAAACGCATCGGCGGGCACGAAGTTGCGGCGATAGACATCGAGCACGTCGAGCTTCAATTCGACGGCGATGCGCTGAACCAGCCGCTCCAGCGCGAAATAGACCTGCGGTCCGCCGAAGCCGCGCACGAGGCCGCTCGGCGTCTTGTTGGTGAGCACCACGCGATTGCGCACGATGAGATTGTCGATCGCATACGCGCCCGTCAGACAGCCGTGCATCCGGTAGAACGTCGCGGGCTCGGGTGCGCGCACGTAGCCGCCCACGTCTTCGAGTTGATCGTAGGAAAGCGCGACGATGCGCCCGTCGTCTTGCACCGCCGCTTCGATGGTCGAAAGGCGCGCAGTCGCCGAGGTCGCCGCGCTCAGGTGCTCGAGCCGGTCCTCGACCCACTTCACCGGCGCGCCCGCCTTGCGCGAAGCGAGGCACATCAGCACGACATACGGAAACACGGCCTGCTTCACGCCGAAGCTGCCGCCGGAATCGCGCGGCGCCTTGTGACGCAGACGGTTGGCGGACACGTTGAGCGCCATCGCCATGACGGCGTGCAGCGAGAACGGCCCCATGAAATTCGAGGTGACGTCGTAGCCTTCGTCGCCTGACAGATACTCCGCGATAACGACGCCGCATTCGATCGGCGCGCACGTGTTGCGCGGATAGTGCGTCGTGAGCTTCACGCGATGCGGCGCGCTCGCGAACGCCGCTTCGGGGTCGCCATAGCGGAAATGCCTGTCGCTGATGACGTTCGTTCCCACGCGCTCGTGCAGAACGGGCGCGTCGTCCTGCAAGCACTGCTCGATGGATGTAACCGGATCGCGCAGCGCGTATTCGACGCGAATGAGATCGAGCGCGTCTTCCGCGATCGCGCGCGATTCCGCCATGACGACGGCAACCGGCTCGCCGACATAACGCACGCGGTCCATCGCGAGCGCCCATTGCTCCATCGGCGACTTCACGCCGACGACGAAGGGCCGCGACCACGGCCGGAGATCGTCGCGCGTGAGAATCGCGCGCACGCCATGCAGCTTCGATGCCGCTTGCGTGTCGATGGCCACGATATCCGCGTGCGCGTGCGGCGAGCGCAGGATCGCGGCCTGCAACGTGCCGGGCTTGACCGCGAGATCGTCGCCGTAGCGCCCGCGCCCGGTGAGAATCGCGGGGTCTTCGAGACGCTGCATCGGCCGGCCGACGTGACGCGCGGGCTGGACTGCATCGCTGTCGGCGACGCGCGCGTTGATGTCGGCGAATCCGGTATCGCGCTGGTTCATGGCTTCACTCCTTGCCTTCGCCGCGGCTGCCGAATTCGTCGGCGAGACCGCTCCAGCGGCGCGCGATCTCGCCGTGCTCGATGCCGAACAGATCCAGGATGCGCCCGACCGTGTGATCGACGACATCGTCGATAGTCTTCGGATGCGCGTAGAACGCGGGCACGGGCGGCATGACGATGGCGCCCATTTCGGTCGCGAGCGTCATGTTGCGCAAGTGCGCGAGATTGAGCGGCGTTTCGCGCGCGACGAGCACGAGGCGGCGGCGCTCTTTGAGCATGACGTCGGCGGCGCGCGTGAGCAGGTTGTCCGCGAAGCCGTTCGCGACGCCCGCGAGCGTTTTCATGGAACACGGCGCAATCACCATGCCGTCGCTCAGGAACGAACCGCTTGCCACGGCCGCGCCGATATCGCGCACGTTATGCACGACGTCCGCGAGCGCGTCGATGTCGCCGCGCGTGAGGCCGAGTTCCTGCGCCGCCGTGACCGCGCCCGACTGCGACACGATCAGGTGCGTCTCGTGCGTGCCGAGCCGGCGCAGCGCGGCGAGCAGCCGCACGCCGATGACCGCGCCGCTCGCGCCCGAGATGCCGACGACGATGCGCTTTCCGCGTTCAGCCATGATCGGTTGCGAGATAGTCGTTCAGGGCGCTGCTGTCCGCCGCGACGAGCGCGTTCAGGTCGACCGTGTCCTGCCCCGGAATCCGCACGCGCGTGAAGACATGCGCGGGATACACGACGGGCCGCGTCGCGTCGAGCCCCATCTTCGCGCTCACGCCTTGCAGATGCGCGGGCGCGTCCTCGGGCTGGCCGACCGTCGTCGATGGATCGAGCGGCGAGCCTTGCGCGCCCGCCACCACGACGAGATCGCGGTCGGCCTGGAAGCGCGTCGCAATCGCCCATTCGATTTCGGCGGGATCGTGCACGTTCACGTCCGGATCGACGACGACCACTTGCTTGATGTCGTAATGCGCGCCGAACGCACAGAGAATCACGTTCTTGGCTTCGCCTTCGCGCTTCTTGTCGAACTGCACCCACAGGTGATAGCGGCAGACGCCGCCCACAGACAAATGCACGTCCTTCACGCTCGGATGGCTGCGCTGAAGATGCGCGAGCAGCGTCGCTTCGCGCGGGATCGCGCCGAGCAGCAGATGCTCCATTTCTGCGGGCACGATCGTATGAAAAATCGGGTTGCGCCGATGCGTGACCGCCGTGACTTCGATGACTTCGCGCGATTCCTTCGCGCTGTAGTACTTGGGGAATTCCCCGAACGGGCCTTCCGGCTCGCGCACGTTCGGCAGAATGCGCCCTTCGATCACGATCTCCGCGAGCGCGGGCACATGCACGCCGTTGGTCACGCATTGCGCGACCGGCAGCGGTGCGCCGTGCAGCGCGCCGGCGATTTCGAGTTCATCGTGATCGATCGGCGTGATGGCTTGCGATGCGAGCATCGTCAGCGGATCGACGCCGATGGCAACGGCCACGTCGAGCGCATCGCCCGCTTCTTCGGCGGCGCGCTGAAATGCGTACAGATGGCGCGGCAGCAGCAGGATCGCCATGCGATCGCGGCCATGCACCTGAATGCGGTTGATGGAGACGTTCTGCACGCCCGTGCGCGGATTGCGCGCGATCACGAGGCCCGCCGTGATGTACGGGCCGTTGTCATGCTCGCTGTGCGTGGGAATCGGCAAGAGCTTATGCAGGTCGATGTCTTGCGCATGCACGACTTGCTGGCACGGCGCGTTCTCGCGGGCAACGAGCTTCGACGGAAGCGGCGCCGATGCGGCAGCGGAAAAGCGCGCGAGCAGCCCGGCTTCCTCGACGCCCATCGCTTCCGCGATCCACGCGCGCTTCGCCATGAAGCCGCTGACGACAGGCATCGCGTGGCCGCCGGGATGCGTGAAGAACGCGGCCTGCGTCCCGTCGAGACGCTTCGCGATGGCGGCGAGTTCGTGCTTTAGCGAAACCGGCTTGTCGATGGTCGCGACGCGGCCGGTTTTCGCGAGATGCGCGAGCCAGTCGCGCAGCGACAGCGAAGCGGCATCGGCGCTGCTTTTATTCTGGGTGGCCCACGAAAAAGAGGGAACGCCGTTCGTTGCGGCATCGCGTGTATTCATCTGCGTCTCCATCTGATGCCTGCCCTGTCGGCGAAGAATGCCGCAGCAAGCGCATGGTTGAAGCGTAGCGAGATCACGCCATAACTTCTAATACTGTTTTCTGATGCGGCAAATCATTGGCTCTTATATCCGTATTAGCCCCGATGACAGGCGTCTTACAGTTCCGTATCAATAGATGCCTTCCTGAGCGCGCTGCGGCGTACCCGGGCACCGGCAACGCTTTCGCGGTACGAGGAATGCGGCAGTGATAACAAAGGCACAGGGTATTAGCAGCGCTGATGCCGAGGGACATGAATGGACCTGAAGCAAATCCAGTACTTCATCGCACTGTTCGAGGACGGCTCGGTGACGCGCGCGGCCAAGCGCCTGAACATCGTGCAGCCCGCGCTCAGCATGCAGATTGCGAAACTGGAGGACGAGCTGCATCAGCAGCTTTTCGAGCGCGGCGCGCACGGCATGGCGCCGACCGCTGCGGGACGTCTCATGTACCGGCTCTTTCTGCCGATCATGCGCGACCTCGCGCACGCGCGGCAGCAGCTCGTTCAGCGCGACGAAGTCGTGACCGGGCACGTCGGCATCGGGCTGATTGCATCGGTGACGGAAAGCGTGCTCGCCGATTCGCTCTCGCGCTTTCATGCGCGCTATCCCGATGTCGAAGTCACCGTCGCCGATGGCTACAGCGCGACGTTCATCGACTGGGTGGCGGGCGGCCAGCTCGATGCCGCGATCATCAACAAGCCGCGCGCGCGTCTTTCGCTCGATGCGCGCGCGTTGCTCGACGAAGAAATGGTCCTGGCAACGAGCGCCACGCATGGCCCGGACCTGCCGCACGCAATCGAGCTTGCGCAATTGCCGGAACTGGAACTCGTGCTGCCGACCAAGCGCCACGGTCTGCGCGGCGTGCTCGACAGCGCCGCGCAGCACGAAGACGTGCTGCTCGCGCCGCGCTTCGAGATCGACGTGCTTTCGACCATCCTCAAGCTCGTCGAGAGCACGCGTTTCGCGACGATCCTGCCGCGCATCGTCGTCGAGCGCGCGGCGCGGCATGGAACGTTGCGCGCCTGTCCGATACTCGCGCCGCGCATCGTGCGTCACATCGTCTGCGTGAGCCATCCGCGCCGTCCGTTGAGCGCGGCAGCCGAGGCGCTCATCGAGATCATCCGCGACGAACTGCATCGGGCATCGAATAGTTCGGTTTCCGAAATATCGTCCACATTGAAGGAACGCTCCGCATGAATGCACCACACCGCGCACCCCACCCCGCACCACACTGGATCGCCGGCGAATGGACCGGCACGCCCACGCTCGACAGCATCGACCCCGCGACGGGCGAAGCCATCGGCCAGTATGCCGACGGCGGCGCACGCGACGCGGACGCGGCAATTGCCGCCGCCCGCCATGTGTTCGACCGCACGACGTGGGCGCAGGACGCGCGTCTGCGCCAGGACGTGCTGCTCGCGTGGGCCGCGGCGCTGGAGGCGCAACGCGAAGCGCTCGCGACGCTGCTCACGCGCGAGAACGGCAAGACGATTGCGCAATCGCGCGGCGAGATTGCGGGCGCCATCTCCGAAGTGCGCTATTACGCGGGACTCGCGCGCCATATCGCCGGGCATGTGCTGGAACCGGAACCGGGCACCCTCTCGACGATGCTGCGCGAAGCCGCTGGCGTCGCCGCGATCATCGTGCCGTGGAATGCGCCTGCGGTGCTGCTCGTGCGCTCGCTTGCGCCGGCGCTCGCGGCGGGCTGCACGGCTGTCGTCAAGCCCGCCGCGCAGACGTCGCTTCTCACCGCCGCCATGCTGCGCTGCTTCGACGCAACGGCGCTGCCGAAGGGCGCGGTGAATCTCGTCAACGAGCAAGGCCACGCGGCGAGCGCGCGGCTTGCGGATTCGCATGATGTCGATGTCGTGAGCTTCACCGGTTCGACCGCGACCGGAAAGAAAATCATGGCCGCCGCCGCCGACAGCATGAAGAAGCTGTCGCTCGAACTCGGCGGCAAGTCGTGCTGCCTCGTATTCGACGATGCCGACATCGCGGCCATCGCGCCACGCCTTGCCCGCGCCGCGACGATCATCTCGGGTCAGCAATGCACGGCGGCGCGGCGCGTGCTGGTGCATGCGTCGCGCGCGGCGCAGATGCGCGAGCATCTTGCTGCGGCGCTTGCGTCGTTGAAAGTGGGACCGGGCATCGATCCGGCGACGGATATCGGCGCGCTCATCGATGCGCCGACGCGCGACAACGTGGACCGCACCATCGAGCGTGCATGCGATATGGCCGACCGCGTGCTTCTGCGCGGCGCGCGCTCGGGCCACGCGTTTCTCTCGCCGACGCTCGTCGAGCATGCCGATCCGAAGGCGTTCTTCTGTCAGGACGAAATCTTCGGGCCGTTCGTCACGCTCGAAGTTTTCGATAGCGAACAGGAAGCGCTCGCGAAGGCCAACGATACGGTCTTCGGGCTGTCAGCGAGCGTGTGGACGCACGACGGTCCGCGCGCCTTTCGCGTTGCACGCGCGCTGCGCAACGGGACCGTGTGGATCAACGATCACAACAAGCTCTTTGCTGAAGCCGAGACCGGCGGCTATCGGCAAAGCGGGCTCGGGCGTCTGCATGGCTACGACGCGCTCGCGGATTTCACCGAGATCAAGCACATCTGCATGCCGGCAGGCGTCGCCGAAGGCATCGCTCCGCTTCGCTGATCCGCGCTTTGCAACGGCGATCACGCCCGCCTGCCGACATGGGGCGCGAGCGCCGCAAGCCACACCGCGACGGCGACCGCGCCCGCATCCGATGAACCGACGGCGCGCGCGCCGAGATAGCTTGCGCGTCCGACGCGAGGCGTCATGCGCGCGGTATCGTCGGCACCTTGCTGCGCCGCCGATACCGCGCTCGCCCATGCATCGCCCGGCGGCGTGCCCGCGTTCAACGCCGCTTCGAACGTGGACGCTGCGGGCAGCAGCGCATCGAGCATCGTGCGATCGCCGGCCTTCGCGCCGCCGAGTTCGCCGATAGCCTGCACCGCTTCGTTGAAGGCCGTGGCCCAGTCTCTTGCCGCGCTTTCATTCGTGCGCGACAGCACGCGCGATGCGCGCATCAGCGCGGTTGCATAGAACGGACCGGAACTGCCGGCGATCGCTTTCTGCAAGGCTGCGCCGAGCGCCGCGAGCGCGCGGGACGGCGTGCCGAGCGCCGCTTGCGGCACGGCGCACAACGCGTGAGCCGCGCGCTTCATGCTTGCGCCGAGGTCGCCATCGCCCGCGAGGGAATCGAGTTCCGTGAGCCTCGCCTCGCTTGCGATGAGCGCATCGGCAACCGACTGCAACGCCGCCTCGATGCGCTCTGCGCAGGCGCGCTCCGACTCGCTCGCAAGCGCGGGCTGCGCTTCTTCCTCGACCGGCACGTCGATGCGAATGTCGCGATTGACCGCGCCGCCGCCTGGCCATGCGCGCGCTTCGGTGGGTGCATCGAGCAGATCGAGCATGGCGTCGTCGACACGCATGAGCGACACCGAGCAGCCCGGCATGTTCAGCGCCGAAAGCAGCGTGCCCGCCCACGCGCGCTCGACGTGCACGCCGCGTTGCGCGAGCGCGTCGTAGGCCGCGCGCAGCACGATATCCAGTTCCATCTGCGGCGTCGCGCCCAGTCCGTTGACGAGCAGCGCCACGCGCTCGCCGCGCTCGATGCCCATGTGCTCGACGATGTTCGCGACGAGCGTCTCGGTGAGCGGCGTGGCGGCTTGCGGCAACGTGCGCTCGACGCCCTTCTCGCCGTGAATGCCGAGGCCGAGTTCGATCTCGTCGTCGGCGAGCGTGAAGCTCGATGCAGCGACGCCCGGCAGCGTGCAGCCATCGAGCGCGACGCCCATCGTTCCGAGCTTCTCTGCCGCATTGCGCGCGATGGCCGCGACCTGCGCAAGCGCAAGCCCGCGCGCGGCGGCCGCGCCCGTGATCTTGTGAACCAGCACCGTGCCCGCGATGCCTCGCCGATGACCGCGGCCGGCGAGCTTGCGCAAGGCCACATCGTCCGCGACGACGACGACTTCCACCGGAATGCCTTCGGCGCGCGCGAGTTCGGCGGCAAGCCCGAAATTGAGGCGATCGCCCGTGTAGTTCTTCACGATGAGCACGGCGCCGCGCGCGCCGGCCGTTGCGCGGATCGCCGCGAGAACGGCATCGGTCGGCGGGGACGTGAACACCTCGCCGCATACCGCCGCGCTCAACATGCCCGCGCCGACATAGCCGCCGTGCGCGGGTTCGTGCCCGCTGCCGCCGCCCGAGATGACCGCGACCGCGCGATCATCGCTTGCCGCCTGCGCGCGTCGAACCAGTACGTTTTCGTCGCCGAGCAAGGCGACGTGCGGCGCCTGCCGCGCGAGTCCTTCGAGCATTTCGCGCACCACGCTGGCCGGATCGTTGATGAGTTTCTTCATGGCACTGTGCCTCCATCGCGTGTCGAAAGAGTAATCGATTTCGCCGCCTAGGAGCGCATGGCGCTTGCTACGCATCAGGGGAGACAACCGCGATGCGTGCGCGCGAGACCGCGCACGTCGAACCATAAGGAGCGAACGCGATGCTGACACAGCGAACGAAGGACATCGTCAAGGCCACGGCGCCCGTGCTTGCACAGCACGGTTATTCGATCATTCAGCGCTTCTATTCCCGGCTATTCGAGGCGCATCCGGAACTGAAGAACGTCTTCAACATGGCGCATCAGGAACAGGGCCAGCAGCAGCAGGCGCTCGCGCGCGCCGTGTATGCCTATGCCGAAAATATCGAAGACCCGGGCAGTCTCGCGGCCGTGCTCGCGAACATCGCGCACAAGCATGCGAGCCTCGATGTGCGGCCCGAGCACTATCCGATCGTCGGCGAACATCTGCTCGGCGCGATCAAGGACGTACTGGGCGATGCGGCCACCGACGACATCATCGCGGCATGGGCGCAGGCCTACGGCAATCTCGCCGATGCGTTGATGGGCATGGAGAGCGAACTGCGCGAGAAGTCGGCCGGGCAAGTGGGCGGCTGGACCGGCTGGCGCAGCTTCGTTGTCAAGGACAAACGCGCGGAAAGCAGCGTCATCACATCGTTCATTCTCGAACCGGCCGATGGCGAGCCGGTGATGAACTTCGAGCCGGGACAGTACATCGGCATCGCGGTGAACGTGCCTTCGCTGAACCTGCAGCAGATACGGCAGTACAGCCTGTCCGACATGCCGAACGGCCACAGCTATCGCATCTCGGTCAAGCGTGAGGAAGGCGACACCACGCGGCCGCCGGGCTACGTCTCGTCGCTCCTGCACGATCACGTTAATGTGGGCGACGAAGTGAAGCTCGCCGCGCCTTACGGCACGTTCCATATCGATGTCGATGCAACGACGCCTATCGTGCTCATCAGCGGCGGCGTGGGACTCACGCCGATGGTCAGCATGCTCAAGCGCGCGATTCAGAACCCGCAGCGGCAAGTGGTGTTCGTGCACGGCGCGCGCAACAGCGCGGTTCACGCGATGCGCGACCGGCTCAGGCAAACGGTCGCCACGCATGCGAACTTCAAGGCCATCGTCTACTACGATGCCCCGCTGCCCGGCGATATCGAAGGGAAAGACTACGACAGACGCGGGTTCATCGATCTGCGCGAACTCGGTCAGGCCGTGCTGCTTCCCGATGCCGACTACTACATCTGCGGGCCGATTCCGTTCATGCGCGCCCAGCACGATGCATTGAAAGCGCTCGATATTCAGGAATCGCGCATTCACTACGAAGTGTTCGGCCCCGACCTTTTTGCGGAATGACTACGAAAGTCATCTTGGCTTGCGATAGTGCGATGCAGGCATCGAAGCGCGGGCCGCAACCCGCGCCTACACCCCCCTTATGCGCTCACAGATACTCGACGTTGCCATCGACGCTGATGGCTTGCCCCGTGATGTTGCCGGCCGCAGGCGACGTCAGAAACAGCGTCATCGCGGCGATGTCCTCGACCGTCACCATGCGGCGCAGCGATATCTTCTCGAGATACTCGTCGCGCATGGTCTCGAAGCTCACGCCGACCGCCTCCGCGCGCGCCGCGATCACGCGATCCATGCGCTCGCCCTGAACCACGCCCGGAAGCACCGCGTTCACGCGAATATTGCTCGGCCCGAGTTCGATGGCAAGCGACTTCATGAGGCCGATAAGCGCCCACTTCGTCGCCGCATAGGGCGTGCGAAACGCATAACCGAGACGGCCCGCCACCGACGACATCGTGATGATGCTCGCGCGTTCCGAAGTCTCTTTCATGAGCGGCACGGCCTTGCGCAGAAAGTAGAACTGGCTCGTCAGATTGGTCGTGACGGTGCGCTCCCATTGCGCGGGATCGAGCGCTTCCACGGCACCGGTCGGTCCCGCGATGCCCGCGTTATTGATGAGCACGTCGAGGCCGCCCAACGCCGCGCGCGCTTCGTCGATCACGCGGTCCACTTGCTGTGCATCGCCTACATCGGCCACGCAGCCATGCAGCGACGCGTGACTCGCCGTGAAGCGCTCGACGGCGGAGGCATCGACATCGCAGATAAAGACGTTTGCCTGCACCTGCGAGAAGGCTTGCGCGATGCTCGCGCCGATGCCGGAAGCGGCGCCCGTTATCAGCACGCGCAATCCCGGCTGCGGTTTCAGTAATTCGAAAGTATCCATGTGTCGTCGTATCGAATGTTCAGTGGCGCGCGGCGCGTCAAAGCGTCATGCCGCCGGATGCTTCGATGACCGCGCCGTTGATATAGCTCGCCTCGTCGCTTGCAAGAAACGCATACACGTTGGCGATTTCCTCGGGCTTGCCGAGGCGTCCGAGCGGCACCTGTGCGCGCATCTTCCCGAGCACGTCGTCGGGAATCGTCGAAAGAATCGGCGTTTCCACGAAGCCGGGCGCCACCGCGTTCACGCGAATGCCCTTCGGCCCGAGTTCGCGGCTCCATGTCTTCGTGAAGCCGATCACGCCGAACCTCGATGCGGCGTAATTCGTCTGCCCAAAGTTGCCGTAGATGCCGACCACCGAGCTTGCGTTCAGGATCACGCCCGAGCCTTGCGCGATCATGCCGTCGACGACCGCCTGGCTCGCGTGAAAGACCGCGCGCAGATTCACGTCGATGACCGCGTCGAACTGTTCGATCGTCATCTTCTGCAGGCGCGCATCGCGCGTGATGCCCGCGTTGTTCACGAGCACGTCGATGCGTCCATGACGCTCGCGCACCGCGGCCACCATGTCGTCGACGCTGCGCCGATCCGCCATGTCGACCGCGAACGCGCTGCCTTGCGCGCCCGCTTCGTGACACTGCGCGATGACGTGCTTCACCGATGACTCGTTGATATCGCACGCGACGACGACCGCGCCTTCGCGCGCGAACTTCAATGCAGTGGCGGCTCCGATGCCCTGTCCCGCACCGGTGATGATCGCGACCTTTCCTTTGAGTCTCATGGTTCTTTCAGCCTTGTTATGTTCGATTTACGAGTGCATGCCGGCCGCCTTGCCATTGCCCGCGGTTCGTGCGCCGCCCGCTTCGCGCCGGATCGCTTTTGCAAACACCGGCACGAGCGCAAGCCCGAGCACCGACGCCACGACGATCACGAGAAAGCCCGAATCGCTGCGGCCCGTCACAGTCTCCGTCACGCCGAACAGATACGGTCCGACGAATCCGCCGATAAGCCCGATCGTGTTGATGAACGCCAGCCCCGCCGCTGCCTGGATGCCTTGCAGACGCTTCATCGCAATGGCCCAGTACGAGGGCAGCACCCCGCCGCCGAAGAATGCCGTGACTGCGAGCAATGTCATGCGCGCCGCCGGATTGGCCGTCGCGACGAACGCACAGGCGCCCGCGACGAGTCCAGCCGTCAGTATGCCCAGATACACGCAGTCGTTCCCATAACGTCGATGAATGCGCGGCAGAATCAGCACGCCGAGCAGAAAGCCCACACCGACGCTCGCCGACAACACGCCGACGATGAACGGCGTCCTGACGTGCATCTGCTGAATCATCGCGGGCGTGAAGAAGTAGAGCCCGACGAACGCCACCTGGTTCAGAAAGTAGATGAGGCCGATCAGCACGGTCGTCGGACGCTTGATCGCAGCGAGCCAGTCCGCCGAAGTGAGTTCGGGATGGCCATGCGTGTCGATGAGGGCACGCGCTTCGAGCGCCTGCGCTTCTTCGGCCGAGAGCCAGCGTGCATCGTGCGGACGCTCGGGCAGCTTGAAGAAGAGCACGATACCCGCGATCACGCTCGGGATGCCTTCGATCATGAACATCCACTGCCAGCCATGCAGGCCGCCTACGCCGCCCAGTTGCATCAACGCGCCTCCGATGGGATTGCCGAGCACGAGCGCAAGGGCGGGCGCCGTGTAGATCCAGCCGACGGCGATCGGACGGTCCGCGGGCGCGAACCACAACGTCACCATGTACATGAGCGCGGGAAAGAGCCCGGCTTCCGCGATGCCGAGCAGCACGCGCAGCACATAGAAAGACCACTCGCCGTGCACGAACATCATCGCCGTCGAGAGAATGCCCCAGCTCACCGCGATGCGCGCGATCCAGCGGCGTGGCCCCACGCGATGCGCCGCGAGATTGCTGGGCACTTCGAGCAGTGCATAGCCGATGAAGAAGATGCCCGAGCCGAGCCCGTAGGCGGCCGCGCTAATGCCGACATCGGCCGCGAGCTGAACCTTCGCGAGCGCGACGTTCGTGCGGTCGAGAAAGGACATGAAGTAGATTGCGCACATGAGCGGGATGAGCCGCAACATGGCTTTCCTCGTCGCGGCGCGATGCATCGCGTCGAGGCTGTCTTTGACGGCGCTGGTGTCCATCTTGTCTCCTGATGGGTGCGCTGCACGGGTCTAGCTTTTATGCAGCGTGGATCGAATGAATGAGCCGCGTCAGAGCGTGACGTGATCGCGTCCCTTGAGACCGAGCATCGCGCGCGCATCGGCGGGCGTGGCGATCTCGAACGAAAGCTCTTCCAGAATGCGGCGAATCTTGGTCACCTGCTGCGCGTTCGATTCGGCCTTCTTGCCCTTGGCGATATACACGCTGTCTTCCAGGCCCACGCGCACGTTGCCGCCGAGAATCGCGCTCATCGTGACGAGCGGCATTTGATGCCGGCCCGCGCCGAGTACGGAGAAGTGATAGTTCTCGCGTCCGAACAGGCGATCCGCCGTCGAGCGCATGACGGTCATGTTTTCGGGGTCCGCGCCCATGCCGCCCAGAATGCCGAACACGGACTGAATGAAGAACGGCGGCTTGACGAGCCCCTGATCCACGAAATGCGCGAGATTGTAGAGATGGCCGAGGTCGTAGCACTCGAACTCGAAGCGCGTGCCCATGCCGCCCAGTTCCAGAAGAATGTGCTTGATGTCCTTGAACGTGTTTCGAAAGATCATGTCTTCCATGCCTTCCACGTAGTCCTTCTCCCAGCCGTAACGCCACGACGAAATCTTCGCGGCGAGCGGATGAATGGAAAAGTTCATCGAGCCCATGTTGAGCGAGCACATCTCGGGCGCGGCGGCGAGCGGATAGGCAAGCCGCTCTTCGAGCGTCATGCGCGTGCTGCCGCCCGTCGTGATGTTGATGACCGCATCGGTGGCATCGGCAATCGCCGGCACGAATTGCCTGAAGACGTCCGGGCTCGGCGTGGGGCGTCCGTCGATCGGATCGCGCGCGTGCAGATGAATGATGGCGGCCCCTGCGCGCGCGGCGTCGATGGCCTGATCGCGGATATCGGCCGGCGTGAGCGGCAGATGTTCCGACATCGAAGGGACGTGCGTTGCGCCCGTGACGGCGCACGAAATGATGACCTTGCGGCCCGGCTGACTCATGTTGCGTTCCTCGTCTCCATGTCTTCGCCAATGCCGCCGCACTCTCGAACGGCGGCTTGTGACACGAATCTTATTGAGTTAGCATGCCGCCGAAAAGGTCATTTCCGGACACGCGGGAGTCCTGCGAGGACATCCCTCGAACTCGATGACGAAGCCATGCCGACGACCCGTCCCCCGCTGAACGAGCGCATGTATGCGCCTTACAAGATTGCCGCGCTCGTCGAGGTGCTCGCCGAACAGGGCATTGCGCCGGCGGACAGCTTGCGGGGCACCGAGCTGACGGTGGAAGCGCTCGACGATGCCTCGGTCCTCACTTCCATCGGACAATATGCGACCGTATGCAAGAACGCGATCTCGCTATCGCGCGATCCCGCGACGCCGTTCAAGGCTGGCCGCAGACTGCATCTGTCCGCTTATGGCATGTACGGCTACGCGCTGATGTCGTGCCTTTCCTTGCGCGACTACTTCAAGCTCGGCGTGAAATATCATCGGCTCGCGACGCCCACGGTCGCGATCGAATGGACCGAATATCCCGACAGAATGGTGTGGACGTTTCCGGATGCCTTCGTATCGAGTCCGTCGCGCGAATTGCGTGAGTTCGTCATCGAGCAGCAATACATGCAGCACGTCACGCATCTTCAGGATGTGGCGGGCAGTCTGTGTCCGCCGGTGAAGGCATGCTTCGCGTATCACGCGCCCGCGCACGCTGACATTTATTCCGAGTATCTCGGCTGTCCGTGCCACTTCGACGCGCCGCAGTGCGAACTCGTCTACGACAGCGCCATACTCGATCGCAAGCCGCAACTTGCGCATCAACTCACTGCATCGCTGTTGCAGGAAACGTGCGACAGGCTCATCGGTCAGGCGAAGACATCGAGCGGCGTATCGGGCGAGGTCTATCAGATACTCATGAGCACGCCGGGCGTGTTTCCCGGCATGGAAGCGACAGCCGAATCGATGCATATGACGACGCGCACGCTCAGGCGGCGTCTCGAGGCGGAAGGAACGTCGTTTCTCGGTATCGTCGACGATGTGCGGCGTTCGCTCGCGCTCGAATATCTGAAGACGACGAAGATGAGCACCGACGATGTCGCGATGCTGCTCGGCTTCAGCGACACCGCGAATTTCAGGCGCGCGCTCAAGCGCTGGACGGGCAAGGGACCGGGCGAGTTGCGACGATAACGTTCGCCATCCTGACTATTTTTCACGTCGCCATTTCAGTGGGAAAAGCCCGCGACCGTAGAGGTCGCGGTGATCCTTGCAATGGTGCGGCGATTGAAGATTAAACCGCCCGACGCACCAGCATTTCCCTGATCTTGCCAATCGCCTTCGTCGGGTTCAGCCCCTTCGGGCACACGTCGACGCAGTTCATGATCGTGTGGCAGCGGAACAGGCGATACGGGTCTTCGAGGTTATCCAGGCGCTCGCCAGTGGCCTGATCGCGGCTATCGGCGATAAAGCGATACGCCTGCAGCAAGCCGGCCGGCCCCACGAACTTGTCCGGATTCCACCAGAAGCTCGGGCACGATGTCGAGCAGCTCGCGCACAGAATGCACTCGTAAAGGCCGTCGAGTTCATCGCGCTCCACCGGCGACTGCAAACGCTCCTTCTCGGGCGGCGGCGTGTCGTTGATCAGATACGGCTTGATCGAGTGATACTGGTTGAAGAACTGCGTGAAGTCGCAGATGAGATCGCGCACCACCGGCAGCCCCGGCAGCGGACGCAGCACGATGCGCTGCGGCAACTCATTCAGATTCGTCAGGCACGCAAGCCCGTTCTTGCCGTTGATGTTCATCGCGTCCGAGCCGCACACGCCTTCGCGGCACGAGCGACGGAACGACAGCGTCTCATCCAGCGCCTTCAACTTCACCAGCGCGTCGAGCAGCATGCGTTCGTGCTGAATCTCCAGCTCATACGTCTGCATGCGCGGCGCGGCGTCCTTGTCCGGATCGTAGCGATAGACCTCAAAAATTCTCTTTGCCATTTCGATTCCCTTGCTTTGTGCCTTAGAAGGTACGCGCCTTCGGCGGCACCGATTCGACCGTCAGCGGCTTCATCTGCACCGGCTTGTAGTCGAGGCGATTGCCTTCGCTGAACCACAGCGTATGACGCATCCAGTTCTCGTCGTCGCGATGTTCGTAGTCGCTGTGCGCATGCGCGCCGCGGCTTTCCTTGCGCGCTTCGGCCGACACCATCGTCGCGCGCGCCACGTCGATCAGGTTCGCCAGTTCCAGCGCTTCGACCTTCGCCGTGTTGAACACCTTCGACTTGTCCTTCAGATGCACATGCTTCACGCGCTCGGCCAGTTCAGCGATCTTGCCGACGCCTTCTTCCAGCAGCTTCGCGGTGCGGAACACGCCCGCATGCGCCTGCATCGTCGCGCGGATGTCGTTGGCGATGTCCTGCGTGTATTCGCCCGACGTCGATTTCTCCAGCACCGCGAGACGTTCGAGCGCGAAGTCGGCGGCATCGGCCGGCAGCGGCTTGTGCTCCTTCATCTCGCTTGCATGCTTGACGATGTGATTGCCCGCCGCGCGCCCAAATACGACGAGATCGAGCAGCGAGTTCGTGCCCAGACGATTCGCGCCGTGCACCGAGACGCACGAGCATTCGCCCACTGCATAGAAGCCGTTGACCGGATCGTTGTAGCCGTTGGCGGTGCCGACCACTTGTCCGTGCATGTTGGTCGGAATACCGCCCATCTGATAGTGGATGGTCGGCACGACAGGGATCGGCTCCTTGATGCAGTCGACGTTGGCGAACTTCAGCGCGATCTCGCGAATCGACGGCAGACGCTTCATGATCGTCTCGGCGCCGATGTGCGACAAATCCAGCAGCACGTGATCCTTGTTCGGACCCACGCCGCGGCCTTCCTTGATCTCCTGGTCCATCGAGCGCGAAACGAAGTCGCGCGGCGCGAGGTCCTTGAGCGTCGGCGCATAACGTTCCATGAAGCGGTCGCCGTTGGCGTTGCGCAAAATGCCGCCTTCGCCGCGCACGCCTTCGGTGATCAGCACGCCCGCGCCCGCCACGCCCGTCGGATGAAACTGCCAGAACTCCATGTCCTGCAGCGCGATGCCGGAACGCGCGGCCATGCCGAGGCCATCGCCGGTATTGATGAACGCATTGGTCGAGGCCGCGAAGATGCGCCCCGCGCCGCCTGTTGCGAACAGCGTGGTCTTGCCTTCGAGGATGTACACGTCGCCCGTTTCCATCTCGAGCGCGGTCACGCCGAGCACGTCCCCATCGGCGTCGCGAATGAGATCGAGCGCCATCCATTCGACGAAGAAGTGCGTTTTAGCCGCGACGTTCTGCTGATACAGCGTATGTAGCAATGCGTGGCCGGTGCGGTCCGCTGCGGCGCATGCGCGTTGAACGGGCTTCTCGCCATAGTTCGCGGTATGGCCGCCGAACGGACGCTGATAGATGGTGCCGTCCGCATTGCGGTCGAACGGCATGCCCATGTGTTCGAGTTCATACACGGCATTGGGCGCTTCGCGGCACATGAACTCGATCGCGTCCTGGTCGCCGAGCCAGTCGGAGCCCTTGATCGTGTCGTAGAAGTGGTAGTGCCAGTTGTCCTCGCTCATGTTGCCAAGCGATGCGCCGATGCCGCCTTGCGCGGCCACCGTGTGCGAGCGCGTCGGAAACACCTTCGACAGCACCGCGACGGAGAGGCCCGCGCGCGCCAGTTGCAGCGATGCGCGCATGCCCGATCCGCCCGCGCCGACGATGACCACGTCAAAGCGACGACGCGGCAGGGAAGTCTTGATTGCAGCCATGTTCTTTAAACTCTCCAGAGAATCTGTGCAGCGTAGCCGGCGCATCCGATGAGCCACAGCACGGTCAGCACTTGCAGACCGAGGCGCAAGCCGACGGGCTTCACGTAGTCCATCCAGATGTCGCGCATGCCGACCCACGCGTGATAGAAGAGCGAGAGCAAGGCGACGAACGTGGCGAGCTTCATCCACTGCATCGCGAAGATGGAGGCCCAGCCTTCGTAGGAGAAGTTATGCGCGCCGAAGAAAAGCACGAGCAAGACGAGCGTATACACCGCGACGACGATAGCCGTCACGCGTTGCGCGAGCCATTCGCGCAGGCCGTAATGCGCGCCGACGACAAGACGCTTCGGACCGACTCTGTTCTGAGTTGCCATGTTAGAAGGCTCCGAAAAGTTTGAGCGCGACGGCGAGCGTCAGCACGAGCGAGACGACGAGCACCGCGATGGCGGTCTGACGCCCGCCTTCCTTGTTCACGGCGACGTGTGCATCGAGCGCGAGAAAGCGGATGCCCGCGCAGAAGTGATGCAGATACGCCCACGACAGCACGAGCGTGATGATCTTGACGACGGGGTGCGCGAGAAAGCCCTTGAAGGCGTCGAAGCTGATTTCCGAGGTGAGGCTCTGATCGAGCAGATACAGCAGGAATGGCAGCGCGATGAACAGCAGCAGGCCGCTGATGCGGTGCAGGATCGACACCTTCCCCGCCCACGGCAAGCGATACTTCGCGATCTGTCCAAGCCCGATGTTCCGGTACTCGGGCCTTGGTTTTTTTACGGCTTCAGCCATGCTAGACCCCTTCCTTTGTCTCTCTAAACGAATTCGACGAACGCAGTCCCGGCGCGACGCGTCGCGCGGGAAGCCAGGTCTGCGGGGAACGTTATAAGCGTCGTTGGTGTTTTGAATACGCCGACTGCGCGCGGACTTCGCGCGATAGCGCTATTTTGTCGCGGTATTGATATACTGTCCAATATCTATCTCGTCTTTCTGAAATAGCTTTTACAGATATCGCATGGAGCTGCGTCACATCCGTTATTTTCTGGCCGTGGCCGAAGAGCAAAACGTGACGCGCGCGGCGGAACGGCTCGGCATCGGCCAGCCGCCGCTTAGCCAGCAAATTCATGCACTCGAAGACGAACTCGGCGTGCGCCTCTTTCGGCGCACCGGGCACGGTGTCGTTTTGACGGAAGCGGGCGAAGCCTTCGCCGTCGACGCGAAACGCATGCTCGACGACGCGCGCGCCGCCGTCGAAAACGCGCAGAGCGCGGGGCGCGGCGAGATGGGGCAGCTCAACATCGGCTTCACGGGATCGGCGGCGTTCAATCCGGTCGTGTCGAAGCTGATACGCGCATATCGGCAGTCGTATCCGAACGTCGTGCTGACGCTCGCCGAAGGCAACACGGCGCAACTGCTCGCGTGGCTCGATGCGGGCAGCGTGGACGTCGCGTTCGTCAGAATCGGCAGTCAGTCGCCGGCGGGCGTCGAGTTTCATCACATCGCTATCGAACCGATGCGCGCCGTGCTGCCAACGACACATCCGCTCGCCAGAAGAAAGAAGATCGCGCTGTCCGCACTCGCGCAGGACCCGTTCGTCATGCTGCCGCGCGTGGCGAGCCCCACGTTGCACGATGTCATCGTCGGTGCGTGCCGCGAGGCGGGATTCGAGCCGATCGCGGGGCAACAGGCGCCGCAGTTATCGTCGGTGGTGAATCTGGTCGCGGCGGGGTTCGGCGTATCGCTCGTGCCCGCGTCGGTGTGTCAGATACAGGTCGAAGGCGTCGCGTATCGCGAGGTGGCCGGCAAGACCATATCGATACGGCTCGCGCTCGCGTCGCGCGTGGAGACGGGCAGCGCCAAGACCGCGAACTTCATCGAAACGGCGCGCGCGTTCGCATCGTCGATCGATTCGATGTGACGCGCCGCTTCGTCATGGCGCGCGTCATCGCACGAACTCCAGCACGAAATGCGCGACGATCGTGGCGGCGGTTGCAAGCGTCGCAAGCCAGCTCAACGCGCGCAGCGTCCAGTGCGCGACGAGATCGCCCACGACTTCACGCTTGGAACTGAGCAGCACGAGAAGCGCAAGCACGGGCGTCACCGTCATGCCGTTGACCACTGCGCTCCAGTAAAGCGCTTTCACCGGCTCGACATGGCGCATGGCGAGCACCACTGCGCCGACGATGCCCGCCACCATCACCGCAAGCAGCAGCCACGCGATGCGCCTGTCGCGCCGCTCGCCACGCGGCCAGTCGAACGAACTCGCGAGCGCCTGCGCAGCAGAGCCCGCGAGCGGCGGCAGCGCCAGCAATGCCGAGCCGATGAGCGCGACACCAAGCAGGCGGCCCGCGTAGCCGTGCGCGATGGGTTCGAGCACGCGCGCCATCTGCACCGTCTCGCCTGTGGGTGTGGCCTGCATCAGATGCAAGGTTGCAGCCGCCGCGATCATCATGCACAGCGCGCCTGCATTCGAGAGCGCGGTGCGCAGCAGTGTGTCGCGGCGAATCCTGCGCATATGGCGGTCGAACGGCTGCGCATGCGATGCAGTATCGCGTCCGCCCGCTGCGTTCTTTTCCTGCACTTCCTGCTCGGCTTGCGCAAACATCAGATAAGGGCTGACGGTGGTGCCGAGCACGGCAATGAGCATCGTCACGTACTCTTCGGACCACACGACGTGCGGCACGAACGCGCGCATCGCCACCGTCTGCCACGGTATCGCGACGACCATGATGACGCCCACGTAAGCAAACATGGCGAGCGTCGCCCACTTGAGCACCTGCGCATAGCGCGCATAGGGAACGAACCATTGCAGCGCGATGGACACGCCGCCTCCCATCAAGGCCCACCACATCAGCGAGCCGCCGAAAAAGGCGCGCAACGCCACGCCGATGGCGAGCACATCGACGGCGATGTTGCACGTATTGGCGATGAGAAAGCGCCCGACCGCGAAGTAGTAGAAGAGCGACGAGTAATGCGAGCGCATGTTCGCCGTCAGCCCGCGCCCGGTGATGGCCGCGACGCGCGCTGCGATGAGTTGCAGCGCGACGGTCGACGGATACGTGAGCACGCAGACCCACAACAGGTCGAAGCCGTACCATGCGCCCGCGAGCGTGTATGTCGCGATGCCGCCTGGATCGTTGTCGGATGCGATGCTCGCGAGGCCCGGCCCGACATCGGCGGCCCACGAACGCGCGGGCCGTGCGCTCGCGCGCGAGTCTTCGTCCGCCATCTGCTTGTTGACGCGTTCGCTCATTCGACGGTCCGCCGGCATGATGCGCAGGCAGACGCACGAAACGTTCCTCTTTCATCGACGATACGATGCTGCGGCGCAATGACTCCATGCCGCGAGGCATGCGTATTGCGCAAGACGGTGAGCTGCCGCATGCAGCGCGTTCAAAGGGAGAAGCAACATGAGTAAGTTATCCGGCGCACTCGTCACGGCGGCAATACTGTCGCTATCGAGCGGCGCGTTCGCAGCAGGCAGCGCAGGCGTTGGCGGTCTCGGCGATGCGAAGAAGACGGGCGGCGTGAGCGCCGGCGAGTCGACGGGCGGCAATGGCGGCACCTCGGCTGCCGCTACGGGCGCTACAGGCGGCCCCGGCGGAACGACGGGCGGCGCGGGCGGAACGGGCAACTCGGGCGGGACCGGCGGCGGCAGAACAGCGGCGACGCCGGGCAGCGGCAACGGCGGCACGCAGACGCATCGGGAAACATCCACCGGGTCCGCGCGAAACGGAAGCGCGGGGCAATGAGCGAAGTCGCACGCAGGAAAGGGCCGGCGCCCTCTCCTGCATTGCGTGAACCGAACGCGCCTAATCAGTCATACAGCACGGCCGAAATCTTCGGATCGTTCATGTTGCCCTTGTCGTACCAGTAGAAACCGGTATCGACCTTCTTCGGGAGCTTCTCGCCCTTCAGCGCCTTGACCGCCGAATCGACGACACACTTGCCGATCCCGATCGGGTTCTGCGTAATCGCGCCAAACATCAGCCCCGAATTGATGTCTTCCTTTTGCTCCTTGCCCGAGTCGTAGCCGATCAGCACGAGCTTCTTGCCCGACTCCTTCACGCCAATGGCCGCGCCTTCCGCCGAGCCTTCGTTCGCGCCGAATATGCCCTTGATGTTGGGGTTCGCCTGGATCATCGCCTTCGCGATTTCCGCGGACTTCAGGTGATCGCCGCCGCCGTACTGCACCGACACGATCTTGACGTTCGGATGCTTCGACTTCATTTCATTCAGAAAGCCATCGCGACGATCGATGCCCGTGCGGCTCGTCTGATCGTGCACGATCACGCCGACTTCGCCCGCATTGCCGATGGCACCGGCCATCTTGTCGGCGGCAAGCGCGGCGGCCGCCAGGTTGTCGGTTGCGCATGTCGTGAGCGGTATGTCGCTATCGACGCCCGAGTCGAATGCAATGATCGGAATCTTGTTGTTCTGCGCGCGCTTGAGAAGCGGAATGGCGGCCTTGCTGTCGAGCGCGGCGATGCCGATGGCCTGCGGCTTCTTCGCAAGCGCGGCGGACAGCATGTCGATCTGCTTGTCGACCATCGCTTCCGTTTCCGGTCCCTCGAACGTCATTCTGACCTTCTGCTCCTTCGCCGCCTGCTCGGCGCCCGACTTCACGGCTTGCCAGAATTGGTGCTGAAAGCCCTTGGAAATGAGCGGCACGTAAGGCTCGTCCGCGAAGGCCGCGCCCGATGCCACACCAAGCGCCGCGAAACTGATCAGGATACCGATGGTTCTTCTTTTGAACATGATGGTTCTCCTCCTAAGGTAGGCTATCCGTTTTTGATGTGCTATCTGGTCTTCCAGTGTTCCCCTCTCTCGATCAGCGCTTTCTGCGGCGCAAGATGTCCGCGTACACGGCGAGAATGATGATGAGGCCCGTCACGACGATCTGCCATTCCTGCGCAACGGACATGATGCGCAGCCCGTTCGTCAGCACGCTCATGATGAACGCGCCGATGATGGTGCCGAGAATCGTGCCCGAGCCGCCGCTCAACGAAGTGCCGCCGATCACGACGGCCGCGATCGCATCGAGTTCGTAGCCTTGCCCGAGCGCAGGCTGCGCGGAATTCAGACGCGAGGCAATGAGAAGGCCCGCGATGCCGCAGATCGCGCCGCCAAGCCCATAAATAGCGATCTTCCAGCGGTCCACGTTCACGCCCGAGAGCCGCACCGCTTCCTCGTTGCTGCCAAGCGCGAACGTATAGCGGCCAAGCGCCGTGCGATTCAGCGTGATGGAACTCGCGATGGCGAGGAAGAAGAGAATCAGAACGGCATTCGGGATCGGCACGCTTGGCAGGAAATAGCCGATGAGCGAATCCTGCGAGATCATGTAGAAGTTCTCGGTGTCGGTGAAATAGATCGGCTTATCCGCGGACACGACCAGCGAAAGCCCCTTCAACAGCATCATCATGCCGAGCGTGGCGATGAAAGGCGGAATCTTCATCTTTGCAGTGAGGGTGCCCGAAATGGTGCCGCAGAGCGCGCCCGCAGCGATGGCCGCGACGATGCCGAGCCACATCGGCAGATGCCAGTACGTGAGGAACACGCCGCAAATAACGGCTGTAAAGGTCATCAGCGTGCCGACCGACAAGTCGATGCCGCCCGTGATGATGACGAACGTCGAGGCGATGGCGAGCACGCCGTTGACCGCTGTCGCCTGCAGGATGCCGAGGATGTTGTCCATCTGCATGAATGCGGGCGACGCGAAACTAAAGAAAACCAGCAACAAAATGAGGCTTGCGAACGCGAGCAGCTTTTGCAGGGCGGTCGGTGAAAAGACGCGTGCGCGCAATCCGTTCGTGCGTTTTTCGCTTGCGAGCGCTGCAGTATCCGTTGGCTGTGTCATGGGCTAGGTCCTTCGCGGCTTCAGGCCGCTTGCAGAGTCGGGCGCCGCGTCGCGAGCTGCATGATGCGCTCTTGCGTCGCTTCGCTTGCGGAAAGTTCTCCCGTGATGCGCCCTTCGCACATCACGACGATGCGATCGCTCATGCGCAAGATCTCCGGCAACTCCGAAGAGATCATCACGATCGCCTTGCCTTGCTCGGCGAGCGAGCGCAGCAGCCTGTAGATTTCGCTCTTCGCGCCGACATCGATGCCGCGCGTCGGCTCGTCGAAGAAGAGCACGTCGCAGTCGCGCTCGAGCCACTTCGCGATCACGATCTTCTGCTGATTGCCACCCGAGAGCAGGCGCACCGGCTGCGTGGCGGAAGGCGTGCGTATGCCGAGGAGCCGGATGAAATGCGTCGCGGTCTTGCGTATCTTCGCGCGGCGCAGGAACACGCGCCCCGAGAGGAACTTGCCGAGATTGGACATGACGATGTTCGACTCCACATCCATACCCGTCGCAAGCCCGAAGCGCTTGCGGTCTTCGGACAGATAGCCGATGCCGCGCGCCACCGCATCGCTCGGCTTTTTGATGGACGCCTTCGCGCCCTTCACGATGATCTCCCCGGATTCCACCGGGTCCGCGCCGAACACCGCGCGCGCCACTTCGGTGCGGCCCGCGCCCATCAGTCCGGCGAATCCGAGTATCTCGCCTTTGCGCAGCGTGAAGCACACATCGCGCACGAGCGGACCCGCGTTGAGATGCTTCACTTCGAGCGCGACGTCTCCCTGATTCGCGCCGCCCAGGAACGAGGTCAGGTCAGTGAGCGTGCGCCCGACCATCATGCCGATGATCGTCTCGACACTCGTGTCGTGCACCGACACGGTTCCCACATATTCGCCGTCGCGCAGCACCGTGACGCGATCCGCAATCTGCTTCAATTCGTCCATCTTGTGCGAGATATAGACGATGCCCACGCCGCGATCCCTCAACTGCCGGATGATGCGAAAGAGCTCGGCAATCTCGGCATCGTTGAGCGCGGAAGTCGGCTCGTCCATGATGAGCACCCGCGACTCGAATGACAGCGCCTTCGCGATCTCGACCATCTGCTGGCTTGCCACTGTGAGCGCTTCCACCACCGCGCGCGGATCGAGCTTCACATGCATGTGCGCCAGGATGTCTTGCGCCTGCGCGTTCAGCTTTTCTTCGTCGAGCAGGAGGCCGAGCAGTTTGCGCGGCTCGCGCCCGATGAACATGTTCTGCGCAACGGTCAGATGATTCATCAGCTGCAACTCCTGATGAATGATGCCGATGCCCAGTTCTTGCGCTTCGCGCGGGCTCGTGAATTCGACGGGCTTGCCGTCGACTTGCATCTCGCCCGAGTCGCGGCTATAGACGCCCGCAAGAATCTTCATGAGCGTGGACTTGCCCGCGCCGTTCTCGCCCATCAGCGCGTGGACTTCGCCGGGCATGAGCTCGAACTGCACTTCATGCAGCGCACGCACACCGGGAAATCGCTTGCTTAGCTTGTCGACGGATATGAGCGGAGTCATGAGGTCTTTGAAGGTTGACGTTCGATACTGCGCTTGAGTGCGTATGACGTATCGCCTCCGCGTGTCACGGTTCGAAGAGATCGGGCCTATCCTGCGCCGAGCGATGCAGTTCCGCGACGACCTGATCGAGATGATCGTGCATCGCTTTGGCGGCGGCATCGCCGCGGCCCTTGCGAAGCGCCTCGAAGATGCGCTCGTGCTCGTCGAGCGTATGCACGAGGCGTTCTGGGCTTGCGAGCAGTTGCCTCGCGCGATCGAGCGCATTGCGCGACACCGCGACGATCTCCTTGACGCGGGGCAGCGCAATGGCATCGAGCAGGATTTCATGAAACGCGAGATCGAGCGCATGAAACGCGAGACGCTCGCCGTTTGCCACTGCGTCACGCTGTTGTGCGAGATTGGCGGCGAGCGCATCGAGCGTGGCGCTGCCGCGCGAGGACGCGACGCCGCGCGCGGTTTCGACTTCGAGCGCACTTCGGATGAACATATGCTGACGGATATCGCGCAACGCAATGGGCTTCACGCGCGTGCCGCGCTGCGGCAAAACTTCGACGAGCCCCGCGTGTTCCAGCCTTGCCAACGCGGCTGAAACGGGAAAGCGCGACACGCCCATTCGCTCGCAGACCGCTATCTTGTCGATCATGAGTCCCGGCTCCAGCGCGAGCGTGACGATGGCTTCGCGCAGCGCATGCTCGACGGCGTCCGTGAGGCTGCCGCGCTGAGCGCCACCGCCGCCGACCTTGTGCAGCGCATCATACGGACTACTCACGATGACCGCATCGGATGGAGGGCTCACGGCGTGCTTGATTTCCGTTGAAGATGCTAGCATGCTAGAAAGCAGATTCGATGTTGTCAACGCGTGCAAACGCTAAGGCAATTGAAGAACGGCTCAAGCGCCAAGCCGCATCGAAGCTCATCAGTGTTTTCCCGCAGACCGTAGTTGATCGACATTGCCCCGGAGGGCACACCAATGACCACGATCACCAAGCTGTCCGTTCGGGACATCCGCTTTCCTACTTCGCGTTCACTCGATGGCTCCGACGCCATGAACGCCGCCCCGGACTACTCCGCCACCTACGTCACGCTCGAAACCGATTCGCAAGCCTCGCTCACGGGCCACGGTCTCACGTTCACCATCGGACGCGGCAATGAGATCGTCGTCAGCGCGGTGCAAGCGCTCAGTCATCTCGTCGTCGGCAAGACGCTCGAAGACATTACCGCGAACATGGGCGCGTTCTGGCGCGCGGTTACGTCGGATAGCCAGCTGCGCTGGATCGGTCCGGACAAGGGCGCCATTCATCTCGCGACGGCCGCGGTTGTGAATGCGGTGTGGGACTTGTGGGCGAAAGCGCAAGGCAAGCCAGTCTGGAAGCTGCTCGTCGACATGACGCCCGAGGAACTCGTGCGCTGTCTCGACTTTCGCTATGTGACCGACGCCATCACGCCGCAAGAGGCGCTCGCGCTGCTGCATCGTCATGCGAAGACGCGAGGCGAGCGCGAGAAGGAAATGCACGCGCACGGCTATCCCGCTTATACGACGTCGGCTGGGTGGCTCGGTTACGACGACGACAAGATTCGCCGCCTCGCGCGCGAAGGCGTCGCGCAGGGTTGGACGCACTTCAAGCAAAAGGTCGGCGGCAGTCTTGAGGAAGACGTACGTCGCGCCCGCATTTTGCGCGAGGAAATCGGCGCGGACGCAAAACTGATGATGGACGCGAATCAGGTATGGGATGTCGATGAAGCCATCGCGAACATGCGGCGTCTCGCCGAGTTCGATCCGTGGTGGATCGAAGAGCCGACGAGTCCCGACGATATCCTCGGGCACGCCGCCATTCGGCGCAGGCTCGGTTCGATCGGCGTGGCGACGGGCGAACACTGCCAGAACCGCGTGATGTTCAAGCAGCTCTTGCAGGCGCAGGCCATCGACTTCTGTCAGATCGACAGTTGCCGGCTCGGCGGGCTGAACGAAGTGATCATCGTGTTGCTGATGGCGGCGAAGTTCGGCGTGCCGGTGTGTCCGCATGCGGGCGGTGTCGGTTTATGCGAATACGTGCAGCATATTTCGCTCTTCGATTACATCTGCGTGTCGGCGTCGCTGGACAATCGCGTGCTCGAATACGTCGATCATCTGCACGAGCATTTCGTCGATCCGGTGGTCATACGCAATGGACGCTATATGCCGCCCAAGTTGCCGGGCTATAGCATCGAAATGAAAGCCGAGTCGCTGCAAAAGCACGGCTTTCCGAACGGGGAAGCGTGGCGCACGTGATGCGTTGCATCGCGGCCGCTGGAACGGAATCTGCGGCGTTGCGTGAATCGCCAACTCACGGACATCTGCAATGAACACGCCCTCCAATTCCATTCGCTTCGCGTCGAAAGTCGTCATCGTGACAGGCGCGGGTTCGGGCATCGGCGAGGGTGCTGCGCGCCGCTTCGCAGCCGAAGGCGCATCGGTCGTGCTGGCCGGGCGCACGCAGGACAAGCTCGAACGCGTGGCGCGCGATCTCGATGCATCGCGCACGCTGGTCCACGCTTGCGACGTGTCGCGCCATGAAGACGCCGAGAAGCTGATCGATGCAGCCGTCGCGCGCTTCGGGCGCATCGATGTGCTCGTGAACAACGCGGGCGTCGCGCCGACGGGCCGCATCGACGAAGCATCGCTCGATGACTGGCGCGCGATCATGTCGACCGATCTCGATGGCGTCTTCTATTGCAGCCGCGCCGCGATACGTCATCTCATCGCGGCGAAGGGCTCGATCGTGAACGTGTCGTCCGTGTCGGGTCTCGGAGGCGACTGGGGCATGAGCTTCTATAACGCCGCCAAAGGCGCAGTGACGAACTTCACGCGTGCGCTCGCAATGGATCACGGACGCGACGGCGTGCGCGTGAACGCGGTCTGTCCGAGCCTCACCGCAACGGACCTGACCGAAGACATGCTGGGCGACGAAGCGCTCATGGCGAAGTTCCGCGAGCGCATTCCGCTTGGCCGTCCCGCGCAGCCCGACGACATCGCCGCAGTCATCGCGTTTCTCGCAAGCGATGATGCGCGCTTCGTCACCGGCGTGAATCTTCCGGTCGATGGCGGCCTCAGCGCGTCCAACGGACAGCCGCCGCAAGCGTGATCCGTCAGAAAGTCCTTTGAAACACCCGGATACTGCCCGGTATCCGCCGCATGCCGCACGATACGACGTGCGGCATGGATTCACGCATTCGCTCAATTTTTACCGCGCGGAACGTCGATTGCGTTACCGTGCAGGTCTGCATTCCCCGCAGTTGCCTCGCAGTTGCCTTCTACCCAAGGATTCTCCCGTCGATGGACGCACGCTTTTTCCGCCTGGCGCGCCTGCACTCGTTCATGCCTCTCGCAGGCGTCACGCTGATGCTGGGCGTCGCAATGTCTTTCACCGCGCCTTTTCTTTCCTTGTTCGGCGTGCAGCAGGCCGACATGACGCCGCTGCAACTCGGTCTCTTCATGACACTCATCGCGGCAAGCGGCGTGATCGCAAGCGCCTTTGCCGGCAAGTGGTCGGATAAGCACGGTCATCATCGCGCGCTTTTGATGGGCGCGTTGGTCGCCTCGTCGCTCGGCTTCATGCTGCTGTGCATACTGCGTAGCTATGGGTCGCTGCTCTTCGTCGGCATTGCTTTTCTCGGTGTCGGCAGTGCGGCGATGTCGCTCGTATTTTCGTTCGGCCGCGCGGCGCTTCCCGTTACGGATGCAGCCGAGCGCTCCTTTGCGCTCGCGACACTACGCACCGTGCTGTCGATGGCGTGGGTCTTCGGTCCGTCTGTCGGTGCGCTCGTGCTGGCCGCAGCGGGCTTTCACGGCCTCTTTCTCTTTGCGGCGGCATCGTTCGCGGCATGCGTCGCGATTGCATGGCGCATCAAGGACAAGGAGAAGATGAACGCTGAGCACGCGCCGTATGCGGGCGATCCTTCCTCATCGCTGGAAGTCACGAGGAAGACCGAGCACGAAGAAGCGCACGACCCTGCAAAACAAGAGTCCGGCACGCGCGCGCAGATCTGGCGCTCGACTGTCGCGCTGACGATTATCGGGCTCGCGGCAAACGCGACGATGATCGTATTGCCGCTCTATGTCGTGCAAGGATTGCACGGCACGCAAATAGAAGTGTCGATCATGCTCGGCCTCGGCGCGCTCCTCGAAATCCCGATGATGCTTGCGCTCGGCGCGCGCGGCTCGCGCCTCGACAAACAGCGCTGGCTCGCGGCCTGCGCCGCCGTGCACGTCGTCTATTTTGTCGCAGTGAGCGCGTCGCGCACCATACACTTTCTGATTCCGATGCAGGCGTTCAATGCGTTCGTCGTTGCCGTCACATCGTGTCTCGGCATGACGTACATCCAGGACTTGATGCCGCGCAATCCCGGCGCGGCGACGGCGCTTTTCTTCAACGCATCGCGCGTCGGGTCGATACTCTCAGGCGTTCTGTCGGGCGCACTCGTCGCCGCAATCGGCTATCGCGGAACGTTCCTCGTATGCGGGTGCCTTGCGCTTGGCGCATTCGTTCTCTTTGCGAATCCACCGTTCAGACTCATCCTGCTGCAATTGCGGGGCCGCTGGAATCAGTGGCGGCAACCCGTGCGCTGAGAGAGCACGCGCGTCGGTCAGCCATTGCTCGGACATGCAATCGAGGAGGGTTGCGCATGGACTCAGGCTCCGCTGCCTAAAGCGTTTGCGTCAGTTCGCGGAAGCGCCGACGGATGGCCGCCAGCGCGTGCTCTATTACGTGGATTTAGCGGACGAAGAGACGCAACTGGAGCGCGCCCGTCGTGTGTTTCCGCATGACGGGCGCGATGGCGGTCTCGTCGTGAAGCCGTTTCAGAGTTTCTCGGCCGCTGTTTCGATCAGGGCCTCGCCCTACGTGCACACGTAAAGCAATTACATTTGTTATTCGCCCTTTACGGATGTCGCGCCGCCTTCGTTGCTGGTCTTGTCGCGCTTCTCGACGCCGGCGCCTTCCGTCCCGCCGATTGCATCGTCCTCGCTCGACAACTCTATGAGTCCCTCTTCCTTCATGATGTCCGACGTTTCGACGGCTGTCGGCTTACCGGGACCCGATGGGCTGTTCGCGTGTCTGGCCATGACTGACTCCGTGGGTTGATCGTTCGGTGGTCAAGAGCGCTGCATTCGACGCGCGCCACGTTGCTGGTACGAGCGCATCGAAACAGGCAGACGATAAGCGCGCAATGCATATGCCCACATCGATGCGAGCGTTGGCATGACCCGTGCAGCATGGAGAGTCCTAACGAAGGAGCCTCGCATGAGCACGTCCGATCAGAACCCCCAGCCGCCCGAAAACGAACGCGAAAAAGCACGGCGCGAGCGCGAAATAACCGAAGTCCCCGGATCGTCGGACCGCAGCGGCAGCGGTAATTCCCTGGGCGATGGAAGTAGCAACGATCAGGGTAGAAAGTCGCAAGAGAGTTAGCGAAACGGTCGTTCGCGTATTTGCCTTACCGTTAATGTGTCCCGGCTTAGCACGCGAACGAAATCCCTTGCTCGCTCGGAGCGCGCTTTCGCAAGTCATACAAACGTCACGGCCCTCCCGTAAAAATGGGCGGCGCTCAACGCATCGACAAGCGCGTGCAGTGCGGACTTAGCGCCGTACATACCTCCGATCGAATACGCCGTCAAACACGACATCCTTCCCATGACCCAGCACGATTCGCACGACAGCGGACGCGTTGCATCGCGCCGTGGCTTCCTGAAACTCGCGGGCGCATCCGGACTCGCCACGGCCGCCAATGCGATCAGCGGCACCGCAGCGGCGTCGGCGCCCGATGGCACGCCCGAGCAGATTCATCTGACGTGGGGCGAAGACCCGACGCGCGAGGTGGTCGTCAGTTGGGCCTCGATGGCGCCAGCGGTCAAACCGCGTGTTCGTCTGAGCACGCACGAAGGCCATCCGAGGACGGTCCATGCCGTGCAGCGCACCTATACGGACGGTCTCAACGGCGAGATCGTCTGCACGTATCACGCGCGAATCGCCGATCTACGCCCGGACACGGCCTATCGCTACGAAGTCACCACGGATAACGACAGCAACGCGGCCCAGCCCTTTAGCGCGAGCTTTCGCACCGCGCCGCGCGGTAGAACGAAGTTCCGTTTCACGAGCTACGGCGACCTCGCCACGCCGAACACAGGATGGGTGTTGTCATCGCCGCAAAGCCGCTTCGCGGTGCAGGCCGTCGAGAGATTCGAGCCGCTTTTCCATTTGCTCAATGGCGATCTTTGCTACGCGAACCTGAACCCCACGCATCAGCCCGACGTATGGCGCGACTTCGGTAACAACGCGCAAATTTCGGCGTCGAACCGTCCGTGGATGCCCTGCCCCGGCAATCATGAAATCGAGTTCAACAATGGAAGCGAGGGCTTCAATTCCTACCTCACGCGCTATACGCTGCCCGACAACGGCACGCGTTTTCGCGGCCGCTGGTATAGCTTCCGCGTGAGCACAGTGCTCTTCGTCTCGCTCGATGCAGACGATGTCGTGTATCAGGACGCCGCCGCATTCGTCGCCGGACCCGCGCCGCTCGTGCCGGCCGCGAGCACGGGCAATCCGGCCATTGCACCGGGCACGTCTTTCTATGTTCGCGGATACAGCGCGGGCGAGCAGACTCGCTGGCTCGAAAAAACCTTGCGCGAGGCGTCGCGCGATGACGACATCGACTGGATCATCGTGCAGATGCATCAGGACGCGCTCAGTTCGTCGAAGACCGGCAACGGCTCCGATAAGGGCATTCGCGAAGCGTGGCTGCCGCTTTTCGACCGATACGGCGTCGACCTCGTGCTATGCGGCCACGATCACGACTACGAACGCAGCCATCCGGTGCGTGGCTGCAACCACCACGCGGGGCGCGATGCGCTGACGGGCGAGCGTGTCGATACGCTTCAGCCGCGCCCGGTGGCGAGCTCGCGCCGACCGGACGATCCCATCGACACCTCGCACGGCACTATTCATTTGATCCTCGGCGGCGGCGGAACGAGTGCACCGCTCGACGTGTATGGCACGGACGCGGGCACCGGCAATCCGCAGGCGCAGGTCTTCACGAAGCCGAACCGCCCCGTACCGGGAACCGCGGCCGGCACGTATGTGCGCCCGGTCGCCGATGCGCTCGAAGATGCGATATGGTCCGCGCAGCGCGACACGAGCACGGGCTACGGTATCGCCGTGTTCGATCACGATCCCGGCGAGCGCGGCGGCACGACGTCCATCACCATGCGCTATTACCATGCGCCCGGCGCGGACCAGGCGCCCACCGCCGAGTACGAGCTATTCGAAACCATCGTGCTCGAAAAGAAGTGCGGTCGATGACTCCGTGAAGGTTTTATGACATGCCCGATGATGGCGCCAAAAAAACAATACACTGCGTGCACCTTTGAGCGGAACGGTGCTTGCTCCGCGTTGAACATTGCCATCATCGGGGAACAGACATGAAGAAGGACGAAGCACGCGCCGACGACCGAGCCGCAAGCGCAGAGACGACCTTCACGGCTTACGCGGAACCGCTCGTCGGGGAAGCCATTGCGCAGGCGTCGGCGCTCGAAGGCGCGGGAGATGCGGAGCAACTCCACAAGCTGCGCGTCGCGCTCAGACGGCTGCGCACGCTTCTGTGGGCGTATCGGCCCATCCTCAATGAAGATTTCGACACGCAGCAACGCGCGGTCTACAAGTTTCTCGCGAATGCCGCCGGAAATACGCGCGACTGGGACATTCTGATCGGACTCGTGCAAGAAACCGGCGATTCCGCTCTGCTCGATGCGTTTCGCGCAAACCGCGCAGAGGCCTCGCGAAAGAGCCTGGAAACGCTTGCCCATGCGAGTGTGAAGCAGATCTTGCGCGAAGCGATGAGCGAGGCCAATCGCGAATTGAACACGGCGGCCCAGCGCACGCCGCTTAACCGCTTTGCGAAGCAACGCGTCGTCGCAGCGCAAAAACAACTGAAGAAGCGCATGCGGACCGCTGCCAAGGCAGGCCGTTCCGACTACGCGTCTTTCCACGAAGTTCGCAAGGCCGGAAAGAAAGTGCGCTATCTGCTGGAGTTTTTCGAGCCTCTGCTTGGAAAGAAGCAACGCAAGGGCTTGAAGAACCTCAAGCGCGTACAGAAACGTTTCGGCGCACTAAACGATGTCGTCGCGAGCCGGGAATTGCTGTTGCAGGAACGCGCGTCTCTGCCCGATGCGCAAGCCGCGGAACGAGCGCTGCGCGCGCTGCAAAAGGAACAGAAGCGCCGGTTGAAAGCGGCCGCCCGGCTGCTGTGATATGAGGCGCGAGCGCCTCGACTCAATTCAGCGCGACGGCAGCGGCGGCGCCTACGTGCGACCCTTCTATCGACACCGATGGCTTTCCATCGGGTCCAACGGGTACGTCGCCCACGAGCGTCGTGCGATATAGCTGCCGGTCGAAGTCGAGATCGAAGATATCGGTCGGCGCGAGATGCGCGGTCGTGCGGTTGTCCCAGAACGCGATGCTGCCCGGCTCCCACTTGAAGCGCACGGTGAATTCAGGCCGCGTGACGTGTTCCCACAGCAACTCCAGCAAGGCCTGACTCTCACGCGGCGTCAGTCCGATGACAGACTTGAGGAATCCAGGGCTCACATAGAGTGCGCGTTCGCCGGTTTCGGGATGCACGCGCACGAGCGGATGTTCGCTTACGAGCGTGTGATCGTCGACGGCTTTGGCGAACGCATCGGTGCCGCTCGCGCCTTGAGGCGGCGCAAAGCGATGCACGCCGCGCAAGCCATCGACGAATGCGCGCAGCGGCGCCGAGAGCTTGTCGTAGGCGATGACGAGGTTGGTCCATTGCGTATCGCCGCCGAAGGGCGGAATGGTCACGCCGCGCAGAATCGACGCGAAAGGCGGATTCACGGCCGCCGTGACGTCCGTATGCCAGCCGGTCCACGGACGCAGCAGCGCCTGCCCTTCGAAGCGCGTCGCCTTGCGAAACTTGGAGATCGAGTAGATTTGCGGATGCCCGTCTACATGACCGAACACCGGATGGCCGAGCGTGAGTTCGCCAAACTGCGCGGAGAACGCAACATGCTGCTCATGCGTCAGGAACTGCTCGCGGAAGAACAACACGCGCCACTTCAATAACGCAGCGCGAATCGCCTTGACCTGTGTGTCCGACAAGCGCCGCGTGAGGTCCACTCCGTTGATCTGCGCGCCGATATGCGCGGACAAAGGACTCACCTTCACTTCTGCTTCATGCGCTTGGTTAGCGATGACCGCTGCGTTCACTTGGCATCTCCTTTTGCTTCTGGTTGGAATGCATACTATTTTGTCATACTAATTACCTGCGAACGTCCGGTTACGCGACACATCGACTGTACAAGCGCGCCATGCGCCCGCCAACCAAGAATGGATGATAGCGATATCTGCGAGCAAGATAAGCGCCCTCGCGCCATTGCGACGTTGCGCTACGCACGAAAGAAAATGCCCGCCGAAGCGGGCATCGAAGCAAGGATGATAAACGCGTCAGACGTCAGGACCGCACAGGCTCGCCATCCTCGATGTCGTGTGCACCCGGGATCGTCTCGAGCGCCGCGTCATGATGCAGCAGCAACACTGCGGCAACGCCCACCATGCCCGCTCCCGCAAGGCACAGCAAACCCGCGCCGAATCCGCCCGTGCTGTCCTTGATCCAGCCCATCACATACGGACCGAAGAAGCCCGCGAGATTGCCGAGCGAGTTGATCGCCGCGATGCCGCCTGCCGCCGCCGCGCCCGAGAGGAACGCAGCCGGCAGCGTCCAGATTACCGGCAGGCAGCCGAAGATGCCGAAGCCCGCAATCGAGAGCGCCAGCATCTTAAGGACTGGATTGTCGAGACCCGCCGATGCCGCGATGCCTGCCGCCGCGACCATCAGTGCGATAGCCACGTGCCAGCGTCGTTCCAGCTTGCGGTCCGAACGTCGTCCCCACAGCACCATGCTGACGACGCCGACCGCATACGGCAGCGACGTGACGAAGCCGGTCTGCACGTTGGTCAGTCCGAACGCCTTGACGATCTGCGGAAGGAAGAAGCTCAAGCCATAGTTGGTCGAGTTCGCGCCGAAGTAGATGAGCGCGATGGCCAGCACGCGCGGATTGAAAAGCGCTTCCTTGACGCTGAACGAATGCACCGCTTCGCGATGCGCGCGCTCGTGCGCTTGCCGGTCCACGAGCCATTGACGTTCGTCGTCGGCGAGCCACGTCGCATTGGCGGGCTTGTCGGTGAGATAGAAGAAGACCACGAACGCAAGCAGCAGCGCGGGCACCGCTTCGATGAGATAGAGCCATTGCCATCCCGCGAGACCCTTGATGCCGTCCATCTGCAGCAGTGCGCCGGAAATGGGGCCGCCAATCACGGTGGACAGCGGAATCGCCGCCATGAAATAGCCGACCACACGACCGCGATATTTCGCCGGGAACCAGAGCGTCAACAGAAAGATGATGCCGGGAAAGAAGCCTGCTTCAGCGATGCCGAGCAGAATGCGCAGCCCGTAAAACACGTAAGCGTTCGACAAGCCGGTTGCGCGGGCGATATGCGGGATGTAAGCCATCGCGCCAGCGAGAATGCCCCATGTGAACATGATCCGCGCGATCCAGCGCCGTGCCCCGAAGCGCTCGAGCAGCAGGTTCGACGGAACCTCGAAGAAGAAGTACGCGATAAAGAAAATGCCGGCGCCGAAACCGAACGCGCTCGCGGAAAAGCCGAGCTCCTTGTTCATCTGCAGTGCAGCAAAGCCGACGTTGACGCGGTCCAGATACGCGACGAAGTAGCACAAGATCAGAAATGGCACGAGCCGAAGCATCACGCGCTTCATGGTGCGGGTTTCAAGGTCCATCAATGTCTCCTCCCATTGGGAAAGCGTCAGATCGTTAGTCGTTGATATAGATGCGACCTGTCGAGCCTACTCTGTAAGAGGAAACTAAAGAACTGGTGTTTAGCCTGTATTGTGAGCCTCGATCCCGATATGCGAAGCATCGGAGCGTGCGTTTCCGACATTTATGCGACCGGTAACACACCGCCGTACTCCGGCTCCGGTAATCCTTGCACGCCGGGACGAACGGCGAACACGCAGCCATCGTGTTCGGTCGCATTCGAAGCCGGGACGATCGATGTCACGTACAGCATCGAGAGGTCGTCGCCGCCGAACGCGCACATCGACGGCTTGCTCGCGGGCAGCTCGATCGCACGGTCGAGCTTGCCCTGCGGCGTGAAGCGCAACAGTCGCCCCGCATCGTTGGCGCACGTCCAGTAGCAGCCGTCCGCGTCGACAGCCGCGCCATCGGGACGTCCCGCGTAGTGGTGCAGATCCGCCAGCACGCGGCGGTCATGCGGCGTGGCCGTTTCGGTATCGAAGTCGAACGCCCAGACGAGGCGCCGCGTCGGATGCGAGTCGGAGAGATACATCGTTCGGCCATCCGGCGAGAAGGCGAGGCCGTTCTGCGTCACGAGTCCATCCACCACCGGTGCGGACAGCACGCCCCGCGCGTCGTACCGATACAACGCGCCCGCGGCACTCGCGAGCGACATGTCCTGCACCATCGTGCCGGCCCAGAAGCGGCCTTGCCGGTCGCATCGGCCATCGTTGAAGCGCATGCCGGGCGCGTCGAAAGGCGGCGCGGCGAGTTTCCCGAGGCGAGCCTCGCCAGCGTCATGCAGCGTCACGGCGTACAGGGCGGTGTCCATGCCTGCCACCAGTGTTCCGGCCGAATCGAATGCAAAGCACGCGACCTGCTCAGGAAGCGTCCATTCCGTACGCGTGCCGGCTTGCACGTCGCAGCGCACGATGCGTCGCGCCGGGATGTCCACAAAATACAGCGCGCGGTCTTTTGCGTGCCAGACAGGGCATTCACCGACGGCCGCACGCCCCGCCGCATCGATTCGCTCGGGCTTGATCGAGTCGCTCATCGGCTGCGCTCCATCGGCTCGCCGAGGACGAACGCGCCGCCCTGAAAACGCTGCGCCGGGTCGTCGAGATCGCTGCTGGGCGCGCTCGCCGGGAAACGGTTCCTGAACTCGTCGGAGCTGTCTTGCGCGTTGAAGCCGAGGAAGCCCGCCTTCGTGTTGTCCCACCACTTGAGCGGATTGTTCGACACCCCGTACACCACCGTATGCCCCACGCGATTCGTGAATAGCGAGCAGCGCACGAGCTCGATGAAGTCGCGATAGCTCAGATACGTGACGAGCATGCGCGGATTTTTTGGCTCCTCGAACGACGAGCCGATCCGCAGGCACACCGTCTCGATGCCGAAGCGGTCGAAGTAATAGCGGGAAAGCGATTCGCCGAAACACTTGGTGACGCCGTAGAGACTGTCCGGACGCTGGGCGGCGTCGGCGTCGAGCACCTCGGTCACCGGATGAAAGCCGATAGCGTGATTGGAACTCGCGAAGACGACGCGCTTCACGCCGTGACGGCGCGCGGCCTCGTACAGGTTGTAGGTGCCGCGAATATTGGCTTCGAGCAGATCGTCGAACGGCGCTTCGACGGAAATGCCCCCGAGATGCACGATCGCGTCGACGCCCTCGACGAGGCTCGTCACGGCGGCGCGGTCCGCGAGATCGACGGCGCGCAGCTCCTCATGCGCGGCGGCGTCGTCGAGCGGTGCGACATCGGATGCGCGCACGATTTGCGCCCACTGCGCGAGCGCTCCGCGCAATTGACGGCCGAGATTGCCGGCCGCGCCGGTCAGAAGCAGGCGCTTGAACGGCTTGCCCGCTGCGGTTGACTCATTCATTCAGACTCCCAGTGTGCGTTTAGGGCAAAAAGAAAGAAAACGTTTTCTTGACTATAACGGGGGCGCCAAGCCAGCGTCAATCTGCATTCTGTGCGCCGCATGCAGCATGCAAAAAACCATTCAGTTACCTGTTTTTCTGAGACAATCCGAAACATTGGAAAATTCGAAGAAAACGTTACCCTGACATGAAGAAGAACTCTCCGACGATTCGCGACGTCGCCGCCGCAGCCGGAGTGTCCGTTGCGACGGTGTCCAAGTACATCAACGGCGCACAGCGCTTCTCGGCTCCGGTGGAAGCGAGGCTCAAGGCCGCGATCGACTCGCTCGGTTATCGTTCGAACCCGCTCGCCCGCTCGATGATCACTGGCCGCACGCGCACCATCGGCCTCACGATTCTCGACATCAGCAATCCGCATTTCACCCACGTCGTGAAGGGCGCGAACCGCATCGCACTAAGACACGATTACACGCTGCTGCTTGTGGACATCGACGAGAACCAGGCGCGCGAGCGCCCGCTCATCGAAGCGCTCTCGCAGCGCGTGGACGGCCTGATCGTGAGTTCGCGTTTGCCCGACGACGAAGCGCGCTGGATGCTCGATCTCGACAAGCCCGTCGTCCTGCTGCGCAACGCGGAAGCGCTGCCGATACCGAGCGTGGGCATCGACAACCGGCTCGCCGCTCACATGCTCGCGCGGCATTTGCTGAACCTTGGGCATCGGCATATTGCATACCTTGGCTTTGGGCAGGCGCGCATCAACGACGAACGCATTCGCGGCGTGCGCGAATGCCTCGCGGAAGCGGGCCTCGAACTCGACGTACACGATGCACACGCTCCCACTTCGCTCGCCGGCGAACACGCATGCTCGCGCGTCATGCTCGGCCCGCGACGTCCGCAGGCCGTCATCTGCTACAACGATCTGATCGCGCTCGGCTTCATGAAGGAGGCCGCGACGCTCGGCATCCGCGTGCCGCAAGACGTGTCGGTGACCGGCATCGACAACGTGCCGTACGGCGCGTATGCCGCGCCCGGCCTCACCACCGTCGACATCCAGAGCGAGAAGATGGGCGAACTCGCGATGCAGAAGCTCATCGACGCGCTCGCCGGCCACCCCGATCCAGGCAATTCCATGTTCGAGCCGCGACTCATCGTGCGCGAATCGACTGCTGCCGCGACCGCGCCGGCCGGTGCCTGACGGCCGGTGACCGGTCCGACGTGCGCTGTGTCGCGTATCACGCGTCGAGCTTCGCGGGCGTCATCTTCGGCGTGAGTGCATGCATGATGCAAAATGCAATCAGATAGGCAAGCGCGCCGATCGCGAAGAGCACCCAGTACTGACCGGTGCGCTGCAAGACCTGGCCGATGACCTCGGAAAAGAGCACGCCGCCGATCGAACCCGCCATCCCGCCAATGCCGACCACGGCACCCACCGCGCGACGCGGGAACAGATCGGACGCAGTCGTGAAGAGATTGGCTGACCAGCCCTGATGGGCCGCCGCCGCGAGTCCGACGATCGCCACCGCGACCCAAAGGTCATGCGCCTGCGAAACGAATGCAATCGGCAAAACGCAGCATGCACAAATCAGCATCGCGGTCTTGCGTGCGGCATTCACGCTCCAGCCGTTGCGCAAGAGCGCCGACGAGATCCATCCTCCGCCGATGCTGCCGACCGTCGTGATCGCGTAAATCACGACGAGCGGCAGCCCGATGTGCTGCATGTCCATGCCGCGCGATTCGTTGAGCCACTTCGGCAGCCAGAACAGATAGAACCACCAGACCGGATCGGTGAGGAACTTGCCGACGATGAACGCCCACGTCTCGCGCTTTCTGATCAGCACCTTGAAGCCCGGCGCGCGTGCCTTGGCGTTGGCGCGATCGGCGGCTTCGGCTTCGTCGCTTTCGTGGGACAACTCGTCGTCGTGCGCGCTGGCGTCGGGCTGGCGATACATCGCGAACCAGACGACGAGCCATACGATACCGATCGCGCCGATGATGACGAACGCCGAGCGCCACCCGAAAGCAACGGCAAGCGCGGGAATGATGGCCGGCGCGAACACGGCGCCGATGTTTGCGCCTGAATTAAAAATGCCAGTGGCGAGCGCGCGCTCGCGACGCGGAAACCATTCGGCCGTCGTCTTGATGGCAGCCGGAAAATTGCCGCCCTCGCCGATGCCGAGCAGCGCGCGCACCATCGCGAAGCCCATGACCGAGCCGACTGCCGCGTGCAGGACCGCGGCAATGCTCCAGACGAACATCGCGAGCGCATACGAGATACGGGTGCCGAGCCAGTCGACGATTCGCCCGAAGCACAGCAGGCCGACCGCATAGAAAGCCGAGAACGCGATCACGATGCGCCCGTACTGAACCTGCGTCCAGCCGATGTCGTGCTGAAGCAGCGGCGCGAGCAGACCGAGAATCTGCCGGTCCATGTAGTTGATGACGGTCGCGAAGAAGAGTAACGCGCATACGGTCCAGCGATAGCGGCTCGCGGCACGCACGACACCGACGACGGCTGTTTGCATGAATGTCTCCGATACGCGGCGGCGCTCGTCGGCCCGCGTTGTCAGTTCATGGAGGGCGACGAGCGCCGCGCAGGGTGACGTCGAGCGCGTATGCGTCGCGTCGCCGTCAGACTTGGAAAACGTTTTTCTAGGATAAGGGCTTTGCGCACAGGTTGAACAGCTTTGGACTTACCCTACGGCGGCGTCTCTCGCTCAACACGGCAAATAGCTCGCGTTAATCGTTTTTCGAACCGTGCCTCAAATTGCGTATTGCATGTTGCGTGTTGCATACCGCATGCAATACGCAATTCGCGCCGCAAGACGTTTGAGCCGCCCAGAGCCGGCCGCAAGAAACTAAAGATCACCCCGCTCGCTGCCGATAAAACCGGGCTACCTTTCAATTACTCAACGCATCTCATGCTTCATATCCGTCTGGCCCGCACGAACGTCGGGACCAAATTCGCCGTCATCGCGTGCGCGCTCGCGGCCATCGTCGTCGCGAGTTTCACGCTCGCCGTCACGCACACGGCGGGCGAGCAGGTGAGCGCACATGCGCTGGCCCGCGTCGAAAGCGACAACCGCGCAATCGTCACGATGATCGGCCTCTACGACAGCGCAGTGAACGCCGAAGTCTCGCGCTTCATGACGATGTTCGCGCATCGCCTGCCGGACACGTACACGCTCGATGAAACGCATACCGTCGATATCGGCGGCGTCGCAACACCGACCTTGAGCGCCGGCGACAGGTCACTGAACGGCGACTATGCGATCCCCGACGCGTTTCTCGGCGAAAGCGGTGCGATCGCGACGATCTTCGCGCGCACCGGCGACGACTTCGTGCGCGTCACGACCTCGCTCAAGAAGCAGGACGGCACGCGGGCGGTCGGCACACTGCTCGATCGCAAGGGTCCGGCATACGGTCCGATCTTCGCGGGCAAGACATACATCGGCATCGCGGCATTGTTCGGCAAGCAGTACATCACCGAATACAAGCCGGTGACGGATGCGGCGGGCCGCGTCATCGGCGCGCTTTTCGTCGGTGTCGATGTCTCCGCCGAAATGGCCGCGCTGCAGGACGACATTCGCAAGCTCAGGATCGGTGCGAGCGGCTATCACTTCGTCGTCCGTGCCGCGAATGGCGCGAATGCCGCCAATGCGGCGACGCTGCTCGTGCATCCCGGCGGCGAGGGTCAAGTGGCAGACGAACGCGTCGCACCGTTCAGGCACATGCTGGAAACACGCGAAGGCCGGCTGACGTTCGAGGGCGCCGACATCCCCGGCGCCGATGCGCGCGTGCACGGCGGCACGAAAGAAATCATCTACACGTCAGTGCCGCAATGGAACTGGATGATCGGCGGCATCGCCTATCGCGACGAACTGCTCGCGGGCGTGCATGCGAGCCGCAATCGCTTTCTTGCGGTGGGCTTCGTCGTGATCGCGATGCTCGTCGGCGTGCTGCTCTTCGCGGTGAGAAAGCTCGTTAGCCGCCCTCTCGACGAAGTCACGCGCGCGTCCGAGCGCATCGCCGCGGGCGACTTGACCGTTCGCATCGATACCGCGCGCGACGACGATATCGGCCGGCTGATGCGTGCGATCGACGGCGTTTCGCAAGGGCTCGCGGGCATCGTGGCGCAAGTGCGCAGCGCGTCCGCCGACATGAACGACGGTGCCGCGCGCATCGCCTCGGGCAGCAGCGATATCGCCCTGCGGATCGCGACGCAGGCATCGAGCGTGGAAGAAACGGCGGCCAGCATGGAGCAGATCACGTCGACGGTCCAGCAGAACGCGGCCAATACCGCGCAGGCGGGAACGCTCGTCGCGTCCGCATCGGATGCTGCGCAGGCGGGCGGCGAAGCCGTGGGCCGCGTCGTCGAGACGATGAACGAGATCGATGCATCCGCACGGCGCATCGCGGACATCACCGCAACCATCGAAGGTATCGCCTTTCAGACGAACATTCTCGCGCTCAACGCCGCCGTCGAAGCCGCGCGCGCGGGCGAGCATGGCCGGGGCTTCGCGGTCGTTGCATCGGAAGTGCGCGCGCTTGCACAACGCAGCGCGAACGCAGTCAAGGAAATCGAAGCGCTGATCGCGGAATCCGCGGCCAAGGTCGCACACGGTTATTCGATCGCGGAGCAGGCAAGCGGCACGATGAGCGGGATCGTCGAGCGCGTCGCGCGCGTGAATGCGATCGTCGGCGACATCGGCGTGGCATCGCGCGAACAGGCTTGCGGCATCGAGCAAGTCAATGCCGCGGTAATGCAGATCGGCGAGGCGACGCAACAGAACGCGGCGCTCGTCGGCGAAGCCGAGCATTCGACGGCGGAACTCCGCGATCAGGCAGAGCGGCTTTCGCGCGCGGTCAGCATGTTCCGCGTGTGAGTGCAACGGGCTAATGAAGGCAACCAATCTTAGTGGCATCGCTCTTGCTAATGTTTGACCGCGATCTGTCGCATTAACGCTGTTGACACTGGCGCGCGGGACACTATGCTTCCCGGCGCTTGGAAGCAGCGGGCCTTTTCGAGCGTAGTCCGGCTCAGCGACGTTTCTGTATCCACGAGTCGCGGCACCGAACTTGCGCTTCTCGCTCGGGCGAAGGAAAGCGCAAACGGTGAGGAACCCGCCGCGACAAGTCCGATCTATTGCTTCTCCGATCGTTATCGCATGCATCGCATCGGGGCATGGGCCCGGTGTCCGGCACCATGTGGTTCGTCCACGGTCCTGCGAGACGTCGACCGGACCGGCCAGAGATTCCCATAACTAGATCGCGAAAATGTCCGCGCGCCGCGCTCAACGCAGGCGCGCAAGCATATTTCGGAGATCATCGACCAGAGATTTCACCGGGGAGCGCAGAACCTTCGCGCGCCATTGCGTCGCCACAATGGCGCACCAGCAACCGATTTGCGACGGAGCGTCCATATGTCGTTTGAGCGTGACTCTGTGCAAGACACAAGTCCGCTGCTCACCATCGTGGTGGCAGCCTATAACATCGAGGGTTACATCGAGGAAGCACTTGAGTCGTTGCTGAGCCAGCCTCATATCGACGCGATGAAGATCATCGTCGTCGATGACGGGTCTCATGACGAGACCTATGCCGCCGCACAAGCCGTCGTCGAACGAGACGGCGGCGCCCATATCGAACTCATTCGCCAGAAGAACGGCGGGCTTTCCGCCGCACGCAATACGGGACTCGCCGCCGTGCGAACGCCTTATGTCGGCTTTCTCGACGGAGACGACATCTATCTCAAAGGCTTTAGCGAAGCGGTCATTCCACGCCTGGCAGAACGCCAGTACGACCTCGTCGAATACAACGTGACGATCATCGACGATCACGGACGCGACCTCGACAAGCTCGAACTCGTGACGACACCCGAGAGCGGCGGCCATCCGATGAACCGCGCCGCGCTTCAACATTTCGCCGATACGTTTCATACGTTCGCGTGGGCGCGGGTCTATCGCACCGAACTATTCAAGAACATGCCCTTCCCCGTGGGCAGGCACTACGAGGACATCGCGGTCGTCCCATCGTTGTATCTGCGAGCGAAGCGCTTCTATCGTGTGGCCGAGCCGTTGATCGGTTATCGGCGGCGCTTCGGCAGCATCACGCAGAAGGCGACACTGCGCGACATGCAGGACTTGCACTTGAACGGCCGCGAAGCCCTCGCGCGCTGCGACGGCGGCGATCTCGACGATTTCTGGCTCACGGTGTTCGACAAGATCTTCAGCCGCGCTTGCCATGTCTGCGCAAGAGTCGATCGCGCATCGTTCAGGCAGGCCTCAGAAACGCTATCGGCGATGGCGGCGGACCATCGCAAGACACGCGCGAAACTCACGGAGCGCAGTGGGCGTCAAGTGATGGCGCTCAAGCCTTTCGATCTGAACGTGCGAGCGGACCGGTCGATTCATTTCCTCAAGGGGCTCGTCAAGAAAGTACTGAGGCGCAGCCTCGACCATCATCAGCGCGCGCGAAGGCCAGGCCCGCAAAATCAGTTAAGCAGCTAGGCGCTTTAGCGCGGGAGCGCACGCCCGCCGCCTGAGCCGCGGCGAGCGCAGCGCATTTCGCAGTAAACTGCTTGAATGGAGAAATGTCCTTACTGCGAGAGAATCCGCGACGAATGGGACTGCCACGGACCAGCGTGCCGCAGCGCCATCGCTCGCGCATTGCGCAGGCAGCGCATGGGCCTGCCGATGGTCGCTAAAGTCATACGCAACGAAATTCCGCCGGGCGCGACGACGGGCGAAGTCATCGTGCAATTGTCGCGTCAGCGTTTGCGTGCGCGCCGCGCGAACGAGGAACGCCGCGAGCGCAAGGCCGCGGACGACGCCGACATCGGCCCTGACGCATAGCCCTGACGCTTGGCCCTGATGCTTGGCCCGAACGCACCTTCAACACGCATCGAGCACCGCTCTGAAGCCGTCGGCCGTAAATGGCTTCAGGAAATAGCCGTCGAAGTGCTCGTGCAATTCGTTCTTGAGCCGGTCGTCGCCGCTTACCGCGACGACGCATGCAAGCTGGCTCGGGCCGGCCGCGCGCAAGCGCCGGCACAGATCGCGGCCATCGACATCCGGCAAGCCGATGTCGATGAAGATCGTGTCGTAGCGGTTTTCGGCGGCGAGCAGCATCGCCTGATGACCGTCATAGGCAACGTGTGCAACATGTCCCAGTGACACGGCCAAGTCTCTGAATGCATCGCAAAGGCGCGTGTCGTCTTCTACAAACAGGACGTACATGATCGGTCATCCCGAAGCGTGAATTTCGTGGATTTATTGTGCGCGCGGCTTATGGAGCCGCTTAGAGGCGGCCTATATAGCGGCTCAGGCTCGGCGCTTGTCTTTTGCATGACCGATGAACGCAATAAACGAGCCATTCTCAAGCGGCGAACAATGCTTCGTTGAGAACCGGGACTGCACCGAAAGCGGGCTTGGCAAAGAAATAGCCTTGCATCAGACGTACATCGTTGGCGAGAAAGAAATCGCGTTCGCCTTTAGTCTCGATGCCTTCCGCGATCACGCGAATGCCGAGATCGCGGCAGATTGCAAGCACACCCGCGACGATGCGTTGGCGCACCACGTCGCTGTCGATGCCTCGCACGAGTTCCATGTCGAGCTTGATGAGATCCGGCTGGAAATCCGCAAGCAACGTCAGGCCGGAATACCCCGCGCCGAAATCGTCGATGGCCGTCTGGAAACCAAAGCGCTTGTAAGCGCGAAAAATATCGACGAGATGCGGCCGGCTGATGATGTTCTCGCCTTCCACCGTCTCGAAGATGATGCGCTCGATCGGAAAGCCATGCTTCTCGGCCGCTTCGAAGGTGCTGCGTATGCAGGCTTCGGGCTTGTACACCGCGTTCGGCATGAAGTTGATGGACAGAAATCCTTCCAGCCCGAGTTGCGCGGCCTGTGCGATGGCGTGCGTGCGGCAACGCTGATCGAAGTGATAGCGATTGGCGTCGCTTACTTGCGATAGGACGGTGCCGGCGGGCTCCCCATTTGGGCCGCGCACGAGCGCTTCGTGCGCGTAAGCCTTGCCGGAGACCGCATCGACGATAGGCTGGAATGCGAACGCAAGCGCAAGCGCGGAATCGGGGTCCGTCTTGCAGCCCGCACATCCCGACGATGCGAGATGAATCGCAAAGCCGGTTGCAACGCCTCGTGCATCGTTCATGGAATCGATCCTGATTGAATGTGCATGTTTTCCCGGTGCGGCGCCGCGAACAACGTCAAGTTGACCGATCATTCGAGCGCCCATCAAGCCATCTAACGGCATGCACTGGCGCTTTCTTTAGCGCGTCTTTAGGCGTTCTTCACGCTTGCCGATGCATGACCGTGCACACGCCCGCGCATGGCCTCCAGCCGCACCGCATCGACGATGCCTTGCATGGCCAGCGCCTCGAGCGCAAGCAAGGCCGGCTGCGCGCCGCAGACTTGCGCGGCTTTCGCGTCGGCGTCGATTTCCATTGCGATGGCGCGCTTCGCCGCGTGCGGGCGCCATGCCGTCCATGAAACGGCCGCCAGCATCGCGAAGCCTGCGCCGGGAATAGAGACGCGCCAGAGATCGTCATCCGGCAAGAACACGAAGGCGACGCAAGGCACGGCGATTAGCAGCGCGACGGCGAGCATCGTCAACACAAGGTCCGCGAGCAATGCGAGGCGCTGCGTTGCGTGTCCGACTTCATGCGCGAGGACGAGGGATAGCAAAGGCTCAGGCAACGCGAGCGTGCGCTCATTCAGTTCGATGCGGTTGAAAAGCGCTTCGTAGCAGGGACTCCTGCTCGCTGTGACGAGCCGGACGGCAGGCGGCGCGATGCCCAGTGCCGCCGCATGGCGCGCGACCAGGTGCGAAGCATGAAGAAGGGCGGCGTCCATCTTGCACCGCGTTTTTTCGCGCGAGCATCACGCTATGGGGTTGTCGCTCCACGCGCTGCGCGCTTGCCATGCGTCGAGATCCGCAGTCAACTGCGCGAGCTTTCCGCGCACGAGCTCCATGCCTGCGTTGCCGAGCACGAGATGCGCGGGCGGATTGTCCGCTTCGACTGCCTCGATGATGACCTGCGCCGCGCGCGCAGGATCGCCGGGTTGCTGGCCGCTGCGCTCCGCGATGGCCGCGCGGCGGCGGCCCGCGACTTCGGCGTAGTCGTCGATTGGCTGACGTGTCTGCTTGAGCGAGCGCCCTGCCCAATCGGTGCGAAACGGGCCGGGTTCGACGGCGGTGACCTTGATGCCGAGTCCCTCTGTTTCGCGGGCCAGCGCTTCACCGAGGCCTTCGAGCGCGAACTTGGTCGCCGCGTAATAGCCGCTGCCCGGATTGCCGACGAGCCCGCCCACCGACGTGATGTTGACGATATGCCCCGCGCGCCGATCGCGCATGCGTGGCAGGACCGCGCGAATCATCGCGGCGGCGCCGAAGAAGTTGGTTTCGAACATCGCGCGCACTTCGTCGTCCTCGCCCTCCTCGACTGCCGCGAGATAGCCGAAGCCCGCGTTGTTCACGAGCACGTCGATGTGGCCGAACGAATCGTGCGCCGCCGCCACGGCTGCGGAGATTTCGTCGGGGCGCGTCACGTCGAGTCTCACGGCAATGGCTCGTCCTTGCGCACGCTCGACGAGATCGGCCACGCTGTCCGGATTGCGCGCGGCGACGACGGCGCGCCATCCGCGCTCGATGACTCGAGCGGCGATCTCCCGCCCGAAGCCGGTCGAGCAGCCGGTGATGAACCAGACAGGCGATTCGTTCGATGCAGCTGACATTGCAGTCCCCATGTGTCGTGATTACGGCGATTGCGGTCATTCTGAGCGCAACCGCACAAATGCGCTTGAGCCGCGATTAAGCATTTGATACGCCGAATTAGGCTTGAGACTGCTGGAAACGGAAATTAGAACCGACCGTTGATCGATGGCAGGTAAGTTTGAAAGAATGTGACGGCATCAAGAAGAATTGCTTAGCAAAAACGCTTATTGGACTGATCGCGCGCGGCGTGGTAAAAATCCATGTCGCTCGCAATTCGGGCGCATCTTCAACAAAATTCGTCTCATAGGGTTTGGAAAAATGGCAACAGGTACTGTCAAGTGGTTCAACGATGCAAAGGGTTTTGGTTTCATCACGCCGGACGACGGCGGTGAAGACCTGTTTGCACATTTCTCCGAAATCCAGTCCAAGGGTTTCAAGTCGCTCCAGGAGAATCAGAAGGTGAGCTTCGAAGTCAAGCAAGGCCCGAAGGGCAAGCAGGCTTCGACGATCCAGCCGCTGTAAGTCAGGCGGCAGCGCCCTCAAGCGCAAGACGGCCCTTCGGGGCCGTTTGTTTTGGCGGCGTCCGAAACGAGGCCGCGTTCGCCTCGATATATATCAGGACCGGCGTCATCGAACGGCGCGATAAGTCAGTAGAATTCACGCAACGCTAAAACGCTGCGAGCGTCCTGGCAACGCACTCTTCTCTCTCATCTGCGTGAATCCGCGAGGCAGTCAAGCAAAGCGCCGTTTGATGGCGCGGCATAAAGCGAGTGCATTGCTCGCCGTACTTTGGTGCGTGCTTGCAAGCGCGCATGCGCAATCGTTTGCGGCAAATGCGCGCGCTGTGCGTTTCGTCACCACGGTCGTCATGGATGACTTTCATACGGCGCAGGCAGGCGGCGGTTATGTCTTCTCTTACGACGTTCAAGAAAGCGAAGCGACGCTCAAAGCCAAAATCGAGCGTTGGTTTTCCGGCACCGATCCCGACGCGCTTCATATGGACCCTGCCGAAAAGCGAGCGCTGTTTCGCTTCTACTGGGCCGCGAGCATGATGTCCGCGAACTCGGCATGCTTCGACTCGATCGCGAATCCCGCCTGCAGCGACGAACTCGGCGGATGGATCGCACGCGAAGCCGCCAACGATCCGCGCTTCGTTCGCGCGTATGAATCGGCGGCGAGCGCGCTTGGCTTGCCTGCTCTTGCGCCGAATCCACGCAACGCGCAATGACGCGCAACTATCTTCTCCGACGCCTGCGCGTTCGCGCTGTATGGCGGCGCGCTGACTTCTCCTCGACGCTTTCGCGAGCCGCTTGATCGCGCAGCAGCGCGATCTTCGCCGCGACGCTCGCGAGCACTGAAAGCGCGCCGATCGTTTCGAGCAAGGCACCGATCATGATGGTCTCGCTAGCCGTGCCTCGAACGTCATCGATGCGAGAGCATCGGCCCATACGTCTTTACGAAGAACGCGATGGTGATGCCCGCGCTCACCATCAACGTGCCCGCGCGGATGATGACTGGCGGCGTGCGGCGGCCCAACTGCGCGCCGCCATATCCGCCAGCGATAGCCGCGACCAGCATGGCGATTGTCTCGGGCCAGCGCACCGCATGCGCCAGAGCGAACGTCAGCACGGCAACGGAATTGGCCGCGCTCACGAGCAAGGTGCGCGGCGCATTGAGGCTCTTCAGATCGCGCGTGTCGAGCAGGCCCCATACGGCCATCATCATGATGCCGACAGCGCCGCCGAAATAGCCGCCATAGACGCCAAGCGCGAGTTGAATGGCGAGTACTGCGGGCGCGCCGATGCGCCAGCGCCTTCGCAGCGCCTCGCCGAGCTTGCGGCCGAATGCAAGCGCGAGACTCGCGCATAACAAGAGCCAGGGCAAGAGAAACGAAAACGTCGACGACGAAGTGGACAGCAAAAGCGCCGCGCCGATGAGTCCGCCGATGACCGTCGTCAAGAGCATTGCGCGCATCGGTACGGACCCGACCGGGCCGAGTCCGTCGCGATACGCCCATGCGCTCACGACACCGCCGGGAAACAGCGCGACAGTCGACGATGCGTTCGCCTGTACCGGCGGCAAGCCCGCGGCGATGAGCGCGGGAAGGCTCACGAACGAACCGCCGCCGGCGAGCGCGTTCATGGCGCCCGCGAGAAAGCCCGCGCCGATCACAACGAGTTGAGGTTCCATGCGGCCCATCCTAGCGGGCGGCCTGCGCGCTTACAATCTGGCAATTCCAATGCGAGGCTTCGGCGCGGCCGAAGGCACGTCATGCGTTTCGATCTCATCGACATGAGGCTCTTTCTGACCGTGATCGAACGCGGCAGCATCACGTCGGGCGCGCAGGCGATGCATCTCGCGCTTGCATCCGCGAGCGAGCGCATTGCCGGCATGGAAGCCGCCCTCGGCGCACCGCTGCTGGAACGCAATCGACGCGGCGTTCAGCCTACGGCCGCAGGCGAAACCTTCGTGCGGCATGCGCGCACGATACTCGGACAAGTCGAGCAGATGCGCGGCGATCTGCGCGGCTATGCAACGGGCCTGAGAGGCCGCATCAGGCTGATGTCGAACACGGCGGCGCTCGCCGCCTTCCTGCCGGCGCGCCTTGCCCGCTTTCTCGCGATGCATCCCGACCTTTCCATCGACCTCGACGAGCGGCCGAGCGCCGATATCGTGCAAGCGGTGGCGGAAGGCCGCGCCGACCTCGGCATCGTCGCGGACATCACGGATCTCGCGAGCCTGCAGACGCGGCTGGTCGCCGAAGACCGGCTCATGGTCGTGGCGAGCCGCGCGCATCGCGTGGCACAGCAAAGCGCCGCGGCGTTCGCGGATATCGTCGGAGAAGCGTTCGTCGGACTCGCGGATGCCGCGCTGCAGATGCATCTTGGCGAGCGTGCATCGCGGCTTGGCCGACAGCTCCACTATCGCGTTCATATGCGCAGCATCGAGAATGTCGGCATGCTGGTCGAGGCGGGTATCGGCATTGCCATTCTTTCCGATGCGTCGGCGCAATTGCTGATTCGTCCAAGCCTCGCGATCGTTCCGCTATCCGAGCCTTGGGCGACGCGGCGCCTGCATCTCTGCGCGCGCGCCTTCGACGCGCTCACGCCTCACGCGCGCCTGCTTGCGCATCATCTGATGGACGATGCGGTCTGAATACGCCTCGTCGTTACGGACTGCATAGTATGTCTTACCGATACTATCGGACCCTGCGTCCAGCGATCCGCAAGTCAATCGACCGCCTAGGCACAAACCCTTGTGCACGGCGCTAGCCAGCCCGCGCACAATGATCTTCTGCTGGGCAAACAGCGAAAGTCTCGAGGAGCACACCATGAAACGGAATCGGATCGCAGCCATTGCTTTGACGATCGGCACGGCAGGCGCATGTCTCGCGAGCGCAGCGCACGCCGACGGCACCGCCGCGCGAAAGCTGGGCCAGATCGGCGTCATCAATCAGACGATGCAGCCGAAGGCGCCCCGGTCGTCACCCGGCGCTTATTCGAACTCGAACGCACCGACCAATAATTCGACGAATGCGGTCAATCCCGGATACCAGACCAATCCCGGCAACGCCGCGAACGCGAATGCCGCAACGAACGCGCGCGGCGGCACGGCCGGCCGAAACACGCGTTGACGTTTGAGGGCATCGCGCACGCGCGGGTAAAAGGTTCCGGGCGTGCGAGGCCCGCCCTGCGCCCGTTCCAGCCGAAAAGCACGCTTGTTCTCGACAGTTAGGAACGCGCGTTCCGAAAAATCTGCTCAATGCTTCTCAATCGGTTTCCTCTGGGCAATGCAAATATTCAAAGTCCGGTTATCGTTTGCGCGGCTTCATCCCCCGACGAATCCAAAGGCATACTGTGTCCACAAACAAATAGATTCCGAGAGAAGACATGTACGGGGATACAAGGACGCTCTATTACGTCGGGCGTAACGTGTCGGAGGATTTGGCCGAGCGTCTGCATGCGCGCGGGTGGACGATCGAACAGGTCGATCCTTCGAAGCCGCTCAAGCACGGCAAGCGCGCCGCCGCGGGCATCGTCGATATGACGAATCGCGGTTTCGCCAGGGACAGCGCGGCACTCGCCGGCCTGCTCGCGAGTCACAGAATCGGCTGGGTAGCGACCGTCGACGCCGACAGCGCGGACAAGCCCGAGCTGTGCCGACTCATTCTGGATTTCTGCTTCGATTATGTGACGGTGCCCTGCTCGGCCGATCGCGTCGTCGATGCCGTGGGCCATGCGTATGGCATGGTCGCCCTGCACGATGTGGCGAGCAACGATCCGCATAAGCCCGAAGGCAACGAAGGCGGCATGGTCGGCAATTGCGAGCCCATGCAGGCGCTTTATCGCTCGATTCGCAAAGTCGCGATGACCGATGCGCCCGTCTTCATTTCCGGCGAATCCGGAACGGGAAAGGAACTCACTGCGCTCGCCATCCATGAACGCTCCGGGCGGCGGCAGCAGCCGTTCGTCGCGATCAATTGCGGCGCCATTCCGCCACATCTATTGCAGTCCGAACTATTCGGCTACGAGCGCGGCGCGTTCACGGGCGCGAACCAGCGCAAGATCGGGCGCGTCGAAGCAGCCGATGGCGGCACACTCTTTCTCGATGAAATCGGCGATTTGCCGCTCGAAAGTCAGGCAAGCCTGCTGCGTTTTCTTCAGGAACGCAAGATAGAACGGCTGGGCGGTCAAACGTCCACTTCGGTCGATGTCCGCATCATCTCCGCGACGCACGTCGATATGCAGACGGCAATGCTCGAAGGCCGCTTCCGCGCGGACCTTTATCACCGCCTGTGCGTTCTTCAAATCGACGAGCCGCCGCTGCGCGTGCGCGGCAAGGACATCGAATTGCTCGCGAATCATATGCTGGAGCGCTTTCGTCGCGATGCGAGCCGGCGGCTGCGCGGCTTTGCGCCCTGCGCCATCGCGGCGCTTCACAACTACGCATGGCCCGGCAATGTGCGCGAACTCATCAATCGCGTGCGGCGTGCAATCGTCATGTCCGAAGGACGGCAGATTCTCGCGAGCGACCTCGAACTCGGCGAATACGTCGAAGCCGCGCCGATGACGCTTGCACAGGCGCGCGAGGCTGCGGAGCGGCACGCCATCGAAGTCGCGCTCCTGCGGCATCGCGGCCGGCTCGGCGAAGCGGCAGACGAACTCGGCATCTCGCGCGTGACGCTTTACCGGCTGCTAACGGCCTATGGATTGCGGGCGCGCGCGGACAGACCGTTGAAGGTATCGGGCGCCTGAGCGTGCATGTGACGCTTAGATGCCCGGCGCATCCTGCCTGAGAAAGCGGACAATGCGGCTCGCCACCGTCCTCGGCTGCTCCTGCTGCACCCAATGCCCTGCCCCTTCTATCAGATGCGCGGCGCGGAAGTTCGTGCACACGCGCTGACGCATTGCCTCGAAGTCGCCGGGACGCTGGCAATACCCCCAATCGCTGCTGCCCGCGATGAAGCATGACGGCACGTCGATCGTGCGTCCCGACCACAGACGCAGCGGCGCGCGGTAGCGTTCGTCGTTGCTGCATCGATACCAGTTGAGGCCGCCTTGAAAACCCGTGCGCTCGAATTCGCTTGCGAAGACTGCGAGTTCCTCGTCGGAAAGCCACGCGCACGATGCGATGTGCGCCGCGTCAGGCATGTATTCTTCGACCGTTTCGGGCATGGTCTTGTCCGCGGGCATCACGTAATACGCGGGCAATAGTGCAAGTTCTTCCGCGGCAGGCGCTGCGAGCGGATGCGGATGATTGCCTTGCCAGTCCGCGCTTTTCACATGAAAGTACGCCCGCAAGAATGAGCGCAGGCCTTGCGGCGCGTGCTGCATATCGTCGTGGGCTTGCGGCTCGCAGAAATAGCGCTGATAGTGCTTGCGCGGCGGATCGAGCGATGCGAGCGCGCTCATTGCATCGGTCATCGCCGATGGCGCGGCATCGTGGAACGCGGTGCCGAATGCAAAATCAGGCGGCCCGGCGAACGGCGCACTCATCATGACGACCGAGCGGAACACGTCTGGCCGGATCAGCGCGCACCACGCCGCGACGAAAGAGCCGAAGTCATGGCCCACCACCGCCGCCGTCTCGCGATAACCCAATGCGAAGACGAGGCCGAGCACGTCGCGCACGAGGTTCGGAAACGTGAATTCGGCAAGATCGGCGTCGAACCCCGCGTTGCCTCCGCGCGTCCTGCCATAGCCGCGCTGGTCCGGCGCGATGACGTGATAGCCCGCGTCTGCAAGCGTCGTAATGACCTTGCGCCAGCTAAAGGCGAGTTCGGGAAAGCCATGAAGCAGAACGATGCATGGTCTGCCGGGCGACTCGTACCCGGCCTCGAGCAGATGCATCACAAGGCCGTTTCCGTTGTCGACGAAGCGTGAGCGCACGCCTTCCGGCAAGGGCAAGTCCTGCAGTGTTTCGCTCATGCGCGGCTCCTTTGTCTGTTGTTCACGCTGCGATGCGCGGCTTCAAAGTCGGCTAAGACTCAAATGTACCCGACGCCCGCTCGTCAGGCACATCGGACTTGCGCTTAACGGGGAAGCGTTGCACGCTTTAAGATGGCTGGCCAAGGCATGCGTGCAACGCAATACAGGCCATCGCATGCTTCATGCCGACATCTCTTTCTTTCCGGAAACCCGAGCCATGACCACTTCTTCTTCCCGTCGCGCCGCCTTTCGCGAACTCGTCAATGCACGCCGCGGTCTGCTGTTGCCTGGCGCGTTCAACGCGATGAGCGCGCGCGTGGCCGCCGATCTCGGCTTCGAGGCGCTTTACATCACCGGCGCAGGCGTGACCAACATGTCGCTCGGCATGCCGGATCTCGGTTTCACGGGGCTTGCAGAGATCACCGAGCATACGTCGCGCATACGCGATGCAGTCGAATTGCCGCTCGTCGTCGATGCAGACACGGGCTTCGGCAATGCGCTCAACGTGCGTCATACCGTGCGCGCGCTCGAACGCGCGGGCGCCGATGCAATTCAGCTGGAAGATCAGGTGATGCCCAAGAAATGCGGGCACTTCGCTGGCAAGAGCGTCATTTCGACGAGCGAGATGCTTGGCAAGATACGCGCCGCCGCGGACGCGCGAGAGGACGAGAACTTTCAGATCATCGCGCGCACGGACGCTTGCGCGGTGGAAGGCTTCGACGCGGCCATCGAGCGTGCGAACAGATTCGTCGAAGCCGGCGCGGACATTCTCTTTATCGAAGCCATCGAGACGCAAGAGCAGATTGCGTCCTTGACGAAACAGGTCGAAGCGCCGCAACTCATCAATATCGTGATCGGCGGAAAGACGCCTGTCACGGGACGCGATGAATTGCAGCGCCTGGGCTTCAGCCTCGTGCTTTACGCGAACGCGGCTTTGCAAAGCGCGGTGCGCGGCATGCAGACGGCCTTGAGCGCGCTAAAGGAACAAGGCAGGCTCGACGAAGACCCCGCTATCGTCGCGCCTTTTTCCGAGCGTCAACGGCTTGTCAACAAGCCTTTCTACGACGAACTCGACCGCAAGTACGCCGCCGAATGAACGCTTAGCGCGTGTACATTGCATTCCAGTCGGCTTGCGAAACGCGATTGCCCGACTGGGTCGCGCCATTCGCTGCGCCACCGTAAGCGGTTTCGCCACGGCGCGCGGCGAGCTTCGCTTCGGCTTGCTGAATCGCGGCGGGATAATGCGCCTGGTCGCCGTCTCCGACGTGATAACCCACGCTTTGCAGCTCGGCCAGTTCGGCGCGAACCTGTGCGCGCGTGATCTGGCTGCCTTGTGCGAACGACAGGGCGGGAATGGTCAAAGCGGTGGCGACGACTGCTGCGCAAATCAAGGACTTCATTGCATGACTCCGGTGATTGGGTTGCTTGCCTGAGCCTTACGACTCAAGCAGTAGGCGAAGTCTAGGCGCATGAATCCCGAGGGTTAACCCCTAACCCAGGAAGGCACTGTTCATTGAAATGCGCGCAATGGCGGGCGCGAGCGACAAAGCGAATATTTGCTATGCTCGCTTCGCAACGAATGCATGACGTCGAAGGCGTCTTGCATTTCATTCAGCGCTAGGCGCTCAACGAAAATGGGAGATGCAGATGGCAAAGGGTTACTGGGTTAGCGCGTACCGTAAGATTGCCAAGCCGGATCAGGTGGCCGAATATTCGAAGCTCGCGACCGTCGCCATCAAGGAAGGCGGCGGTCGTGCGCTCGTGCGCGGTGTCGCTTCGGCAGTGCAAGGCGCGGGCATCGCGGAGCGCACGGTGCTCGTCGAGTTCGACTCGCTCGATCAGGCGCTCGCTACTTTCAACGGCGAGAAGTATCAGGAAGCGCTCAAAGTGCTAGGCGATGCATGCGAGCGCGATTTCCGTGTAGTGGAAGGCCTCGAATAAGAAATGCATGACGGCGATGGCGGCTCCATTAGCCGCCATCGCCGGTCGCTTATTGTCCCGGCGCGTAGAGATCCAGCAGACGTAACGTGACGCCGTTGGTCCATCCGAAGCCGTCCTGCAGCGGATATTCCCCGCCCCCTCCGCCGCCCGTCCCCGTGCCTTCCACGATGTATTTCTCGACGAGCTTCTGCTCGGTCGCATAGACGTGGTTCACGTCGGAGAGAAAACGCGTGCCTATCTGCTGCGCGAGATCGCCGCGCCCATAGCGTCGCAGGCTTTGCACGGCAATCCAGTGCAGCGGCGCCCAGCCGTTCGGCGCATCCCACTGTTGCGTCGTGTTGAACGTGGTTGTCGTGAGGCCGCCCGGCTTCAGCAGCAACGCTTCCACGGTGTTGGCAGTCGTATGCGCGCGCTCCGGCCACGCGGCGCCCGCAAACAAGGGATAAAGCATGGCGGCCGAGGGGTTGTTGCGCGGCTGCGCAAGCTGCCAGTCGTAGTCGCCGTAATAGCCGTTGTTATTCCAGAGATACTTGTTGATGCCGAGCGCGCGTTGCGCCGCCTTGCCGACGAACTGCGCCACGCATCCGAAGTCGCGCGACTCGCCGCATCCTCGCGCGATCGTCGTTTCCAGATGAAACATCAGGCTATTGAGATCGACGGGCACGATCGATGTCGTGCGGATAGTCGCAAGCGTCTGGTTATCGCCGAACCAGCGCGAGCTGAAATCCCAGCCGCTTTCCGCAGCGGCGCGCAAGTCGCGATACACCTCGTTGGCGGGACGACCCGGCACCGACGTCGCGGTCTGCACGTCTTCCAGATAGGACTCGTCGCGCGGCGTATCGCGCTCGTCCCAGTAGCGGTTGAGCACGGTGCGATCGGGCAGCATCACCACGTTGCGCACGGCCGCGCCCGGTTGCAGCGAATCCGCGCCCTGCATCCAGTAACCATATTCGTGGCGCATCTCAGGCAAGTACTTCTGATACACGCGCCCGCCTTCCTTGTGCGCGGCGAGCTCAACCATGTAAGAGAAGAACGGCGGTTGCGAGCGGCTCACGTAATACGTGCGATTGCCGTTGGGAATATGGCCGATGGTGTCGATGAGATACGCGAAGTTGTCGAGCATGTCGTCGACGAGATCTTCACGGCCCGCTTCCTGAAGGCCCAGCATCGTGAAATAGGTGTCCCAGTAGTAGCCTTCGCGAAAGCGCCCGCCCGGCACGACATAAGGCTTCGGCATGGGGATGAGCGTGCTGTACTGAGGCACGGTCGCGGTGTTGCGCGTGAGCGCGGGCCAGAGCCAGTCGATATGCTCTCTTAGCGTCTGGTTCGGCGGCGGCGTGATGACCTGATCGGTCGGCGGCGTGAAATATTGGGCGACGAAGGCGGAAAGGCTGAAGCCGGGAACCGCGCGCTGCTGCAAATAGAGCTGATTGATTTGCGCCGGGTCCATTTTCGGCGTCGCATCGACGAACGTCTTCTGATCCGGATAGATCTGCTGCGTTTGCACTGCAACGAACAAGTCGCCATAAAGCTCGCTTGGCGGCGGCGGCAAGACATAGGCGCTTGGCGAATCCGCATAGGCCGCGCTTGCTATTGCGCTTGCCGCGCCGGCGAGAAGCCATGCGCCAAACAGACGACGCGCCTTGAGCGGCATGTGTTGCGATGCGTCAGGTGTTCCGCGATACCGCGACAGTACGATCATATTCACTCCTTCAAAGGGTGATGAACCGGACTGGTCTCGTTCGTCCCGCGCTTGTTCGTTTTCGAATATGCAGCACGGCGAAGCATCGCACGGCTTCAAGGGCAGTGGCAACCGGTCGTTGGGAATTGCGCTTGAGTTGCGGCATTGGGCGTGGGCGTCAGGCGCGCGAATTCTTAGTCCACTCATTCGGTCATTCTTTGACCGTCGCCGCGAAAAATGCTATTACCACGGGGCTTTTGCGCCAAGGCCCCACACATCGAAGCCGCGAAAGCCTTCCGTAAAAAATCCACCGGCATCGGCATGGAAGCCGATGCGCGTCAGCTCAAGGTCACTGTGAATCCAACAACAACGCTCGCTCCGTGGGCCGCCCACGACACACAACTGTTGCTTGCCTGCGCGCTCGGGCTCGCCATCATCATCGTCTCCATCAGCGTGCTGAAGCTCGCACCGTTCTTGTCGATTCTCGTCGGCACGTTCGCCGCTGGCTTCACGGCGCATCAACCGCTCGAAGCCATCGCGCAAGCGTTCAGCAAAGGCGCGGGCGCGCTTCTGGGCGATGTCGGCATCATCATCGCGCTAGGTTCGATGCTCGGCGCGCTGATGGCCGAATCGGGCGCGGCGGACCGCCTCGTCACCACGCTGCTCGATCACTCCACACCGCGCCGGCTACCGTGGATGATGGCGTTCGTCGCGATCATCGTCGGCTTGCCGCTCTTCTTCGAAGTCGGCCTCGTGATGATGGTGCCGATCATCTTCGTCATGGCGCGCCGCGCGAAGCAGCCCATTTTGCGCATCGCGATTCCGGCGCTCGCGGGCATGACGACGCTGCATGCGCTTCTGCCGCCTCATCCCGGCCCGCTCATCGCGGTGAGCGCGCTGCATGCCGATCTCGGCCTCACGCTCGGCCTCGGTCTGATCGTGGCATTGCCGGCCGTCATACTCGCGGGTCCGCTCTACGGCATCTGGCTTGCGAAGCGCGTGCACATCGAAGAGCCGGATGCGATCGGCAAGCTCTTCACCGAACATGCCGACGCCGCATCGACGCCCGGTTTCGCCATCTCGCTCATCACGATTCTCTTGCCTGTCGCGATGATGCTCGGCCGCACCGTCGCCAAGCTCGCGCTTGCGAAAGACACGCTGTTGTACGACACGCTCGACTTCGTGGGCGAACCGCTCGTCGCGCTTGCGCTGACCGTGCTCTTCGCGATCGTCATGCTCGGCTGGTCGCGCGGCATGGCGCGCGAGCGCGTCGGCGGCATTCTGCGCAAGAGCCTGCCGCCCATCGCCGCGCTCCTGCTCACCATCGGCGCGGGCGGCGGTCTCAAGCAGACGCTCGTCGCCGCGGGCATCAGCGCGACCATCGGCAAGATTGCGGTCGGCGCGCACTTGCCGCTCCTCCTGCTCGCATGGCTCATTGCGGTCGCGCTCAGGCAGGCAACCGGCTCCGCGACGGTCGCGACCACGACGACAGCCGGCATCGTCGCGCCGGTCGTCGGCGCGCTTTCCGCGACGCATACCTCGCTGATGGCGCTGGCCATCGGCGCCGGCTCCGTCTTCTTCTGTCACGTCAACGACGCCGGCTTCTGGATGGTCCGCGAATACTTCGGTCTGAAGCTCAAGCAGACCGTCGCGGTATGGTCGGTGTTGCAGACCATCGTGTCGGTCGTGGGCCTCGTGCTGACGCTCGCGCTATGGAGCGTGCTCACCTGATGCGCGAGTCACGCATCTAGCGCACGCCGAACTTCCACACGGTCACTTCGTGATACTCGTCGCCGGGCCTGAGTTCGGTCGACGGGAACGAAGGATGATTCGGCGAATCCGGGAAATGCTCGGCTTCGAGCGCGAAGGCGTCTGTCTGCCGATAGGCGTTTCCCGATACGCCCACCGCGCTGCCGTCCAGCCCATTCGCGGTATAGAACTGCAAGCCTGGCTGCGTCGTATAGACATCGAGCACGCGGCCGCTTGCGGGATCGTAGGCGCGCGCGGCAAACGAAGGTTCACCGTCGCGCTGCGATGTCCTGTTCAGCTTGAAGTTATTGTCGTAGCCGCGCGCGTAACGCAACTGCGGGAAGCCGGAACGCAAGCGCGCACCGATCGGCGTAAGCGCCCTCAGATCGAGCGGCGTGCCTTCGACCGGCGCAATCTCGCCCGTGGGGATCGAGTCCGCGCGCGTCGGCGTATAGCTCGATGCAGCAATCATGATGAGCTGCCCTTCGACGCTTCCGCTGCCCTCGCCCGCCAGATTGAAGTAACTGTGATTCGTGAGATTGACGACGGTAGGCTTGTCGGTCTTCGCGCGATAGTCGATACGCACTTCGTTGTCGTCGGTGAGCGTGTAGGTCACGTCTACGGTGAGCGTGCCCGGAAAACCGTTCTCGTTGTCCGGGCTCACGTAACGCAATTGCACCCCCGCGCCGCCTGATTCTGAAATGTCCGCACGACCGTCCATACTTTTTCGTCGAAACCATGCGGGCCGCCATGCAACGTATTGGGCGGATCGTTGATCGGCAATTGATATGTGTGTCCGTCGATGGTGAAGCGTCCCGAAGCGATACGGTTCGCATAGCGGCCTATGAGACTGCCGAAATGAATGTTCCCGTTATAGCGCTCGTAATCGGCAAGGTTCGCAAAGCCTAGGACGATGTCCGCGCGCCGCCCGCGTCTGTCGGGCACATCGATGCGCGTGACGATGCCGCCATAGGTGATGCAGTTCATGGAAAGTCCGCGCGCGTTGGCAAGCGTGTACTGAACGACGGCCTGTCCCTGCTGGGTGGCGCCATAAGGCGCGGAAGCGACGGTTGCCGCATGCGTTGCCAAGGGGCCGAGCGCGGCACATAACGCGGCTGCGCTGCGAATAAACGAAGTCATATTCAATGGGTCGTTAAGCAATCGATGAATAAAGCAGTCGAGCATCGCGTATGCCCGCCTCGGGCGCAGGCCTTCGAATCAGGCACGCTCGATGCATCCGGTGCGTTGGCATGACGCTTTCTCTCAGGCCCAAGGAGTGCATATGACGCAGGAAACCGAACGTTCGACACCGCCGAAGCAAAACACTGACGATTCAACCGCAGCGGACCGCCGTCTGAGCGACGAGCAGAAGCAGAACATGACGCACGAACCCGCAGCGCCGACGAACAAGGGCGAGCCGCTGCCCGATCCGAACGCCGTCGGCGAAGACGGTTGAACGCACGATGCAATGCCTGGCGCGCAGCGGCTTTCACGCTGCGCGCGCCTCTTGCAGTAAGTGTAGGAACAATGTTAGAAGCACCGTTACGGGACCGGACAAGCCGCGCCCGGCGACATGCGTCGCCATTCAACTGCAGCAAGGACGCTCATGCACGATCCTGCTCACTTTCTTCCGTCGTTCGTGTGGCGCGCGGCGCGTGACGGGCTGATTCAATATGCAAATCCCTGGGCGTCGCGTTATCTCGGCATCGCGTCCGAAGAATTGATCGGCCGGCATTGGCAGGCTTTTGTCCATCCCGACGACGTCAAAGATATTCTCGATGCGTTGCGTCAAATGCGCGACGGAACGCTTCTGCGCAACGTGGATGTCCGCCTTCTGCGTGCCGATGGCGAATTCCGCTGGCATACGCTTCATTTGCAGGCGCGTCGCGACGAAGACGGGCAAATCGGCGATACGGTAGGCGTCGCCATCGACATTCACGAATGCCGGCATGCGTGGGCGCTTTACGAAGCAAGCGAGCGGCGCTTGCAAGCCGCGTTCGCGGGCGCGCGCATGGGTGCCTGGGAATGGGACATGAACACGCGCGTCGTTCGCATGACGGGGCAACTCGCGGCCATGTATTCGTTTGCGCCCGGCACCGAAACGGCAATGCTGTCGGAGATATGGGACCGCGTCGCGCCGGAATACCGCGACCTGTTTCAGCGCGAACTCGCCGATGCACTGCGCAATGGCGGGCCATTCGAGTTCGACTTCATGCTGGATGGCGAAGCGCACGACAAGTCGTCGCAAAAACGGTGGGTGCGCATGCGCGGCAATCCCGAGTTCGACGCGAATGGCCTTCTCACGCGCGTCTATGGCGTGAGCTTCGATATCAGCGCGCAACGCGCCGACGAAGAGCGCCTGAGTCTGAGCGAGCGGCGATATCGCGCGCTGGTGGAATCGACGGGCGCGCTCGTGTGGTCCGCAGACGCGAACGGCGAGATACGTCCTTCAGGTGGCGAATGGGAGATGTTCACCGGCGCGCGCCGCGACAGGCTATCGCGATGGGGCTGGCTCGACTTCATTCATCCGGACGACCGCGAACGCACGCATCGCGCGTGGCTCGAAGCGCTGCATCAGGGCGGCCCGCGCACGCTCACGTTTCGCATGTATCGTCGCGATGGCGTGTATCGCATGGTGCAGGCGCAGGCCGCGCCGCTCTACGACGAGAAGGGCGAGCTGCAGGAATGGTTCGGCACCACCACCGATGTCACGCCGCAATACGAAGCGCAAGCCGCGATCGAGGCGCGCAGCCTGCGCCTGACCGTCGCGATGCAGGCCGCGAAGCTCCATATCGTTTCGCTCGAACTCGCGACGTGGACGCTGCTTTTCGAAATGGGCGGCGACGATCGAACGGATCCTGCCGAACCGCTTACCTACGAAGCGGCGCTCGCGCGTCTTCATCCCGATGACGCGCCGAGACTCGACCGCTACGTGCGGCGTCTCGCAGCGGGTGACGATCCGCAGGAACAGTTCGAATTCCGCGTGCGCAACGTGAACGGCGAACAGTGGATGCAGGGCAGCGCGCTGCTCCAGCGCAGCAAGGACGGCAATCCGCTGCGCATCATCGGCAGCGTGCTCGACATCACCGAACGCAAGCACATGGAACTCGTGCTGCGCGAATCGGGCCGGCGCAAGGACGAATTTCTCGCGATGCTCGCGCATGAACTGCGCAATCCGCTTGCGCCGCTACGCACGGCCATTGCGCTTTTGCAAAAGGACGACGACGTCCCCTCGCATACGGGCGATCTGATCGAACTGATGCGCAGGCAAGTGGAGCACATGACGCGCATCGTCGATGACCTGCTGGAAGTCTCGCGCATCACGCAGGGGCGCATCGCGCTCAAGACCGAGCCGGTTCTCGTCGGCACCGCCGTGTACCACGCGGTCGAAGCGATTGCAGGCATGGTCGAAGCGCGCGGCCAGCGCATACAGGTCGATGTCCCGGATGCGACCACATGGGTTTGCGGCGATGTCACGCGGCTCTCGCAAATCCTCGTCAACGTCCTGAACAATGCGAGCAAGTACACGCCGGAAGAAGGCAACATTTCCGTGAGCGTGAAGGCGGATCAGGACTGGGTGTCCATCGTGATCGCGGACACCGGCACCGGCATTTCGGCAGACCTGTTGCCGAAGGTGTTCGAACTCTTCTCGCAGGGCGAACGCACGCTTGACCGCTCGAACGGTGGGCTCGGCATCGGGCTATCGCTCGTGAAGAAGCTCGTCGAGATGCATAACGGAACGATCACCGTGCAAAGCCCCGGACCGGGAATGGGCACGACCGTGACTGTGGGCCTGCCGCGCTTGCATCATCACGAACGGCATACGGCGCTGGCGCTTTCGGAGGCTGGCGGCATCGAGACGCACGCGGCGCTGCGCATTCTCGTCGTCGACGATAACCGCGATGCCGCCGATTCGCTCGCGATGCTCTGCGAATCCGAAGGGCACGTCACGCGCGTGGCGTATTCGTCCGAAGAAGCGCTCCGGGCCGTGCCGTTCGAAGCGGACGTCGCGTTGCTCGACATCGGCTTGCCCGATATCGACGGCTATGAACTTGCGCGGCGGCTGCGGCGCAAGGGCGACAGCGCGCCTTTGCTCATCGCGATCACAGGCTATGGACAAGCCGAGGACCGGCTGCGCGCCCAGTCCGCCGGCTTCGACTATCACTTCGTGAAACCCGTGAACGTGGAGAGCCTGCTGAAGCTGCTGTCGTCCCTGACTGTCGCGAGCCGCGCGGAACGATGATTGCTTCGAACGCGTCACCGAAACTTTCATGGAGGTGCGCATGGCCGAGCAACATAAACCCGGTGAGAAAGTGCAGACGTCGGGGATTTATCGCGTCGTCAAGGAAGGCGACGGCGGTTCCGCTTTCGAAGTGACGTGCGTGGAAGGCGAGCATTTTCCGCCAACGCGAAGCGGCAAGGGCGCGCATTACGAGCTGGTGCACGCCGCGACGCACTCACACAAGCATGCCGAGCTCGGCAGCGCGGACAAGTAATTCACGAAGGCGGCCAGCGTGCCGCCGTTTCGACATGAGGACGACGCAATGAATCCCGAACCATCCGATCCCGTCGAGCGCGCGGACAAGCGCCGCGAGGCAATCGGCGAAGGCGACGTGAAAGAGAAGGCCGACGGCACCATCGAGCAGCGCGAGCATGGAAGCATGGACGCATCGCTGGTTCCGAAGGGCAAGGATCATCCGGAACAAGGGCCTTATACGCCTGAGAACGATCACGTCGATCCCGATGTCGATCCCGCCGCGAGCAGCGATCATCCGCGCAGCAAGCCGGATTCGAAGGCATAGCGCGGACGTACCGTATGTGCCTCTGTGCCGTATGATGCGCGCTCTTGCTTAGCTCAGGACCGCATCATGCAAATCCTCGTCGATGCCGACGCGTGCCCCGCCGTCGTCAAGGACATCCTGTTTCGCGCGGCCCCGCGCGTCAAGGTTCACGTTACGCTCGTCGCCAACCAGTTTCTGCGCACGCCGCCCTCGCCTTTCATCAAGGCAGTGCAGGTTCCGTCGGGCTTCGATGTCGCCGATGCGCGCATCGTCGAACTTGCCGACGCGGGCGACCTCATCATCACCGCCGACATACCGCTCGCAGCCGCCGTGCTTGCGAAAGGCGCGCACGCGCTCGACCCGCGCGGCGAATGGTTCAGCGCGGAGAACATCGAGGAGCGTCTGACGATTCGCTCGATGATGGATCAGCTACGCAGCAGCGGAATCGATACGGGCGGGCCATCGCCTTATAGTCCACGCGATGGAAAAAATTTCGCTGCGCAACTGGACCGCTTTCTCGCCCGCAGAGAGGCCGTGAAGTGAACGGTTCGCGATTCAGGGTCGCGGGCCTTCGCTATCCGGTCCCGGCATGCGGCGATCGGCGTGCGGGCTGTCGCTGAAATGGTCGGGAAAGACCTTGCCGACAAGCGCGTCGTAATCACCCGATGGCGCGCTCACGATAGCGTGCAGCATCTTGATGAACGCGTTGCCGTCGGTCAGGTTATCGACGATGACGCGTGCCGTTCTAAGCGAGATGGACTCCGTCAGCGGCGGCGCATTGCCGTCCTCCAGTTTGAACCTGAACCGATGGATTTCGGCCGATGCGGTCTCCGGCGGCGCTTCGTGCGAGACGATGGTGGCTTTCATATTTCGTCGTTATTGATTCTGATTCACGCGCCCTTCCCTTAGCAAGGAACGATCCACGACGGCCGGGGCATGGCGTCTGCTTGCACGCCTGGCGAACGAAGATACGCACGGAGGCGCCATGCAAAGCGAACGCTTTTCTTTTGCAGGATACGACGTGACAGTGACGACCGAACAGGTCGAGACGGGCGACTGGACGCCGCTCATACAGGCCTTTCGCGATGGCAAGCCGGTTGCACTGCCACAAGTCGAAACCGTTGAGCCGAACTGGGCCACACGCGAGGAGGCGCTGCGCGCGGGCGTCGAACAGGCGCGCAGGTTGATCGATCGTTACGGCCGAGGGCATGACGATCAACATACCGACGGCGCAATCAAGCGGGATTTCTAGGCCTGGAACGCGGTATGCGCATTTGTCAGTCCCTAACCACTCAGGAAAGGAGCACGTAATGCCATCGTCCAAGCTCGGTAATTCGAACCCGACCAATCCGCGTAACGATCAAGGAAAGGCGCAGGGACAACAGCAGCAGAATCAGCAAAAGCAGCCGATGCATCAGGGCGGTCAACGGCAGCCGTGAACGCACTGGCGTGCGTGAATGAGTCCGGCCGCATGCATTGCTCGCGCGTGCGGCCGGATTCCCCTTGCACTGATTGCACTGATTGCACTCGCAGGAGAATGAACATGAACGCGCGCATACTGTGCGGGGCGCTCGCACTCGGTTTATCGAGCGTGGCATGGGCCGCGGGCAGCGGCACCGGAAGCACTGGCTCGGGTGCATCCGTGAACACATCGCCGGCGGGACGCAGCGGCGCGGCATCCGGACCGGGATCGGCTGGCGGCATGCAGCCTGTGACGCCCGGCGGCGGCACAGGCGGCGCGGGCGACGGCATGCGTTCGCCCGGCCAAGGCTCAGCCGGCGGAATGCAGCCGATGACACCGGGCGGCGCCACGGGCGGCACGACGCGTCAGCCGGGCAGCAAGTCCACCACCAACGGCGGCGCTCAGGGCCAGTGATCGGCGCGCCTGATGACGCCTGATGGCGCATGCTGCGGCATACTCGTGAAGCGAGCCCGCTTCGAGGCTTCGCTTTGCCGGTTATCACGGAGACGCCATGCCCGATCGAGCCATCAGTCGCTACCCCGTTCCCAATCCGCAAGACTGGCCCGACGATATTCGCGCCCGCATACTCGACGTGCAGGAGAAAGCGGGCTTCGTTCCGAATGTCTTTCTTGCGTTAGCGCACCGGCCCGATGAATTTCGCGCCTTCTTCGCCTACCACGATGCGCTGATGCTCAAGGAAGGCGGTCTCACGAAAGGCGAGCGGGAGATGATCGTGGTCGCGACGAGCGCGGTCAACGCTTGCCTCTACTGCGTCGTCGCGCATGGCGCCATTCTGCGCATCTATGAAAAGAACGCGCTCGTCGCGGATCAGGTCGCGGTCAATCATCGCAAGGCGGATATCACGCCGCGTCAACGGGCGATGCTCGACTTCGCGATCAAGGTCTGCCGCGATTCCGCGAGCATCGACGATGCGGACTTCATCGCGCTTCGATCACATGGGTTCAGCGATGAAGACGCGTGGGACATTGCTGCAATCACCGCCTTCTTCGGGCTCTCTAACCGCATGGCGAACGTCATGTCGATGCGGCCCAATGACGAGTTCTATCTGATGGGCCGCGTGCCGAAAGAACGCTGAATCGCTATTGCGGCTGTCTCTTGCGGCACTTGAAGTTGCCGCGCGAATCTGACCGTTAGTCGCGTCTTTGCAATCGCTCGGTATTTGGTTATCCGATGTATTGGAATCGCCAGCGTTAGCTCCGCTGACTCTGGTTAACCCCAATAACCCGCGCCCCCTCACCTGAAAATTTCTCAGCAATAGCTGAGACGAACCGCGTTGATCGTCAGGTCGAAGGCGGCGACACTGCCTCCACACCGAACAAACCATGGAGACGGCAATGTTGCTCGACAATCGTGTAGTGATCGTGACTGGCGCGGCCTCGGCGCGCGGCATCGGCAAGGCGACGGCGAAGGCGCTCGCGGCTCAAGGCGCGCGCGTCGTGATTCTCGATCTGCGCGAAGCCGACGCCCAAAGCGCCGCACGCGATATCGGCGAAGGCCACCTGGGTCTCGCATGCGATGTCACCGACAAGGCCGCGTGCGTCGCCGCCGCGAATGCGACCATCGAAAAGTATGGGCGCATCGATGCGCTCATCAACAACGCGGGCATCACGCAGCCCATCAAGACGCTGGAAATCAGCGCGAATAATTTCGATGCGGTCATCGACGTCAACTTGCGCGGCACGCTTTACATGTCGCAGGCGGTCATCGGCCAGATGAAGCAGCAGCAGAGCGGCAGCATCGTGTGCATGTCGTCGGTGTCGGCGCAACGCGGCGGCGGCATCTTCGGCGGACCGCATTACAGCGCGGCGAAAGCCGGCGTGCTGGGTCTCGCACGCGCGATGGCGCGCGAGTTCGGCGGCGACCATATCCGCGTGAATTCCATCACGCCCGGCCTCATTCAGACCGACATTACCGGCGACAAACTTACGCCCGAGATGCGCGCTGACATCATCAAGGGCATTCCGCTCGGGCGCCTCGGCGATGCCGCCGACATAGCCAACGCGTGCCTCTTCCTTGCAAGCGATCTGTCGAGCTATCTCACGGGCGTCACGCTCGACGTCAACGGCGGCATGTTGATCCACTGATCGCCGCAGCACCGACGCACCCGGACAACCGGGGCGTAACGCCCTTCATGGCAGGAGACATGCATGAAAACCCGCTTCAGCGCGCCGCCACTCACGGCGGATGTCGCGTTGTCTTCGGATAGCGCGACCTTCGAGGCCAGGACCTACGCAAAGGTCGGACGCCGCCTCATTCCCTTCTTGATGCTGTGCTATCTCGGCGCCTATCTGGACCGCGTCAACGTGGGCTTTGCGAAGCTGCAGATGCTCAACGATCTGCGCTTCTCGGAGACGATCTATGGCATTGGCGCGGGCATCTTCTTTCTGGGCTACTTCCTCTTCGAAGTGCCGAGCAACGTGGTCCTTCACAAGGTTGGCGCGCGCAACTGGCTCGCGCGCATCATGCTGACATGGGCCGTGATCTCGGCGAGCTTCGTGTTCGTCAAGTCGCCGACCATGTTCTACGTGCTGCGCTTCCTGCTGGGCGTTGCGGAAGCGGGGTTCGCGCCGGGCGTCATTCTTTATCTCACGTACTGGTTTCCGGCTGCGCGACGCGCCAAAGCCCTGTCGCTCTTCTTTATGGCGATACCGCTTGCGGGCATCGTAGGCGGCCCGCTCTCCGGTTACATCATGCATGCGTTTCAGGGCTTGCATGGGCTTGCAGGATGGAAGTGGCTCTTCATTCTCGAAGCGGTGCCTTCGCTCGTGCTCGGCATCGCGATCCTCTTCTATCTCGACAACGGCATCGCCGGCGCGAAGTGGCTCACCGATACGGAGAAGGCGCTGCTCGCACGCAATGTCGAAAAGGACAACGCGCAGAAGTCGGAACACGTATCGATTCGCGCCTTCATCGGCGACCGCCGTCTGTGGCTCATGGCCGCGATCTATTTCTGTGTCGTGCTGGGTCAGTACGGTCTGACTTTTTGGCTGCCGACGATCGTGCGCCGCGCCGGTGTCGCGGACCCGCTGTGGGTCGGCATCTTCACCGCGATCCCGTATCTCTGCGCCATCATTGCGCTGCCGCTCATCGGTGCAAGCGCCGACAAGCGCCGCGAACGCCGCCTGCATCTGGCCATTCCGATGCTCGTTTCCGCAGCCGGCTTCGCCACCTTGCCGATGCTCGGCAGCGTGGGCGCGTCGATCATTTGCGTGAGCGTGGCCGCAGCGGGCATCCTCGCATCGTCGTCGCAGTTCTGGTCCTTGCCGACAGCACTGCTCGGCGGAATGTCGGCGGCTGCGGGCATCGCGGCGGTCAACTGCTTCGCCAATCTCGCGGGCTTCTTCTCGCCCGCCATCGTCGGCTGGCTCAACGATCTCACGGGCAAGTCGACTGCGGGCCTGATCTTCATCTCGGCGTCGGTCGTAATCGGCGCGGCGCTGGTGTTCCTCGTGCCCGCCAAGACCGTCAACCGCTAGGCAAGCATCCATTCATTCAAGGAGACAATCATGAACAGTCCTATCATCGAGGAAACGACGCTTGCAGAGCGTGCCTATCGAATTCGCCGCAATGCGCTGCTGATGGGTGAGGTGCAGGGACAAGGCTATATCGGCCAGGCCCTCGATATCGCCGATGTGCTGGCCGTCGCCTACTTCGGCGCGATGAACTACCGCCCGCAAGACCCGGAGTGGGAAGACCGCGATCGCTTCCTGCTGTCCAACGGACACTATGCCATCGCGCTTTACGCAGCGCTTTTCGAAGCGGGCATCCTGCCGCAAGAGGAACTCGAAACCTACGGCAGCGACGACAGCCGTCTTCCCATGTCCGGCATGGCGAGCTATACGCCCGGCATGGAAATGTCCGGCGGCTCGCTCGGACAAGGGCTGACCATCGCTGTAGGCCGTTGCCTCGGCTTGAAGCGCAAGCAGTCGAAGTCCTTCGTCTACACGCTTTTCTCGGACGGCGAACTCGACGAAGGCGCGATCTGGGAAGGCCTGATGTCCGCGGCGCACTGGAAGCTCGACAATCTGATCGCGATGATCGACGTGAACAATCAGCAGGCGGACGGCCCCTCGACGCAGATCATGGCGTTCGAACCGCTCGTGCCGAAGCTCGAAGCGTTCGGATGGTACGTGCAGCGCGTGAACGGCAACGACATCGACGCCGTGAAGGAGGCCTTCGACAACGCGCGCAATCTCAAGGAAGCGAAGCCGCGCATCATCGTGTGCGATACGAAGATGGGCTGCGGCGTGCCGTTCCTCGAGCAACGCGAGAAAAATCACTTCATTCGCGTCGATGCGCACGAGTGGAAGCTCGCGCTCGAAGCACTCGAAGCATCCGACGCACGCCAATAAAGCCGCATTCACCTTGCACGAGACGAGAGCGTGCGCTGCACCTCAGCCCGCTCTCGTCGTCAGGAGACATTCATGAGCACCGTTGAAAAGAAGCCCCGTTTAAAGACCTCCGCGATGATCGCGTCGATTGCCGGCGAAGGCCAGCTTACGCACTCCGCGCCGTTCGGACACGCGCTCGTCGAACTCGCGCGTGAGAAGACCAACGTCATCGGCATGACCGCCGATCTCGGCAAGTACACCGACCTGCATATCTTTGCGAAGGAATTCCCCGAGCGCTACTACCAGATGGGCATGGCCGAGCAATTGCTCATGGGTGCGGCAGCGGGATTCGCGCACGAAGGCGCGCAGCCGTTCGTGACCACGTATGCGGTCTTCGCCACGCGCCGCGCTTACGACTTCATCCATCAGACGATCGCGGAAGACAATCTCGACGTGAAGATCGTCGCCGCGTTGCCCGGCCTCACGACGGGCTACGGCCCGAGCCATCAGGCAGCCGAAGACCTCGCGCTGATGCGCGCAATGCCGAACATGACGGTCATCGATCCGTGCGATGCGCTCGATATCGAGCAGATGGTCCCCGCTATCGCCGCGCACAAAGGCCCGGTCTATGCGCGACTCCTGCGCGGCAACGTGCCCGCAGTCCTCGACGAATACGACTACACGTTCGAGCTCGGCAAGGCGAAGCTGCTGCGCGACGGCGCGGATGTTCTAATCATTTCATCAGGCATCCTGACGATGCGCGCACTGGAAACCGCGAAAGCGTTGAAAGCGGATAACGTCGACGTGGCCGTGCTGCATGTGCCGACCATCAAGCCGCTCGATACGGAGACGATCATCCGCGAAGGGCGGCGCACCGGGCGGATGGTGGTGGTGGCGGAAAATCACACGGTCATCGGCGGATTGGGCGAAGCCGTTGCGACGACGCTCCTCGGCGCCGGCGTGACGCCGGCCTTCAGGCAGATCGCCTTGCCGGATGCTTTCCTCGATGCGGGCGCGCTGCCGACCTTGCACGACCGCTACGGCATCTCGACCAACGTGATGACGAGCACTATCAAAGGCTGGCTGGGCTAACGCGCGCCGCCCCGCGCGGGCTTCTTGCCGCGCGGCGCTTCTTTCACGACAGGCGCGGCTGCGCCTGTCGCTTCTTCCAGCCACGAAAGCGTATCCACATAAGCGAGAAAGTGCTGCAGATAGCCCGGCGATACTTCGCGCATCAGCGCAAGCGAACGGTGCACGAGGCTGCTCGAATTGAGTGGCCCCGCGTTTCTGGGCACTTTCTGCAGCGACTCGCGCAACTGCCGTTCCGCGCTAACCTTCGACCACACAGCGCGGAAATAGTCGAGCAATTGCGCATGAGAAGGATGCGAGGCCGCGTGCGTGGCCATATCGTCGAGCAAGGCTGACAGCGGGGAACGCCCCGCCTGGGCATCTTGCGCGGGCATCGCGCGAGCGTCGGACACATCGCGCTCGAATTCGTTCAGCAGCGCTAATAATCTCGCCTCGATGATGCGGCGCGCCTCGCCTTCATGCGCCAACGCGCGCCGCGCCATCGCTTCCATCATACGAAAGCGCGCCGCATTCACGCGGTCGTCGCCGTTCGCGCGCCATGCGTCGAGCTTCGCAATGGCTTCGTCGATGGTGTCAGCCACGAGGCTTCACCAGCGAATTCGTCGGGCGCGGCACCGCCGATATTTCCACGCGCCGGTTCTTCGCGCGGCCTTCGTCGTCGGCGTTCGTACTGACGGGTTGTTGGGAGCCGAATGCCGCCGCGAACACCGAAGAAGGCGCGACGCCCGCATCGATCAGCGCGCGCGTGACCGTCAACGCGCGCTTGGCCGACAACTCCCAGTTGTCCGCGAACCGTCGATTGCCTTCGCGCACTTGCTGATCGTCCGCGAAGCCGCTGATCATCAGGATTTCGTCATGCGATCCGAGATACGCGGACAGCGGCGCGACGAGGCTCTTCAGCACGTCGCGTCCCTGCGGTTGCAGTTGATCGGAATTGAGCGCGAAGAGCACGTTGCCCGCGATGCCGATACGCCCGTTCACGAGCGTCACGCGCCCCGACGCCAGCGGCCCCGCGAGCGCCTGTTCGAGCGTCTTGCGCCGCGCTGCTTCCTGCTGACGTTCCTTGACGGCCTGTTCGAGCTTCGTCGATAGCTGCAACTGCACGCCGATGACCGCGACGAGGATCAGCACGAACGCGCCGAGCAGCACCGACATCAGGTCCGCGAACGCGGCCCAAATGGGCGCGGCGGTCTCGATGCCGCCATCGAGTTCGTCGTTCATGCGCGCGCTCCGTCGAGCTCACGTTGCGCCGCGATGCGCTGCAAGTCCTCGACGATCTGCTTCTGCGACATCACGCTCAGGTCCACCACTTCACGCGCCTGCGCGACGTAGTACGCGAGCTGTTCGTCGCTGCGCGCAAGCGTCTTGTCGAGCGCCGCTTCGATGCGATGCAGTTGAGCGACGAGCGTCTCGTTCGATGCACCGAACGACTGAACCGCCGCGCCGAACGCTTCGCCGAGGCTCGCCACTTCGACCGCGCTGCCCGTGACTTGCGCCGCGACCGCGCCAATTCTTTCGCTCTCCGCGCGCACGTTGTCGGTGAACTGCGTGCCGGCGCGCGCGAGCACGTCCGCCGACGTCGCGACGAGCGCGTCTACCGCCGTGCGCTGTTCGGTCGATGCGTGATTGACGGCATCGAGCAAGGTTTCGAGCGTGGCCAGCAGACGGCTGCGCTCTTCGAGCATCGCGGTGTCGCGGACCATCGAGTCGGAGAGCTTCTGGCGCATTTCGGCGACGACTTCGGCGGCGGCCTTCGGCGCTTCTGCGGCGGACTGCATCACGCGCTCCACTTCGGCAATCACGCTTTGCGCGTGCGCGCGCGATGCCTCGGTCATCTCGCGCGCGGTGCCGGCGAGCGTCTCGCAGATGTCCTGCTGACGGCGCTCGACGAACGCGTTCGTTTTCTGCCATTGGTCGCGCAATGTCGCGGCCATCGCGCCGAGCGCATCGGTCCATGCGGTGAGCCGCGCGTCGTTGCGCGATGCAAGCTGCGCTTCAAGTTTCGAATGCGCTTCTTCGACGGAACGCAGAAGTGATACGGAATGCTGTTCCAATCGCTCGGTGGCCGCGTTCAGTGCTCGCCCGTGATGCGCGGCAAGCTGCTCGCCTGCGCGCTGTTGCTCGGACAACGCGCCGCGCCACGCATCGGCAAGGCTCGCCGATGTGCTTTCGAGCCGCGATGCCACGCCTTCGAGCAGGTTCGTGGAACGCGCTTCGATACGCTCTGCAAAGCCATCGAGCGATGCGATTGTCGCGGTGACGAGCGCCGCGCTCGCTTCCTCGTGTTTGTGCAGCGAGTCGCCGAGCTTGTCCGCGATCTTGTCGACGCAAATCCGCAACTCGTCGGAGACGCCGTTCATGCGCGCCGATACGTCCGCGACGAGACTCGACGACGACTGTTCGAAGGCTTGCGTGAAGCCCGCGAGCGATGCGCCCGTTTGCGTCACCACCGCTGCGCTCGCTTCTTCGTGCTTGAGAAGCGACTCGCTCAACGCATTCGATACGCCGTTCATCTGCTGCGACACGTTATCGACGAGCGTGCCTGCACGTTGTTCAAAGCCATCCGTGAAGCGCGCGAACGATGCATGCATCTGCTGGACCAGCGCCTCGTTCGACGTGCGATGCGCGTCGAGCGAGCGATCCCATATGTCCGAGACTTTTTCGGTGGCCGCCGCGAAGCCGCCCGACAAACCGTCGAGCTGCCGCGCGACCGCCTGTTCGATGCTGCCGTGGAGCACTTTGGTCTCGCGCGAGATGCCGTCCATCGCGGCCTGCATCACCGGCTGCAATGCGGCGCTCGCGGCACGCGCGCTGTCGGCGACGCTCTGCTTCAGCGACAACTCCACCGATGTCGCGAGCCGGCGATACGCGGTCTCGGTATTCGCATGAAACGCGCTCTGATTCGCGAGTTGCCGCTCGCTTGCCGCAGTGCTCTGGGCTTCGATCGCGGTCATCATCGCGTGGAGGCGGTCCACCAGCGCGGGCATTGTTTCGGCCTGGCGCTGCATGAGCCTGAACGTCTCCTCGCGTTGATGCGTCTGCGTGAAAGGCCGCAGCGTGGTCGCGGCCTTGATGTCGAGCGATTGCGCGACGTGTAGCCTTTCGCGACGGCACAACGCCGACAAGAGGCCGAGCATCGCCGACGTCGCGACGCCCGCGATCGACGTGCCGAACGCAAAGCCGAGGCCCGTCACCGGCGCGGCGAGCGATGCGCGTATCGCGGCGAGATCCGTGGAGCTTTCGAGCGCAGCGCCCGTGCCTCGCAGCGTCGCGACCATGCCGAGCAGCGTGCCGAGCATGCCGAGCAACACCAGCAAGCCGACGAGGTACGGCGCGAGCGCCGGCTGCGGCAACGCGACGCGCTCGCCTTCGATGCGCTGCCGCACCGCATTGCGCAGCGCGGCTGGCACCTGCTCGAGCCAGGTGACGAGGCTTTTCGGCGTCGTCTGCAATTGGCCGATGGCTTGCGCGAGCGCATGCGTCGTCTGCTGATAGCGCTGCAATTCATACGCGCCCGCCACATAGCACGCGCCGATGAGAAGCGTGACGGCGAGCGCGAGCGCATTCGAGCCGATATAACCAATGGCTATACCGCAGACGGCCAGGAGGCCGGCCACAAACACTGCTGCATTCAAGAGATTTCGGGGCATGGCGTTCAGTTAGCGGCTTTGACACGCCGCAAGCAAGGCTTCGACCGGTTGAAAACGGACTTCGAGTTCGGCGAGCATGACGCTTCGCATGTCCTCTTCGAACACACCAAGCCATGCGGCTGCATCGCCGCAAGACGATTCGTTCGCGCGCCGCAAGCGCTCGAAGTGCTTGCCGAGCAGCGCGGGCGCCTGCGCGAGCAGCGTGCGCTCGCGCGCGGCGAGCGCCTGTTCCATCACGGCATCGACGACAGCGAGACGCGCGGTGTGCGCCGATGCCGACGCGAGCGTCGCGCGCAGGCGGCTTCTCAGTGCGCCGATGTCCGATTCCATCGTCTGCTGCACGGACAGATAGCGCTGGCGATACACCGCGAAGTCCGTCGGCGGATCCGCAGCCGGCATGTGCGCCGGCGCGCGATGGCGCGGTGCGTGAGCCGGCTTGTCCCCGGCGATGGCGCGCACAAGGGAAGCACGCACGCGCGCACACGCTTCTTCGGGGCCGCCGGAAGCGGATCGCGCACCGGGGATGGCGGGCGGATCGCCGGCGAGCGCCGTGGAAAGCGCGATCGCGTCCGTCCAGCCGAGCCAGTGGCTCAGCCGGTCCGAGAGCGAGGCGGCGGGTGCGTGAACATCGAGATCGGCGATGCGCGCCAGCAGGCGGACGAGCGCCGGGCCGCTGATCGCCGTGCGCTTGGGGGCTTGCACGTTGAGACCGGTGGCGAAAACCCGCTAGTTTACACGGCGGCGGGCCGCTGCCTAGATTTGCGGCGTTTTTGTCACAGACTGCGCCGCGGCCGGCGGATGGCACGCGGCGCTTTTCGGAGTTAAGGAAACTCTGCGTAACCCTGTCATGGCATCGATTAGGAATGCTACTATTGACGTTACAGACATGGAGGCATTGTGATGACGCAACTTCATCTCGGTTTGAACCTTTCGACCAAGCGAACGCGTAAGCGGGAGTTTTTGGACGAGATGAGACGAGTGGTGCCATGGTCAAGATTGATCGAGTTGATCGAGCCGCACTATCCAAAGGGCAAAGCCGGACGTCCTCCTTTTCCAATCGCGACGATGTTGCATATTCACTTCCTGCAACAATGGTTTAGTCTGTCGGATCCAGCGATGGAAGAGGCCCTCTACGATGTGCCGCTGTATCGGGAGTTCGCGGGTCTCGACGGCGCGATGACCCGCCTCCCGGATGAAACGACCATCCTGCGGTTTAGGCACCTGCTCGAAGCACATGGGATCGCTGCGCAAATCCTGGCGGTGGTCAATGAGATATTGCGCGACAAGGGATTGATGCTCAAGGCGGGATCGGCCGTCGATGCCACGTTGGTCGCGGCGCCCAGCTCGACCAAGAACGGCTCGGGCACACGCGATCCCGAGATGCAGTCGACTCAGAAAGGCCGCAACTGGTACTTCGGCATGAAAGCCCACGTGGGCGTGGACGCAGAATCAGGCTTGGTTCACACGGTCATCGGCACGGCAGCTAACGTGCACGACATCAATGTGGCACATGCGTTGTTGCACGGGGAGGAGACGAGTGTTTATGCCGACGCCGCATACCAGGGCATCGAAAAGCGTGAGCAAGCGGGTTCGGCCCGATGGCACGTTGCAATGCGGCCCAGCAAGCGCAGGAAACTGAATCTAGACGACCCTGTCGACGCGATATACGACAAGATTGAAAGGCTGAAGGCTGGTATTCGGGCGAAGGTTGAGCATCCTTTCCGAATACTCAAACGACAATTTGGCTACACGAAGACGCGATACCGGGGGCTGGCGAAGAATACCGCTCAAATCACTACGTTGTTTGCGTTGGGCAATCTATGGATGATGCGCAACGCGCTACGCCACTCGTAGAGAGGCCGCCAGATGAACGTGGCCTTCATGTCCTTGCTAAAAGTCACAACCTCTTAACCGCATCGACGTGGTGACCTAATTCAGCAATCGACAGGCTTGCGCGAGGGAAAGTGGAGCTCCAACGCATACTGTTTACAACGAGTCTTCGTCCACGCCTGTCGCATGCGCCTCGAAACGCATTGTGCAGACGCTCCTTAACTGGTTCGTCCGCAAAATGACCGCGCGTAGACTTCGCCTGGGTCTTAAAGCACCCATGTCAGTGCCCTAGTCAAGCACTGATTTTCGCCCCGCCGCATGGCGGGGCATTTTTTTGTCCGGCGCCTGGCCGCTCGCTACACCACACGCTTGCTGCGGCGGAACTGGTCGAACAGCACCGCGAGCAGCAGAATGCCGCCGCGAATCAGGTACTGATAGAAAGTCGGCACGTTGAGCAGGCTCATCGCGTCCTGCACCGCGCCCATGATGAGCACGCCGACCAGCACGCCCGATATCGTCGCGACGCCGCCCGTCAGCGAGACGCCGCCCAGCACGCACGCGGAGATCACGCCGAGTTCCAGCCCGACCGACGTTTTCGGATCGCCGAGACTCATGCGCGATGCGAGCATTACGCCCGCGAAGCCCGTCACGAGCCCTTGCAGCACGAACACCGTGATCTTGATGCGCGTGACCGGCAAGCCCGCCAGCACCGCTGCCTCGCTATTGCCGCCCACCGCCAGCACGTTCTTGCCGAACACGGTCTTCTTCAGCAGGAAGCCGAACACGACGAAGCCGACGATGTTGCTCCAGATCGGATACGAGATGCCGAGAAACGAGCCGCCGCCGAGATCGAAGAAGCGCTCCTCCGAGATCATCACCGCGTCGCCGTTCGACGTGAGGAACGCGAGACCGCGCACCGCTTCCATCATCGCGAGCGTGGCGATCAGCGAGTTGATCCTGAAGCGCGCGATCAGCACGCCGTTCACGAGCCCGACCGCGCCGCCCGCCAGCACGCCGGCTGCGATGCCGAGCGTCACGCTATGCGTCGCGGTAATGACGGTCGATGCCATGACGCCCGCGAATGCGACGATGGACGCGACCGACAGATCGACTTCACCCAGCGCGAGCACGAACATCATCGTGACCGCGATCGAGCCGATCAGCGTGACCGATAGCAGCAGGCCCTGGATGTTGCGCGGCGTGAGAAAGCCCGGCACGCTCACGGACAGCGCCGCGAACAGCACCAGGAACACCACGACGATGCCCGACTTGTTGACGAGGTCCCACACGCGCGCCTGCGAAGGCGTGACCGGTGCGCCGGAATCGCTCGTTGAGGAAGTGCCTGGAGTTTGCATGGCTTGGCTCATAACATGTTTCGTCTTTCGCGCGCCGCCGCTTGTTGCGTCTGCAGTCAGCGGGGCAAGGCGAGCTTGATCAGTTCATCCGGCGACGCCTGCGCTTTCGGCAGCGCGCCGGCAATGCGTCCTTCCTTCATCACGATGATGCGGTCCGACACGCCGATGACTTCGGCGAGATCGCTCGATACGAGAATCACCGTGCGGCCCGCTTCGGCAAGCTCATACAGAAGGTTATAGATCTCGGCGCGCGCGCCGACATCGATGCCGCGCGTGGGCTCGTCCATCAGGAACACGTCGATGCGTTCCGCGAGCCAGCGCGAGAGAATCACCTTCTGCTGATTGCCGCCCGAGAGCGTGCCGATAGCCGTTTCGCCGCTGCGCGTCTTGATCGCGAGCTTCGCGATGTATTCCTGCGCGAGCGCGCGCTCGCGGCGTGCATCGAGCAGGAAGCGCGCGGGGCTGAAGTGCCGGCGTGCGCTGATGTTGAGGTTATCGGCCACCGACGCGATCGCCACGATGCCTTCCTGCTTGCGGTCTTCCGGACACAGCGCGATGCCGGCGCGCACGGCGTCGCGCGGGCTTTTGAACGCCACGCGCTTGCCCTTCAGCTCGACGTGGCCCGCGCTTGCCTTTGCCGCACCGTATAGCAGCTTCATCAACTCGGAGCGGCCCGCGCCGACGAGACCGAAGAAGCCGACGATCTCGCCGCGCCGCGCGCTGAACGACACCGGCTCGGAAAGTCCGGGACCGAGCAGGCCTTTCGCTTCGATCATCACTTCGCCGGCTTCGCGCGGGCGATAGCCGTACACGTCCGCGATCGAGCGCCCGACCATGCAGCCGATGAGCCGGTCGCGCGAAAGCCCCGCGACCGAGTCGAAGGTTTCGATGCGCCGGCCATCGCGGAACACGGTCACGCGGTCGCACAGTTCATACACTTCGTCCATGCGGTGCGTGACGTAGATGATCGCGCGGCCATCGGCGCGCAATGCATCGATGATGCGAAAAAGCTGCTTCGTTTCGCGTGCGGAAAGCGAACTCGTCGGTTCGTCGAAGGCGATCACGCGCGCATCGCGCATCAGCGCCTTGCCGATCTCGATCATCTGCCGCTGTCCGATGGACAGGTTCTTGACAGGCGTTCGCGGATCGATTCGTTCGCCTAAACGTTCCAGTTCGGCCACCGCGCGCTTCACGAGCGCGCGTTCGTCGAGCACGCCCGCGCGATTCGGCAACCGCCCGAGCATCAGATTCTCGGCAACCGTCAGCTCGGGAACGAGGTGCAGTTCCTGATAGATGATCGCGATGCCCGCCGCAATCGCCTCGCGCGTCGTCGTGAAACGCTGCGCCACGCCATCGAGCTTCAACGTGCCCGCCTGCGGCCTGTTGACGCCCGACAGCACCTTGAGCAACGTCGACTTGCCCGCGCCGTTCTCGCCCATCAGACCATGCACTTCGCCCGCGCGCACCGACAACGACACGCCGTCGAGCGCGCGCACGCCCGGAAAGCTCACCGTGATGTCATCGAGTTCGAGGTACGCTGCGCGCTCGTCGATCGCGTGCGCGCCGCTCACGCTGTCGGTCGTCGTGTCCATGCGCGTTCAGATACCGAGTTCCGTACGCACGGACTTCCAGTTCTCACGCGTCATCAGCTTGCCGGTGGTCTGCGTGTCGGCGGGCGGCTGCTTGCCCTTGCGAATCCATTCGACGAGATTCTCCGCACTCTGCTTGCCGTGGTTCGTCGAACTCACCGCAATCGTGCCGAAGAAACCCGTCTGCTCCTTCTTCTGGAATTCGGCGAACGCCTCGCCCGCACCGTTGATGCCGACGCCGATCACGTCCGCCGACGCAATATGCAGTTGCTCCGTCGCGCGCACGCCGCCGAGCACGGTCTCTTCGTTGATCGCGAAGATCACCCACTTCTTGATGTTCGGATGCTGCGCAAGTACCGGCGATGCCGCGTTGAAGCCGCCTTCGTCATCGGTCGTCTTCTGCGGCGCGTCGAAGATATTTTCCTTCTTGAAGCCGCTCGCGATCAGCGATTGCGTCGCGCCATCGGTGCGCAGCTTCGCCGTCGGCAATTCGTAATCGGTGATGCGCAAGGCGCCGACTTCCTCGGGCTTCCAGCCACGGCGCTTCATTTCACCGGCGATGGCGTCGCCGACCTGATTGCCGATCTTGAACGCCGACATGCCGAGATGCGGCACGTTCGAAAGCGGCTTGCCCGACGAATCGACGAGCTGGTCATCGACCGAAACGAACTTCATGTTGTAGCGCTTCGCGCGTGCGGCGATCGCCGGTCCGAGGCGCACGTCCGGCGCGCAGATCACGAAGCCCTGCGCGCCCTGTGCGCCGAGGTTGTCGATCGCGGCGAGCACTTTCTCGCCATCCGGCGTGCCGATGTTCACCGACGTGAAGTTCTCTTTCTGGCCGAGCGCGGTCGCGGCCTTCTGTTCGTTGATGAACCATGCCTGCTCGGGCATCTTCACGAGAAAGCCGATCTTGAGCGGCTCGTCGGCCTGCGCCGCGCCGTGCATGGCGAAAGGCGCGACGCACAGGGCGGCCGCGATGGCGCGCAAGGTCATGCGGCGAATTCGGTTGTTCATGACGTGTCTCCTTTTGGTATTGCTCTTGTGGTGAATGTCGTGTGTGTCGTGTGCTTCTAGTGGCCGAAGGGCTCGGTTTCTACGTGTCGTCCCAACAAAAAGGCATCCGCGACGAGGCGAAGCGGACGCACGTCCACATCGCCTTCGCGTCGTGCAATGAGTTCGTGAAAGCGCTCGTATAAGGTGGGATATTCGCGCTCCGCGCCAAGCGTCACCGTCTCGCCGGCGATGGACAAACGCTTGCCGCCTTCGCGGATCGAGAGGCGTCCCGCATCCGTGTCAACATCGATATCCCATTCCTCGACGGGACCGTGACGCCAGTCGAACATTGCACGCACCGGCGCGCCGTTCGTATCGACGCAATCGAGTTCGGCGGCAATCGGCGTCGATGTATCGCGTGGAATGGTGAGCGTGGCCGCGCGCAACGCGATCTCGCGCGGCAGAATGCGCGTGACGATGGAAAGCGCATTGATGCCCGGATCGAACACGCCGAGTCCGCCCGGCTCCCAGATCCATTGCTGGCCCGGATGCCAGCGCCGCACGTCTTCCTTCCAGCGCACTTCCACCGAACGCACCGCGCCCGCTTCCGCCGATGCAAGCCACGCGCGCGCCGGCTCGACAGCGCTTGCCGCGCGCGAATGCCAGCTTGCATAGAGCGTGACGCCATGCGAACGCGCGATGTCGTGAAGCGCTTCGACCTCGCTCACGCTCGCGCCGGGCGGCTTTTCGAGCATGACGTGCTTGCCCGCCTCGAGCGCGGCGCGCGCCTGCGCGAAGCGCACTTGAGGCGGCGCGCAAAGCGATACGGCATCGAGCGACGTTTCAACTGCGAGCAGCGCGTCGATGTCGGGATAGTTGCGCACGCCGTCCACGCTCGCGTTGCGGCTCGCGCACGCGACGAGTTCGAAGCCCGGTTGCGCGGCTATCGCGGGCAGATGCTGATCGCGCGCGATCTTGCCGATACCGACGACGGCGAGCGTGTAAGCCGATGTCATGCGAGTCCTTTTTCCGTGTCGCCGGGATCAGTGCGAATGACGCGGCACGGCCGCACCGCGCATGCCGACGAGGAAGTCGAGGTCGCAGCCCTCGTCCGCCTGCAGGACGTGATCGACGTAGAGCCGCTGATAACCGCCATCGCCATGCACGCGCGGCGCAGCGTGCTCGCTCATGCGGCGCGCGAGTTCCTCGTCGCTGATGTCGAGGTGCAGCGTGCCCGCATCGCAGTCGAGTTCGATGAAGTCGCCGTCGCGCACGGCCGCGAGCGGCCCGCCCGCCGCCGCTTCGGGCGCGACGTGCAGCACCACCGTTCCATACGCGGTGCCGCTCATGCGTGCATCGGAGATACGCACCATGTCCTTCACGCCTTGCCGCAAGAGCTTGGGCGGCAGGCCCATGTTGCCGACTTCCGCCATGCCGGGATAGCCCTTCGGACCGCAGTTCTTCATGACGAGCACGCAGTCCTTGTCGACATCGAGCGATTCGTCGACGATGCGCTCCTTGTAGTGTTCGAGGTTCTCAAACACGACCGCGCGCCCACGATGCTTCAACAACTCGGGACTCGCCGCCGAGGGCTTGAGCACCGCGCCGCGGGGCGCGAGATTGCCGCGCAGCACGCGAATGCCGCCGTCCGCGATGAGCGGATTGCTGAGTTCGCGAATGACTTCATCATTCGTATTGGGGGCGCTTTTCACGTTCTCCCAGAGCGTCTTGCCGTTCACCGTCAATGCATCCGGATGCGGCAGGAGCTTCGCTTCTCCCAGGCGTCTCAGCACGGCCGGCAAACCGCCCGCGTAATAAAACTCTTCCATCAGGAAGCGGCCCGACGGCATCAGATCGACGATGGTCGGCGTATCGCGCCCGATGCGCGTCCAGTCTTCCAGTTCGAGCGGCACGCCGATACGCCCGGCAATCGCCTTCAGGTGAATGACCGCGTTGGTCGAACCGCCGATGGCCGCGTTCGTGCGGATCGCGTTTTCGAACGCTTCGCGCGTGAGGATCTTCGAGAGCGTCAGCCCTTCGAGCGCCATCTCCACGATGCGGATGCCCGACATGTGCGCGAGCACGTAGCGGCGCGCGTCCACCGCCGGAATCGCCGCGTTATGCGGCAGCGACGTGCCGAGCGCTTCGGCCATGCACGCCATCGTCGATGCCGTGCCCATCGTGTTGCATGTGCCCGCCGAGCGCGACATGCCGCCTTCCGCCGACAGGAACTGATGCAAGTCGATCTCGCCCGCCTTCAACGACTCGTGCAATTGCCACACAGCCGTTCCCGAACCGATGTCCTTGCCGTTGAGCTTGCCGTTGAGCATCGGCCCGCCCGTCACGACGATGGCCGGCACGTCGCAGCTCGCCGCGCCCATCAGGAGCGCGGGCGTCGTCTTGTCGCAGCCGGTGAGCAGCACGACCGCATCGATGGGATTGCCGCGAATGGCTTCTTCCACGTCCATCGCCGCGAGATTGCGCGTAAGCATCGCGGTGGGACGCAAGTTCGATTCGCCATTGGAAAACACGGGGAACTCAACGGGAAAGCCGCCCGCTTCATACACGCCGCGCTTGACGTGCTCCGCGATCTTGCGAAAGTGCGCGTTGCATGGCGTGAGTTCCGACCACGTATTGCAGATGCCGATGACGGGCCTGCCATCGAATTCGTGATCGGGGATGCCCTGATTCTTCATCCAGCTTCGATACATGAAGCCGTTCTTGTCGGCGGTGCCGAACCATTGTTGAGAGCGCAGTTTGGGCTTCGATGCCGACATGTGATTCGTCCTGGTTCATAACGCAATTGCGGCGAAGTCTATGAGGCCGCGTGATAATCTACTAATGAATTGTTGGACCTCACCGATATTCAAATCAGCATTCGTACAAACCCTAGATGTTGCTGAACTCGAGCCCCTGGTATATCCGCAACCGGCTGAAGACGCGCCAGTTGATGCTCGTCGTCGCGCTCGCGGAAGAAGGCAACATTCATCGCGCGTCGGCCGTGCTTCACATGACGCAGCCCGCTGCATCGAAGCTCTTGCGCGAACTCGAAGAGACGCTCGGCGTAACGCTCTTCGAGCGCGAGCCGCGCGGCATGCGCCCCACGTTGTACGGCGAGGCCATCGTGCGTCATGCGCGCGCGGTGCTCGGCACGCTCGATCAGGCGCAGGAAGAACTCGTCGCGCTGAGGTCGGGCCGGCTCGGGCATGTGGCGCTCGGCGCGATCACGTCGCCGGGCGTGCGGCTCTTGCCTGCCGCCGTCGCGGCGGTCAAGCGCATGCACGCGGATATCCGCATCTCCGTCGAAATCGATACGAGCAACGTGCTGCTCGAACGCCTCGCGCAAGAAAAGCTCGATGTGGTCATCGGCAGGCTGTCGGTGGAACACGACAAGCTGCGTCTCCGTTACGAACCGCTGACGGGCGAGCCGGTGCGCGCGCTCGTGCGCTCGGGGCATCCGTTGCTGCAAGGCGCGGCGCTCACGCTCGCGGACGTGCAGTCCTATGCGTGGCTCGTGCCGCCCGCGGGAAGCGTGCTGCGGCATCGCTTCGAACTCATGTTTCAGCGCGCGAGCCTCGCGCCGCCGTCGAACGTCGTGGAGACCGCGGCGATTCTTTTCATCACGCGGCTTCTGGAACAGAGCGACATGATCGCGGTGCTGGCCGAGGACGTCGCGCTCTACTATGCGCGGCATGGCATCGCCGCGATGCTGCCCTTGCCGATGGATTGCCAGATGGACGACTTCGGCATCGTCACGCGCGCGGATCGGCTCTTCACGCCCGCCACGAGCGTCATGGTCGATGCGTTGCGCGCAACGGCGCTCGATGTCTATCGAAGCGAGCCGCGCTAGCGGCGTGGCTCTCGCGTAAGCGCCGTCAGGATCGCGAACGCGGCCTTCACGCGCTCCGCATTCGGGTAGTTCTTGTTGGCGAGCATCACGATGCCCGCATGCTTCGCCGGGACGAAAGCCACATACGCGCCGAAGCCGTTCGTCGATCCTGTCTTGTTGATCCACACGTCATCGCGCGGCGCTTGCGGCGGATTCATGCGCGTGACGGGATTCGCGTCGAGGATCATCGGCGGCGCGTTGCCGTCGAGCAATGACTGCAACGGCGCGGGCCACGCGTATTGCTCCCAGATGAGGTCCTGCGTCATCGGTCCCGTCGCGAAGTAACCCGTATGCGTGGCGATGACCGCGCGTTGCAGCGTGGCGTCCACATGCGCGCCCTCGTTCATGTTGATCTGCACGAAGCGCGTCATGTCCGCTGCCGTGGCTCTCACGCCATACGCCTCGGACGACAGCACGCCCGGCTTCATCCGGATCGGCGCGCCGTCCTTCGTATAGCCTTGCGCATAGTCTTTCGTGCGCGCGGCCGGCACCTGGACATAACTGTTCGTTAGACCCAGCGCGGGAAACAGGCGCTCCTGCATGAGCCCGTCGAAGCCGCGTCCCATGCTTTTCGCGGCGATGACGCCGAGCATGCCGATGCCGGGATTCGCATACGTGCGATGCGTGCCGGGCGCATAACGCGGCTGCCATGTCTTGAAGTACTGCATCAGTTGCGCGTTGTCGTGAATGTCGTCGGGAACTTGCAGCGGCAATCCGCCCGGCGTGTGCGTGCCGAGTTCGAGAAGCGTCACGTCGTCGCCGAACGCGGTGCCGCGCAATTCGGGAAGATGCCGGCTCACGGAATCGGCGAGCGAAAGACGCCCCTCTTCTTGCGCATACGCTGAAAGCGTCGCCGTGAACGTCTTGCTGACCGAGCCGAGTTCGAAAAGCGTGTCGCGCGTGACGGGCTTGCCGCTTTCCTTCGACGCCACGCCATAGTCGAAGACATACGGCTCGCCCCCGACGATAACGCCGACCGCCATGCCCGCAATGCCTTCGCGCGCCATCAGCGGCTCGATGCTTCGATCGACGATTCGCGCGATGTCGTCGCGAGCGAGCTTCGTCTGACTGAAGAGGGATAGCGGACAGGCAGAGATAACCGCCGCAATGAGCAGCGTGATGAGCTTCATTATTCGAGTCCTTGTTATGCGCGCAAACGCGAATGCGCGGAGGCGAGGCGATGCACGCTTCGCGTGCGCATCATAAACGCCGAGTTCGCGGCGCTCGCCTGGCAATGCGCTTGCGGCGAGCCGAAAGATCGACCATCAGCGGCGCCGATGAAAACAGCAGCAGCACGAGCGCGCACGCTGCCCAGCACGACATTGTCCGCGATCGACGAGACGAGGCCCGACCTATGCAACGTGTACCGGCCGACCGCGAGAAAGCCGCGCGCACAGCCGAGCCGCCGGTTGGCGCATTTCGTGCGGCTCGGGGAGGTCAAGCCTCGCAGATAGGCGATCGGCATGGCGCGCCTGCTCGATGAAGAAGCACAGAAGATAGCACGACGTTTTCGCCGTGCGCGTGACCGCCGGCAGCGCCGGCAACGCCACGTGACAAGGCTCGCGGGCCATCTGGCGCGTCGATGCTTAGCACGCTAACGAATGGAACTGCCGCTATAATCCCGCCCCATGACTTCCATCGATCTCCTGCGCCGCTCGGTCAGCAGCACGCTCGTGCTGGCAGCGCGCCGCTGGCGCCGCACGACCCACGGCGTGCTCGCGTCCTATGGCGTATCCGAGGCATGCGCCATGCCGCTGCTCACGGCGAACCGGCTCGGCGAGGCGGTGCGGCAAGTCACGCTCGCGGAGCATGTCGGCATCGAAGGGCCGTCGCTCGTCCGATTGCTCGATCAGTTGTGCGCGGCAGGACTCGTTCGCCGCGACGAAGATCCCGAGGACAAGCGCGCCAAAACCATCACGCTGACGGACGAGGGCCGCGCCGTCACCACGCACATGGAAGAGCGGCTCATGTCGCTGCGCGCGTCCGTGCTCAAGGACGTGAGCCGCCAGGATCTCGAAACCACGCTGCGCGTGCTGAACGTGTTCAATGCGTCGCTCGATGCGTCGCCGCCGAACGCCAGGAACAGGGGCCGGGCACAGACGCCATGAGTTTCCCGTCCGCACGCGAGTGGCTTTTTTCCGGCAAGACCTTCGCCGCCGCGATGATCGCGCTCTACCTCGCGCTCGCGCTCGAACTGCCGCGTCCGTATTGGGCGATGGCCACGGTCTACATCGTCTCCAATCCGTTCGTCGGCGCGACGCGTTCGAAGGCGCTGTATCGCGCGCTCGGGACCGCGATCGGCGCGGCGGGCGCGGTCGTCATCGTGCCGCCCTTCGTCGAGTCGCCGTTTCTCTTCAGTGTGATCGTCGCGTTATGGACGGGCACGCTGCTCTTCCTCTCGATGTTCGACCGCACCGCGCGCAGCTACGTCTTTCTGCTCGCGGGCTATACGCTGCCGCTCATCGCGCTGCCCGCCGTGACCAATCCCACGGTCGTCTTCGATCTCGCTATTTCGCGCACCGAGGAAATTCTGCTCGGCATCGTGGTCGCGAGCATCGTCGGATCAGTGGTGCTGCCGAGCCGTCTCGCGCCCACGCTCGTCGAGCGCACGGACGCGTGGTTTCGCGACGCCGCGTTCTACGCGAGCGAAGCGCTCTCCGGACGGCTCGCGGGCGCGTCGATTTCGGCGGCGCGCCAGCGTCTCGCGGCCACGGTCAACGGCCTCGAAATGCTCGTGAGCCAGCTCACTTACGATCACGCGCGCCCCGACATCGTGCGCCGCGCGCGCGCGTTGCAGGGCCGCATGCAGATTTTCCTGCCGCTGATTTCGTCGCTCGCCGATCCGCTCGTCGAGCTGATCGAGAAGCGCGGCACGCATCCCGAAGGACTCGAAGCGCTGCTCGCGGATGTCGCGAAGTGGGTCGCGCTGCCCGCGCCGCAAGCGCACGACGCGCGCGAGTCCGAACGCGAGCCTGACGCGTTTCGCGCGCGCATCGCGGCGATGCGGCCCTCGGCGCAGGCGCTCGCGAGCGAAGACGGCGCGCTGCTGTCGAGCGCGCTATGGCGTCTGTCGCAAGTCATCGACGTCTGGCAGGACATTCGCGCGCTGCGCGCCGCGCTTCTGCACGACGAACACGACTGGCGCCCGCACTTTCGCCACTGGCGGCTCGGCGGCACCGAGCGTTTCTTCGACCGCGGCATGATGCTCTTTTCGACGGGCGTCGCGGTGAGCGCGATCATCGTCGCGTGCGCGTTGTGGATCGAATCCGGCTGGGCCGATGGCGCCGGCGCGGTGGCGCTCGCCGCCGTCGCGTGCTGCTTTTTCGCCTCGCTCGACGAACCCGCGCCGCAAGTGTTCAAGTTCTTCCTCGCGACGTGCATGAGCGTCGTGCTGGCGGGTCTCTACGTGTTCGCCGTGCTGCCGCACGTCCATGACTTTCCGATGCTCGTCATCATCTTCGCGGGGCCGTTTCTCGTCATCGGCACGCTGATTCCGCAGCCGCGCTTCACGCTCGTCACGATGCTCGTCGCGGTGAACACGGCCACGTTCATCAGCATTCAGAGCGCCTACGAAGCGGACTTCTTCGTGTTTCTCAACAGCAATCTCGCGGGCGTGGCGGGCCTGCTCTTCGCGTTCGTGTGGACGCGCGTCACGCGCCCGTTCGGTGCGGAGATGGCCGTGGCGCGTCTCACGCGCTCGGCGTGGCGCGATATCGTTTCGTGTTCGTCCACGGCCACGCTCGAAGATCAGCGCAATCTGTACTCGCGCATGCTCGACCGGCTGATGCAGCTCCTGCCGCGGCACGCGGCGACGGATTCGCACCGGCATCCTTCCATCGAAAGTTTCCGCGATTTTCGCGTCGCGCTGAATTCGCTCGATCTGCGGCGCGCGCGCCGCAAGCTCGCCGCCGACGTCCAGACATCCATCGACGACGTGCTCGCGGGCGTCGGCGGCTATTTCCAGCAATGCATCGACCGGCGCGAGCGTCAGCCCGTGCCTTCCGCGCTCGTGCACAGCATCGACCGCGCGGTCGCGCAAGTCGCCGCGCATACGATCGCCGAAGCGCAAAGGCATCCGCAGGCGACGCTGCCGGGGGAACGGTTGTTGCGCGACACGCTGCACGCGCTCATCGGCGTGCGCCTCTCGCTGCATCCGCCCGCGAAAGAGGCGCAAGAACCCGATGCGCGCGGCGGCGACGCGCCACGGAAAGAACCCGCGTGATGCTCAAACCCTCTTCCTTACCGGACCCGCTCGCATGATCGGCGAAATCGACATTCTCGGCGTCTTCGTGCCGGCCGTGCTCGTGCTCATGTTCATCGCCTATCTGCTGAATCTGGCGATCCGCAGCGTGCTTGCGCGCGTGGGCTTTTACCGCTTCGTGTGGCACCGCTCCGTTTTCGATCTCGGCATCTACATTGTGGTGCTGGGGCTTGTCGTCGTTGTTTCGCATCGGCTCATAACGTGAAAAAAACCTGGTTCTCCATCGGGCAGATTCTGCTTACGCTCATCGTCGTCGCGATTGCAGCCGTCGTGCTGTGGAAGCTGATCGATTACTACATGTTCGCGCCGTGGACGCGCGACGGCCACGTCCGCGCCGATGTCATTCAGGTCGCGCCCGATGTCTCCGGGCTCATCACCGACGTGCGCGTGGCGGACAACCAGCAGGTGAAGCGCGGCGACGTGCTGTTCATCATCGATCAGGCGCGCTACACGCTCGCGCTGCGCAACGCGCAAGCCGCCGCGCAGCAGCGCCGCGCGACGCTCGATCAGGCGCGCCGCGAAGACGCGCGCAATCGCTCGCTCGGCAATTTGGTCGCGCGCGAAGTGGTCGAGGAAACGCATTCGCGCGTCGAACAGGCGACGGCCGCGCTCGCCGATGCGGAAGTCGCCATCGACACCGCGCGGCTCAATCTGCAGCGCACGGAAATCGTGAGTCCGGTCGACGGCTATCTGAACGATCGCGCGCCGCGCGTCGGCGAATTCGTGCCGGCGGGACGCGCGGTGTTGTCGGTGGTGGACATGAACTCGTTTCGCGTCGACGGCTACTTCGAGGAGACGAAGCTGCATGGCATCGACATCGGCCAGAGCGTCGATATCAAGGTGATGGGCGAGCCGAATCTGTTGCGCGGGCATGTTCAGAGCATCGTCGCGGCCATCGAGGACCGCGACCGCCAGCAGAGCGCGAGCCTCCTGCCGAACGTGAATCCCGCGTTCAGCTGGGTGCGTCTCGCGCAGCGCATTCCGGTGCGCGTCGCGCTCGACGAGATTCCCGCCGATTTCCGCATGATCGCGGGCCGCACCGCGACGGTGTCCGTGCGCGGCACAGGGCCGACGATCGGACGACGCAACGCATCGGGCGGCGTGCCCGCATCGGCGACCGCGCCGGCATCGGCGGTTCCCGCGCACGTCGCGCCGGCTTCGGGCGCATCGCAATGAGAAGCATCGCGCGCATGAAGACGCAACGCCTTCGCCTGACTCTGCTTGCGTCGATGCTCGCGCTCGGCGGCTGCATGACCGTCGGGCCGGACTACAAGCTGCCGGAAGGCGCCGTGGCCAACGCGCCGTTCGCGAACGCGCCCATCGACGGCGTGGACGAAGCGCCCGTCGCGCGCGGCACGGCGCCGTCGAAATGGTGGCGTCTCTACGACGATCCCGCGCTCGACGCACTCGTGAGCGAAGCGCTGATTTCGAACGCGGACATTCGCGTGGCCGCGGCCAATCTCGCCCGCTCGCGCGCCGAAGTCGAGTTTGCGAACCGGCAAGGCGGCTTCTCCAGCCGAAGCTCGGTTGCGTTCCAGCGCGCGCAGGAATCGGCGGAGCAGTATCTATTGACGGAGAAACTGCCGGTGGTGAACGAAGGCGCGCTCGAACTGAGCGTGTCGTATGAATTCGATCTCTTCGGCAAGCTCAAGCGCGGCATCGAAGCCGCGCAAGCGGACGACGAAGCGGTCGAAGCCGCCGCCGATCTCGCGCGCATCACGGTCGTGGCGGATGTCGTGCGCGCGTATGTCGAATCCTGTTCGGCGACGGAAGAGCTGAATATCGCGCGCAAGTCGCTCGCGCTTCAGCGGCAACGCGTGAGCCTCACGCAGCGTCTGCGCGAAGCGGGCCGCGGCAACCAGTCCGAAGTCACGCGCGGGCAGACGCAATCCGAAACGCTCGCCGCCGATATTCCGCGCTTCGTCGCGCGCCGCCGCGTGGCGCAGTATCGGCTCGCGATGCTGCTCGCGCGCGCGCCGTCCGCGCTGCCGCCCGCCGCGCTTTCGTGCAGCAAGGTGCCGACGCTGCGCCAGCCGATTCCCGTCGGCGACGGCGCGGCGCTGCTCAAGCGCCGTCCCGATGTGCGTCAGGCCGAGCGGCAACTCGCGGCATCGACCGCGCGCATCGGCGTGGCGACGGCGGCGCTGTATCCGTCGGTGAGCTTCGGGGCGTCGGTGGGATCGGTGGGCGTCGCCGAGGATCTCTTCGGCGCGACGACGAACCGCTGGGCGTTCGGGCCGCTCATCAACTGGAGCTTTCCGATCAACGGCCAGCGCGCGCGCGTGCGGCAGGCGGAAGCGGCATCGGGCGGCGCGCTCGCTCACTTCGACGGCGTGGTGCTCAACGCGTTGCGCGAAACGGAGAGCAATCTCGCGACCTACGCGTCGGACAGCACGCGCGCCGGCACGCTGCAGACGGCGTACCGGTCGGCGGCGCAATCGGCGGACGAAACGCATCGGCTCTATTCGGCCGGGCGCGAATCCTTCTTGGCCGATCTCGACGCCACGCGCACGCTCACGAGCGTCGCCGCGCAAGTGGCGGCGGCGCAGGGACAAGTCGCGATCGATCAGGTAAATCTGTTCCTCGCGCTCGGCGGCGGCTGGGAACGCGACGACGCGCAAGACGCAACGAACGCGACCAACGCGACCAACCCAAGCGGCAAGTAAATGCCACCGTCAGCCCGCCAAGCCATGCGCGGGCTGCTTCGGCAAGCGCACGCGGAAGATCGCGAGCTTTCCTTCGCGCGGATATCCGTTCGAGAAATTGAGTTCGTGCAGGTGCGAATCCGCGATATACAGATACCCGCTTGAAATCGCGAAGCCGTCCGCCCATGAAAGCTGCGGATGCTTGCCGACGAACGTCTTCTGCACGATTGCCGGCTTGCCGTCGCGCTCCACGATGTCGAACGCAACCACCGTGCGGTTTTCCAGATCGCCGCCATACAGCACGCCCGCCGCGCTCATGATGAGGCCGCCGGTTTCCGCGCCATCGCCGAGAAATTGCACGCGCTTCGATAACTCGTCCACGCTCAGCGTGGCGTCGATCAGCGCGGCCGTCGGCACGCGCCAATAGTGATGGTCCGTCAGGGGCCGGTAGTAGAGCCATTCGCGATCCGGCGACAGCGCGATGCCATCCGTTTGCAGCACGAGCACGCCGCCATCGAGCTTGCGTGCGATGCGATCGCCGAACATCAGATGCTGCTCCGGGTCCGCGACGCTCGACCGGTCGCCCGCCAGCACGAGCCGCGACTGCCCGCTTTGCAGGTTCGTCACCACGACGCCGCCCTGATTCCCCGCATTGCTGATGTACACGTAACCGTGTTTCAGGTCGACGCGGATATCGTTGAGCGAATCCTTCGGCGTGACGATGTCGCCGTAATCGAACTGGCGCACGATCTCGCGCGTAGCCAGATCGAACTCGATGAGCTTCGGCGGCTGGCGCGTCTGATCGACGGACGCGAGCGACGAATCCAGCGCCCAGAGATGATCGCGCTCATCGACCCAGAGCGCCTGCACCGAGATCCATTGGCGCGCGCCGTCCTCGTCGGGCTTATAGACGTTCCAGCTTTCGTCGGGAAACGGCGCAAGCGCGTGCGTCTTCGTGTCAACTTCGACCATGCTGTAGCGCGAGCGCTTCACCGACGCAGGCGCCGTCGCGAAGACGCGCCCTTGCCGCGACACGCCGATGCCGACGAGCCGGAAGTCGTCGTCGAAGGCCGCGACGGTTTCGAGCCGCGGCTCATGCTGCGTCGCGGCGCCGGCCGACATGGGAAAGCCCATCGCGCCGAGCCATCCCGCGCCCATCGATGCAAGAACGTGCCGCCGCATACGCTGGCGCTCGATGCCGTGTTTCATCGCGTTTCCTCGGGTGTCCACGTTGCGCCTGTCGTTCCGTAAGTGATTAATCAACGTTTGGTTCAACGATGCTAGGTAACGCGACCACGGCATGTCAAGGCGAGACGCTCATTCACCTCGGGCGACGAGCCTGCGAATGACCGACGCCAGCGCGACTTCGCCCTTCACGATATCCGCGTCGCGGCCTTCGAAGCGGATCCATCCTTCGTTGAAGCCGTCGAGCATGCGGATGCGCGGCTCCGGGTTTAGCATGCCCTGCGCGTCGAACAGCGCGCGCCAGTTCTCGCGCGGCACCGCTTGTGCGCCCACCGGCTTGCCGAGCACGGAGGCGAACGTCGCGGCGATGTCGTTCGGGCTGACGCGCCGCGGTCCTTCGAGTTCGACGACGCGCGCGCCGTGCCGCTCGTCGTCATGGTCGTCGTCATCGAGCAGCTTCGCAGCCGTTCTGCCGACGTCCTCGGTCGCGACCATCGGAATCGCGCGATCGAGCGGCTGGAGAAACGAATGGATCACGCCTTCTTCGCGCGCGGATCGCACGTCCCACGCGCAGTTTTCCATGAACCAGCCGGGGCGCAGAAACGTGACCGGCATCGGCTGATCGCCGAGCGCGCGCTGAAGCAGCGTGTGCTGCGTCAGAAGATTGGTTTCGCTCGCCTGCGCGCCGATGGTCGAAAGGCACACGATCTTGCGCGGCCTGGCGCGTGCGAGCGCAGCGACGATGGCACCGATGGCTTCGCGTGCCTCGGGAAAGCCGGGCATCGGATCGAACACCGGAGGCAGAAGAAGGAATACGCCTTGCGCGCCTTCGAATGCGCGCGCGAGCGCATCGGCGTCCGTCATACGCGCTTGCGCGACTTCGCAGCCGCGCGCGGCCCACGGCTCGCCTTTCTTCGCGTCGCGAACGATCGCGCGAAGCGGCCGGCCTCTTTCCAGCAATGCGTGCGCGAGCGCGCCGCCGACTTGCCCGCTGATTCCCGTAATGGCGTACATGTTCGATGCTCCCTTTGCGTATCGGTCGATGTGACTGTCTGAACGATTCGCATGGTAGGGCGCGCTTCACGCCGAAGAAATGCCGCGCGCGTCATGACATCCATGACGCGCGGTCATGAATCGCGCTGCTGTTCCCACGTATCACGCATGCATTGCGCGAAGCATGTCAGCCGCCGCGCGCGCCGCCACTTCGCAGCCGAGCACGATATGGGCTTCCGCCGTATCTTCGATGAAGTCGTGGCTCACGCCGCCGATGCTCGGCACGAACAGCATGCTCGCCGGCACGCGATGCGCGATCACCTGCGCATCATGCGACGCGCCGCTCGGCATGCGTTCCCATTGCCCCGGCGCGAGCGCTTCGGCGGCGTTCGCGAGATGCGCCTGCAACGCGGCGTCCATCACGACGGGCTGCTCCGGCGGCTCGCTCGACGCAATCTCGACGCACACGCCGTCGCGCGCGTTGAAGTCGTCGATCAGCGCGGCGAGCGCGCGTTCCATTGCATCGAGACGCGCGGCGCTCGCATCGCGGAATTGCAGAGACATCTCCGCGCGGCCCGGCACGACGCTGAACGAACCCGGATCGAGCTCGATGCGCCCGACCGTCCAAACCGTATCCGCGTCCGCGAGCTGGCCGAACGCATCGTTCATGCGCGCGATGAACGCGACGAGACCCGCGCCGGCGTCGCGGCGAATGGACATCGGCGTCGTGCCCGCGTGATTGCGCTGGCCGGTGAAGCGCAGCGTGAGTTCGCGTATGCCGACGATCGTCGTCACCACGCCGAGCGACTTGCCGCGCGCTTCGAGCCGCCCGCCCTGTTCGATGTGCGGTTCGAGATACGCCTTGTGCCGCGACGCGTCGATGCGAACGCGCGGCACGTCCGCGAGGCCCGCGCTTTTGAGCGCGTCGGCGAGCAACACGCCCTCGCGGCTGCGCGCGGTGCGGATCGACGCATCGACGGAAGCATCGCCGGCGTTGGCGACGAAACTGCGGCTGCCGAGAAAGCCCGCGAACGTGCCTTCTTCGTCGATCCACGATGCGACATCGAGCGCGAAGTGCTTCGTCTCGTCACACTCGGCGAACGCGCGCGCAATCTCGATACCGTAAATCACGCCGAGCGCGCCGTCGAGCCAGCCGCCCGTGGGCTGCGTATCCGTGTGTGAGCCGATGAGCAGCGCCGGACCCGCGTTGCGCGAGCGGCCGAGCACGGTGCCGACGCCGTCGATCGACGCATCGAGGCCCGCGTCCGTCATGCGTTCAACGAGCCAGCGCCGCGCCTCCATATCGACGGGCGAGAGCGAGAGCCGCACGACGCCCGGTCCCGTCGCGCCGAAGCTGCGCAGTGTCCTCAAGTCGCCGAGCAGGCGGGACGAATCGATCTTCAGCATGACAAGTCTCTTCTCGAATGCAGATGAAAAAACCCCGCTCACGGCATCGGCCATGAACGGGGCTGGCGTCGGAATGAACGGCGCTTCAGGTCACCGGCGCGGGGTTGAACAGCACGAGCGCGTTACGCAGCTTGAGCTTCTCGGCGCGCGTCTCTTTGCGCCCGCTCGCCACGTCGAGCATCAGACGAAACAACTCCCAGCCGACATCCGCGATCGTCGCCTCGCCCGTGGCGATGGTGCCCGCGTTCACGTCCATCAGATCGTGCCAGCGGCGCGCGAGGTCCGAGCGCGTCGCCACCTTGATGACCGGCACTTCGGCAAGGCTGTACGGCGTGCCGCGCCCGGTCGTGAAGACGTGCAGGTTGATGCCCGCCGCCAGTTGCAGCGTGCCGCAGATGAAATCGCTCGCGGGCGTCGCGGCGTAGATGAGGCCCTTTTGCTTGACCTTTTCGCCCGGCGACAGCACGCCCGAAATCGTCGATGAACCCGACTTGACGATGGAACCCATCGCCTTCTCGACGATGTTCGAGAGCCCGCCCTTCTTGTTGCCCGGCGTCGTGTTCGCGCTGCGGTCCGCACCGCCGCGTTTCAGGTAATCGTCGTACCACTGCATCTCGCGGATGATCGCCTGCGCCACTTCGCCGTTCGCCGCGCGTGCCGTCAGTTGCGCGACGCCGTCGCGGACTTCCGTCACTTCCGAGAACATGACGGTCGCGCCCGCGCGCACGAGCAGGTCGGTTGCGAAGCCGACCGCCGGATTCGCGGTGAGACCCGAAAACGCATCGCTGCCGCCGCACTGCACACCGACGACAAGATCGGACGCCGGACACGTCTCGCGACGCCGGTTGTTGAGGCGCTTCAGATGCGTCTCGGCCATGAGCATGATGGAATCGATCATCGACTCGAAGCCGACGTGTCCCTCGTCCTGCAGCACGACCGCGCCGCCGTTCGCTTCGAGTTCCATTTCGCCGATGTCCGCGATGGCGTCATCGACGGCGGCCGCCGCGATCGGAATGGTGCCGGGCGGCATCAGGCGCTCGGGTTGGAGCTTCTCGCAGCCGAGGCTCACCATCATCACTTCGCCGCCGAAGTTCGGATTCAGCGCGATGTTGCGCACCGTGCGGATCGGCACCATCGCGTCGGGCGCTTCGATCGCCACGCCGCAGCCGTAGCTGTGGCCGAGGCTCACGACGTCATCGACATTCGGGTAGCGCGGCAGCAGTTCCTTCTTGATGCGGTCGACCGCGTGCTGAACGACGTCGGCCACGCATTGCACGGTGGTCGTGATCGCGAGGATGTTGCGCGTGCCGACCGAGCCGTCCGCGTTGCGATAGCCCTCGAACGTGAAGCCTTCGAGCGGCGACGTGTCGGGCGCCTTGATCGTCGCGATCGGCAGGTCGTCCAGTTCGGGCGGCGTCGGCATGCGCAGGACGTGCTCGTTGATCCAGCTGCCTTTGGGCAGTTCCTTCAACGCATAGCCGATGACGACGTTGTAGCGGATGACCGCTTCGCCTTCGGCCAGGTCCTTCAGCGCGACCTTGTGGCCCTGCGGCACGCGCTCGCGCAAGACGAGGCCATCGGAAAAAGTGGCGCCTTCCCCGAGGCCGCCGTCGTTCACGACGATCGCGACGTTGTCTTCGGGGTGAACGCGAATATAGAGCGGGGGCTGATTCATTCTCGACGATCCTTCGCACAAACGTGCTGCGTGCTCCTAGAGTTATGTCATCCTACAACATGTCGACGGCCGTGTGTTCGGGGTTTTCCCGTAATTATAGCGAGGAGTCGTTGAATCGGTTGTGCGCCCGCTAACCATGTTGTACGATGACGTATAAGCGCTGCATCCGCCGGACGCTGCTCAACCGAGACACACATCATGACGACACCGCAAGAACTCAAGCAAATCGTTTCCGAAGGCCTGCTTTCGTTCCCCGTGACCGACTTCGACAGTCAGGGCAACTTCCGCGCGGATACCTACGCCGAGCGCCTCGAATGGCTCGCGCCCTACGGCGCGTCGGCGCTCTTCGTCGCGGGCGGCACGGGCGAGTTCTTCTCGCTGACGCAACCCGAATATTCGCAGATCGTGCGCACGGCGACCGAAGTCTGCAAGGGCAAGGTGCCGATTCTGGCGGGCGCGGGCGGCCCGACGCGCACGGCCATCGCGTTTGCGCAGGAAGCCGAGAAGAACGGCGCGCAAGGCATTCTGCTGATGCCGCACTATCTGACCGAAGCCTCGCAGGAAGGCATCGCGGCGCACGCCGAGCAAGTGTGCAAGGCAGTGCCGAACCTGGGCGTCATCATCTATAACCGCGCGAATTCGAAGCTGAACGCGGACATGCTCGAGCGCCTCGCGGACCGCTGCCCGAACCTGATCGGCTTCAAGGACGGCGTGGGCGAGATCGAAGCGATGGTGACGATCCGCCGCCGCCTCGGCGACCGCTTCTCGTACCTCGGCGGCCTGCCGACCGCGGAAGTCTACGCGGCTGCGTATAAGGCGCTGGGCGTGCCGGTGTACTCGTCGGCGGTGTTCAACTTCATTCCGAAGACCGCGATGGACTTCTACCGCGCAATCGCGGCAAACGATCACGAAACGACGGGCCGGCTCATCGACGAGTTCTTCCTGCCGTATCTCGCCATCCGCAACCGTCGCGCGGGCTACGCGGTGAGCATCGTGAAGGCGGGCGCGAAGCTCGTCGGCCACGATGCCGGTCCGGTGCGCGCGCCGCTGACGGATCTGACCGACGAAGAAATGTCGCAGCTCGACGCGCTCATCAAGAAGGTCGGCGCGCAATAACGCTGCTCGAGGTCGCCGCGCGTCGCGTCGTTCAGCTCGCGCGCACGATAGCGACATCGAGCCCTTCCCCGCCCGCCGCGATCGCGGCGAGGCGATCGACATTCGGATGCGCGCCCGGACGATTGCGCGCATCGGCGGTATGTTCGGCGAATACGGCGAGACCATGTTCGGCGGCTTTCGCATCGATCTTGCCGAACGTCTCCTTGAGATAGTGATACACCGCGAGCGAGCCTTGCTTGCCCGGCTTGTTCTCGATGCTGTCCACCGTCTGCCCTTTCGCATCGACGAGATCGATGCGCTCGATGCCTTCGATCGAAGGCAATCGAGCGAGGTTGTCCTTGAATGCGTTGCCTGGCTGAATCACGAAAGATGCTCCGTCATGGGTCGTTGATGAATCGCTGGAATAAAGGCGGCGTATCTTAAACGATCAAAAGAGATGCATCACGCCGACATACGCGCCCGTCTGCGATTCGCCCGCTAACGGGCTCGTGCTCACGTCGGCATTGCGCGGTGTCGCGAACACCGAGAAGGTGCCGTTCGCGCTGTTGCGCACATAGGCGGCCGTGCCGTAGAAGAACGTGCGCTTCGTGACGTTGTACGTCGTGCCGAGCGCATAGAGCGTGGCGTGACTCGCCGGATCGTGCGCGGCATCGCCCGAGCCTTGCCCGACGTGAATATAGAAGCCGGCCGCGGTCACGGCCCATTGCGGCGTCGCCTGATATGTTGCGCCGAGCCAGTAGTGGTCCGCGCTGTCGGCCATGCCCGCGGGCGTATCCGGCGCGGCGTAGTGCGTATAGGCGGCCTGCACCTTGAACTTGTCGATCTTCACGTTCGCGCCGACGAAGTACTCGCGGGATGCCGCGAAGATGTTGTCGAGGCGCCCGTCCTGACTACGCAGCTCGTCGTAGATGCCGCGCACGTCGAGAAGCGGCGAGTGATACGTGAGCATGATGCCTTCGGAGCGGCCGAATTCGCCCGGCGCGCCGCGGTTGAACGCGCCCGGCTGATTGCCGAATGCGTACTGTCCCTGCACGTCGAGGCCATGAAACACGGGGCTGTGATATTCGACGTTGTTGCTCGTCTGCTGCCAGTTGCGTCCCCGCACGAGCGATGCCGACGACATCGCTTCCTGCACGAACGGATCGAATTCCCAGACGCCGTCGCTATCGATGAAGAGGTTGCGGCCGGCCTGAATCTGCCCCCACGTCTTCGAGCTGATGCCCACGTAGGCGCGGCGCGAAAAGAGACGGTCGCCGCCCGTTCTGCCGTTCATGATCTGCAGCGCGGTCTCGAGATCGAAGAGCGCGGTCAAACCGCCGCCCAGGTCTTCGGTTCCCTTGAGCCCCCACATGCTCGTGCCCCAGTCGCCGCCCTCGGCGCTCCAGCGCGATGCGTTGCCGCCCGCACCGTTGGAAACATGGTTCAGATATTCGATGCCGCCGTCGAGCCGGCCGTACATCGTGACGCTCGACTGCGCCCACGCGTTCGATGCGAACAGCACCAGGCCCGCTGCCTGAAAGAGGCCGACTGTCGTCGCTTTCATCGTGTGTCGCTCCATGTCCGTGCTTGCGATGGGGCTGCGGCCATCGTTCTGGCTCGCATGAACGTAGCATTATCTCGGGGAGCTGGCAGGAGTGAGGGAAGTGCGGCTTCGCGTTGTCGCGGGGCATCGCCCGAAATAAAAAACAGGCGACAAACAGCCCGAAAGCCGCCTGCCGCCCGCTCTGAATAAAACCGCGTCTGTCGTCGCTTAGTGCTGCGCGATGGTCGCCGAGTTCTTCGTGCCCGATTGCGCGATCGTTGCCGAGTTGCCGTAGCCCGCTTGCGTGATCGAACCGACGTTCGAATAGCCGAGCTGCGTGATCGCGGCCGCGTTGCCCGCGCCCGATTGCGAAGCCGTCGCGCTGTTGCCGAGACCGTTCTGCGACAGCAGCATCTCTTCGTTGTTGCCCGACTGCGTGCCGGTCGCAACGTTGAGGTCGCCGATCTGCGAGGACAGCAGCGTCGATTCCACGGCGGCTTGCTGCGTCAGGTTCGCGGTGTTCTTGTAGCCGAGCTGCAACGAACCGATCGCGTTGTTGTGGCCATCCTTTTGCGTGGTGGTCGCTTCGTTGTTGCTGCCGAGCTGCACGACCGACGCCAGATCGTTCGACTCGTTGTACTGGTTCACATACGTCTTGTTGTACTGCGGACCGCTTTGCACGATGGTCGTCGTTTCGTTGACCGCGTTGCCCTGATTCACTTGCGCGAAGTTCGGGGCCGTTGCGCCGCTCTGGTCGATGGTGGTCTTGTTGCCGCCGCCGTTCGACGAGAAGACCTTGGCGATCGCCGAGCCGTTCTCGTTGATCGTGACCGTGTCGCCCAGTTCGTTTGTCTGTCCGACATACGCGTCCGTGCCGCCGCCCGTCTGCGTGATGGTCGTCTTGTTCAGGCCGCCGCCGATCGTTTCGACGTTCGCGATGCCGTGGTCGTTGTCTTGCGAAATCTGCACGTTGTTGCCGAAGGTCGTCGTTTGCGTGACGTTTGCGGTGCCGCCGCTGAACTTGCCGGAGGCGGTGTTCTGGCCTTGATCGATGTTCACCGTGTTGCCTGCGGCGCTCGTCTGCGTGATCGTCGCCGAGTTATTCGTGCCGTTCTGGCGCACGGTGTCCTTGTCGCCCGACGAGGTCGTCTGCGCGACGTTCGCGCTCGAGTTGCTGCCGACCTGCGTGATGTTCGTGCGCTCGCCGACCGCGCGGTCCTGCGTGACGTTCGCGACGAGGTTCGAATCGATCGACGAGCTGGTCTGGGCGATGTCGGTGCGGTTCAGGCCGCCATTGATCGACTTGACGGCGGCGTTCGCGCCGGCTGCATTCTGCTGCACGTTCACGCTGTCGCCGATGGACGATTGCTGATCGACCGTCGCCGTGTTGCCATAGCCGAACTGCGAAACGGTAGCGGATTCGTCCGCCGAAAAACCGGCTGCGAATGCGGTGCTCGAAGCGAGCGCTGCCAGACCCATGGCGATGATAGATGCCTTGACTTTCATTTTTATAGCCTCGTGGTTTGAGTTTTGAGTGACTTCTTTGCTTCCCGACGGCTGGCAGCCCCTGCTGCCCTCCGGACCGACCGAACTGCACCCGCTTTGAACCGAAAGCACTGCCTTACTGCGGTCTCCTCGCACCGTGACGTCGCCGCCAAGGTCGAAAATCCAATTACTTCATGAGCACCGACGCCCTTGCGCCATTGCCGTTTTGCATCACCTGTAGCCCGGCGCCGTTGCGGCTTTGCAGGATCGACACTTCGTTGTTGATGCCGAGTTGCGTCACTTGCGACGACATCGACGAGCCGATCTGCGTCACCGTGGCCGCGTTGCCGCTGCCGTTTTGCACCGCGACGGAGCGATTGCCCGTACCGGCCTGCACGCCGGCAAACTGATTGCCGTTGCCGCTCTGCGCAAGCGCGCTCCAGTTGTCGTTGCCGGACTGCGCGATAGCCGCCGCGTTCGCGATGCCCGCCTGATTCGCCATCAGCGCGTTCTGTCCCGACTGCACGCCGCTGAACCGGTTGCCCGATCCCGCCTGCGATACGCGGGCCACTTGCGCGCCGCCGCCGAATCCCGGTTCCGATGGACCGAGGTCCGACACTGGCGACAGGTCCGCCGCGAAGACCGCAAGCGAGAGACTCACGACCGCGAATACCGTCGCGCAGAGCGCGATCTTCGAAGCGCGCCAGGGCGCGAGTGGTGGAATCATTTCGTCGTCCTTATTCATTGAATCAGCCACCGAAGGTTTTGGGCGGATCGACCTTCACCGCGCTATACGGCGGATTGACCGCTTCCATCGTCGCGGCGTAGCCCTGGTTTTCCAGCAGATAGCGCTGCATCGTCGGGTCGTACCAGTCCTTCATGTCCTTGAGCGCCCACGTCTGGTTCGCGACGCCCTGCACGATCAGATGCACGAGCGCCGATTCGATCGCCTCGTTCACGCACAATTGCTGCGGCTCGTTGCGCGTCATGCCGAGTTCGGCCTGCAGCAAGTCTTTGAAGCCGATGAAGCGGTACACGCCCGTATCGACCTGAACCGAATAGATGGTTTTCGTAGTCGAGACGCTGTTGAGAATGGTGCCGTTGCGGATATCCACCGCGCGCAGGTTCACCGTCACCTGATCCACGCGATACTGCTGCGACGCCGAAATGCCGAGATATGCAACGCCCGCGCCGCCCGTGCGGATGTTCGAGTCATAGCCGACGATGCCGCCTTCGAGCACGATGCTCGCCGGCGCGAGCGCACCGATCTGCGCGATGTTCGATCCCGCGCGGTTCTTGTCGTCCGGCGTTTCGAGGGCGCGCATGATCTTGCGCTCGGTCAGCAGGTCCTGAAGGTTCTCGCGCTCCACCGGCGTGAACCAGCCGGAATCGCGCATCGCCTTCACGAGAAACGACGCGCCGCCCTGCGTCACTTGCGACGAAAACGAGCTGTCCGGCGACGGCTTGTACTGCCCGGTGAGATCCCGAAAGCCGTACACGGCCGCGACGATCCTGCCCTTGGGCGGCGGCAGATGCGTGAGATCGCGCGTGATCCGCGTGGGCGGCGTGAGCGTCGCGTTCCCGGCCGAAGGCATCGGCGCGGTGACGCAGCCGGCGAGCAGCATGGAACCGATGACGGCGGCCGCAAGCGCCGCGCGCGTGGCCGTGGTCCTGAGTGCGTTCTTGTTCATTCTTTTGGCTCTCGCTTTACTGTCCGTTGCCGACGATGAACGTGGTCGATGCGCCCGTCGTCTTGTCGGTCGTCGTCACTTGCAGGTTGCCGCCCGTCACCGATGTGATCGCAATCGAGAAATTTCCCGTGTTGATGGTGCCGGGATGCAGCGTGCCGTCGGTGCCGACGATCGAGCTGGAGATCGACGACGCCACGCGCGAGAGAATCGCCTGCTGCAATTGCGAGTTGAACTGATCGAGCGTGGACTGGCTGCCGGTGCCGTAGTCGGTCGCCGACGGGTCCTTGTACTTGTTCTGCGCGTTCGCTTCGTTGAGCAGATTCGCGCCGTTGAGCGGATTGCCGCCGAAGTTCGGATTCACCGGTTCGTACACGAGCGACGTTGCATGAGCAGCGGTGGACGGCATCAGAAGCGGCATCGAGAGCGCGCAGGCGAGCATGGCGCTGCGGGCAAGCGCATTGGTTTTCATGGTGATCCCCGTAATTGGCCGTGTTGCTTTTTATTGGAGTTCGTCGTTCGCCATGTCGGCGTCGCGAAAGAGCAGGCGCGTGAGGTCCGCCTGCATGACGTTCTGGAACGCCACCTGTGCCGCGCCTTCCGCGACGGGCCGCACGTTCGCGCGCGCAATCGGCAGGAATGCCTGAAAGACGCGGCGCTGGCGGAATTCCACCCACACGAGGCTGCCGTAGCGTGCCGACGGGCGCTCGTGAACCGACACGATGTAGCGCTGCGCGAGCGGAATGGCGCCCCACGCCTGCGCAAAGCCGTTATAGAAGTCCTGGCCCGCGAGCGTGACGGTGTCGGTGGTGACCACGCCGCCGAGCGCGTCGTCGAGCGGCTCCTGACCGTTGACGTCGGCGGTCCGGGCGCGCGGCGTCCCGGCGAGCGTCGCGCTCTTTTCGAGCGATTCCGATGCGTTCACCGTGCCACGCGATGAAAGCGGCGCGGCGTTCGCGGCGGGCAACGGCGTGGTCTTGCCAACGGGACTCGGCGTCGGCGTCGTCGGCAGCGAAATGAGCGCGCGCGCCTGGCCGCTGGCATCGGCATGTACGGCGGTATTTCCTTCGGCATCCTGAGCGAACGCATGGCTCGACATGGCCGATGAAGCAATGATGCACACTGCGATGGCGCGCGCTTGGGCGGGCACTTTCTTCTCTCGCTGCATGACTTCCCCGTATGCCCCTGGCCGCTATGGTGCGGCCTTCGGGCGTTTGTTTTTATTCATTAGACGGAACGGATTGTGCGCAAGAACGGAGAGGCGATATGTGGGAAACGCCACACTGAGCTGACGAAAATTGCAGCGCGCGAAACGCTTCTGAAATGCGGTTTGAAAGCGGAATCAATGCTGGCGGGAAGGCGAACGTTTGCGCCTACATTCGATCCGCTGCGATGACGGCATCGGCGAAAGCCCTGGGCGCTTCCTGCGGCAAGTTGTGTCCGACGCCGCCCGTCACGTCCACATGACGATACGGGCCGGAGAACTTCTTAGCATAGGCGGCGGGCGCGGGATGCGGCGCGCCGTTCGCGTCGCCTTCCATCGTGATCGTCGGGATGCCGATCGACGGCGCGGCAGCAAGGCGCTTTTCGAGCGCGTCGTACTGCGGCTCGCCTTCCGCGAGACTCAGCCGCCAGCGATAGTTGTGAATCACGACCGCCACGTGATCGGGATTGTCGAACGCTTGCGCGGAGCGTTCGAACGTCGCATCGTCGAAATGCCATTGCGGCGACGCCGTCTGCCAGATGAGCTTCGAGAACCCGCGGCGATTCGCTGCATACCCTGCGCGGCCGCGTTCCGTCGCGAAGTAGAACTGATACCACCACGCAAGCTCGGCCTTGGGCGGCAACGGCGCGCGATTCGCCTCCTGGCTGCCGATCAGATAGCCGCTCACCGATACGAGCGCCTTGCAGCGTTCCGGCCAGAGCGCCGCCATGATGTTCGCGGTGCGCGCGCCCCAGTCGAAGCCCGCGACGAGCGCGCGTTCAATGCGCAGCGCATCCATGAGCGCGATGATGTCCACCGCCACGACCGCCTGCTGCCCGTTGCGCGGTGTATCGGCGGAAAGGAAACGCGTCGACCCGTAGCCGCGCAGATAAGGCACGATCACGCGGTAGCCCGCCGCCGCGAGCATCGGCGCGACTTCGGCGAAGCTGTGGATGTCGTAGGGCCAGCCGTGCAACAGGATCACGGGCGCACCGTTCTCGGGGCCTGCCTGCGCATAGCCGATATCGAGCGTGCCCGCGTTGATCTGCCTGATATCGCCGAATGAAGTCGCACTCGCCGCACTCGTCGCACTCGACGCCTGCGCGCGCACGACGCCGCTGAATCCCGGTTGCATCGCGCCGACGCCCGCGATTGCCGCGCCAAGAAGACGGCGGCGCGATCCGTTGATGTGTTCGGTCATGATCTCTCTCCTCGATGTGCGTTCGCGTGATGCAATGTTGGGCGCATGACGCCGTGTGAGCAACCGCAACAAAGTTCACGTATCGTTGCCCTGAGAGCAACGCACTTTGAGGAGACCGGGACCATGCGCGAGATCAATCAGCAGCGTCTGCGCTATTTCAACGAAGTGCTGGCGCACGGCACGATCCGCGGCGCAGCCGATCATCTGAACACGTCGCCATCGGTCATCGCGCGGCAGATCAGGCTGCTGGAAACGGAACTGGACACGACGCTTTTCGAGCGGCAGGCGCGCGGCGTGCGGCCGACCGAAGCCGCGTTTCATCTGCTCGAATTCTGGCGCGGGCATCGCTCGCAGCAGGAGAAGCTGGAAGATCAGCTTCATGCGCTAAAGGGCCTGAAACAAGGGCATATCAGACTGGCCGTGAGCGAAGGCTATGTCGATACGCTCGTCGACAATGTGCTTGCGCCGTTCAGCGCGCGGTATCCGGGCCTCGACATCGGCGTGGACACGCTGCCCGTCGACGACGTGATCGAAGAAGTCGCGCAAAGCCGCGCGCATATCGGACTCGCGTACAACGCACCGCCGCATCCGCGCATCGAGGTTCGCGCGAGTTCGCCGCAGCCCGTCGTGCTGCTCGCGCGGCGCGATCATTCGCTCGTCGCGCGGGGCGGGGCAGCGCGCGTCGCCGATCTGCTCGACTATCCGTTAGCCGTCATGCCGCCTTCGTTCGGCATCGGCCATGTGTTGAAGATGCTCGCGACGACCGACAACATCGCCGTGCGCGCGACGCTCACGACGAATTCGCTGACGGCGTTGAAGCGCATCGTGAGCGCGGGAGCGTTCGTCACGCCGATCGGCGCATTCGCCGCATATCGCGAGATAGCAAGCGGTGAAATGAAGACCGTGCCCATTGCGCATCCGCTCTTCGAAGGCACGCATGCGCGCGTGCTCGTGAAGGCGGACAGACCGCTCGCGGCGGGACCGCAGGAACTGCTCGACTGGATTCTCGAGAGAATGCCGATATTCGCGCCGCGCGCTCGTTCCGGCCGGTCTGCGCGAACGCTTCGTGCATAGGCGCGGCTATCCGGCGAGTCGTTGCGACGACGATGCCGCCGCTACATCTCCGCGACGGCAACCTGCTCCAGAAGCGCTTCCAACGGCACCGGCGGGGAACGCAGGAAGCCCTGCATCTTGTCGCAGCCCGCATGCTTCAGGCGTTCCAGTTGCTCCGCCGTCTCCACGCCCTCCGCGATCACGGCCACGCCGAGCTTGTGCGCCAGATCGATCACGCCTTCGACGACCGTGAGCATCATCGCGTCGGTGGCGATGTTGTCGACGAACGACTTGTCGAGCTTCAGCACATCGGGGCGAAAACGCGCCAGATAGCTGAGGCTCGAATAGCCGGTGCCGAAATCGTCGATGGCGATGCGCACCCCCATCGCGCGCACGTTCGACAGCACTTCCTGCGCATCGTCGACGTTTTCGATCAGCGCCGACTCCGTGATTTCGAGCGTGATGCAGTGCGAGTCGATGCCGCATCGCCTGATCGCGTGCTGAAGCACGGAGACGAGACGCGGATCGCGGAACTGCTTCGGCGACACATTGACCGCAACGGAGCGCACCTCGGGCACGGCCGCGGCAAGCCGGGCCGCCGCCTGCACCGCATCGCGGATGATCCAGTGTCCCGCCTCGACGATGAGGCCGCTCTCCTCCAGCACCGGCACGAACGCGCCCGGCGATAGCAGCCCCAGTTGCGGATGATTCCAGCGCACGAGCGCTTCCACGCCGGCAAGCGCGCCCGTATCGATACGATACTGCGGCTGATAATGCAGCACGAACTGATTGTCGCGGATCGCGCCATGCAGCTCTGTTTCGAGATGCGCGCGCGCGAGATCGTCTTTCTCGCGCTCGCCGAACACGCGAAACGCGTTGCGCCCGGCGCGCTTGGCGGCATACATCGCCATGTCCGCGCTGATGAACAGATCCTCCGGCGTGCGGCCATGTTCGGGATAGAGCGCGACGCCGATGGAGCATGTCATCGTCACGGTCTTGCAGCCGACCTTGATCGGCCTGCGGCACGCGAGCGCAAGCCGCCTGCATGCGCGTTCCATGCGCTCCTGATCGAAGGTGCCCGGCAGGATCACGGTGAACTCGTCGCCGCCCGCGCGCGCGGCCACGGCGCCCGGCGGCATCGTTTCGCCGATGCGCTGCGCGATCGCCTTGAGCACCGCATCGCCCGCGCTGTGGCCGGCCGTATCGTTGATCGACTTGAAGCGGTCCACGTCGATGAAGAAGTACGCGAACGGCTCGCCGGATGCGCAGCGTTCCGTCAGCGCATTCATCATCGCGTTGCGGTTGTGCAGGCCGGTGAGACTGTCCGTGTTCACGAGGCGGTGCAGTTCCTGAAGATGCATGCGCTCCTCGGTTGCATCGACGCATACGCTCACCACGCGCGACACCGCGCCGTCTTCGCTCACCGGATAGATATCGGCGCGCACCCAGCGCGTGCGGTCGTCGGCAAGACACAGGCGGAAATAGCTCTGCGAAGGCGCGCTCAGGCTCACCGCTTCGCGCATCTTGCCGCGCAGTCCCGGCATGTCGTCCGGATGCACGCGCTCCATCCATGCCGTCTTGTCCGCCTTGAGCGCCGCCACGGGCATCTCCCACATGCGCTCGAACGCGGAACTCACATGCAGCAGATCGCTGAAGTCATGACTCGCGGTCCAGAACACGGCATCGACGTGGTCTTCCATGTCCTTCTGCACGCGCGCATTGCCGCGCAGCTCGTCGATGAGACTCACTTCCGCCGTGATGTCGCGCGACTTGCACAGGACCGCCGCGACGCGGCCTTCCTCGCCGTAGACGGGCGCGAATGTGGACGTCCACCATTTGCGCGCGCCGGTCATCGTCGGGCAAGTGCCGGAGAACGAGACCGACTCGCCCGCCTTCGCGCGTTCGAACGCATCGCGCGCATCCGGCCCGTCCCACAGCGCGAGCCAGTCCACGCCGACGATGTCCTGTGCGCGCGGCGCTTCGATCAGGCGGCGGCCGACATCGGAGATGCAGACGACGCGGCCATCCAGGTCGAGCAGCTTGAGACAGTCCTCGGCGATGGAAAGCAGTCCGTTGGAAAGCTGCTGCGCGACGAAGATGTGCCGTCTCCATTCGAGCATCTGATGAATGACGGTCATGGCGCCGGCAGCCGCCGCGCCGAGCAGCACGTTCCACGGCAGCGGCACGAACGGCGTCATGCACGCGACGAGCGCGACGCTCAGCACCGCGAGCGCGAAGGCGTCGATGCGGCGCGCGCATTCGATGTACGGAAGCCGCCGTGCGACCGCGTCGCCGATGGTTCCAAGAAAATCGCTGGCTCTTTCCTGCACCGCTCGAATCCTTTCTGCCGTGATGGCCGTGAATGCCTCGCTGCTTAACGGCGCGATCGGCAAACACTTTAGATGAGCGATGGATTCGATCGGTCCCGGTAAATCTTGCCTTCAGCGCGTATTCGCCGCGCCCTCGAGAGCCGCCGCGATTTCCTTGGCGAGCGCTTCGGCGCGATACGGCTTGCCAAGAAGCGTGACGTTGGGCCGCAGCGCGCCGTCGCGCGAGATCACGTCGCGCGTATAGCCGGACACGTAAATGACGGGCACGGGCCGCGCCTGCGCCGAGGCCCATTGCGCGAGATCCTCGCATTTGACCTTGCCCGGCATCACCACATCCGTGACGATCAGGTCGACGCCCACGCCGCTTTGCAGCACGCTCATCGCGGCATCGCCGTTCGCGGCCTTGAGCACGATGTAGCGCATCGCTTCGAGAATCGCGACGGTCGACGAAAGCACGGCGGCATCGTCGTCGACGACGAGCACGGTCGCACCGCCCGTCTGCGGCGTGAGCGCGCCGTTCGCCGTGACCACCGTTTCCGCGTCGTAGCTGCGCGGAAAGAAGAGATCGACGGTCGTGCCCGCGCCCTCCGCGCTCGACATGTCGATGTGTCCGCCCGACTGCTTCACGAAGCCGAACACCATGCTGAGCCCGAGCCCGGTGCCGTGTCCTTCGGCCTTGGTCGTGAAAAACGGCTCGAACGCGCGCTCCAGCACGTCGGCGGCCATGCCGCTGCCGTCGTCGCGCACGGAGAGCCGCACGTATTCGCCGGGACGCAAGTCGCGGCCCTCGCACGCGGCTTCGTCGAGCACTTCGTTCGTGCACGCGAGTGTGAAGCTGCCGTCGCCGCGAATCGCATCGCGTGCGTTGATCGCGAGATTGAGCAGCGCGTTTTCGAGCTGATTGCGATCGACGCAGAAGTTCCAGGGATGATCCGGCAAGTGCGTGCCGATGACGACGGACGCGCCCACCGCATGCTGCAAGAGCTCGCGCATTTCATCGAGCAGGCGGCGCGGATTGATGACCACCGGCGACTGCGGCTGCCGCCGCGCGAACGAGAGCAATTGCGACGCGAGCTTCGCGCCGCGCTGCACCGCTTCCATGGCCGCCTGCACGCGTTCGGGCACGCGCGGGTCCGTCGGCGGAAGATATTGCAGCAGTTGCAGATTGCCGCTGATCGCCTGCAGCGTGTTGTTGAAGTCGTGCGCGACGCCGCCCGTCATCGCGCCGAGCGCCTCCATCTTGAGGCTTTGCCGCAACTGCGCTTCCACCGCGATGCGCGCCGCGACCGCTTCCGAAATCTTGTCCTCCAGGCTGCGCGTCAGTTCCTTCAGGCTTTCTTCGGCGATCCGGCGATCGTGTATGTCGACGATCACGCCCGGAAAGCGCGCGGGACGGCCGTGGCCGTCGTAGTCGCAGCGGCCGGTCGCGAGAATCCACATCCATCCGTCGCCGGGCGTGCGAATGCGATATTCCGCGCGATACGGCACGCCGTCGCGCACGGTGCGCTCGATCAGCGCCTGAACGTGCTCGCGGTCCCCGGGATGCATGATGTCCAGCACGGCTTCGAGCGGCCAGCCTTCGGCGATTTGCTCGAACGGAACGGAGAAGGTGCGCGCGAAGCGCTCATCGCCTTTCACGCGATTCTTCGGGATGTCCCATACGAACACGCCGAGCACCGCGCCCGAATTGATCGCGAGATGCAGGCGCTCGTTGGCCTCGCTCACCGCGGCTTCCGCGAGCGCGCGGTCGTGTTCGAGCAGCACGCGCCCGGTCGTTTCGACGACGATCGCGAGGACGCCCGCGGGCAGGCCGTCGTCGCCGGTCAAGGGGCTGTAGTGCAGATCGAGCCAGACTTGCGCGGGCTTGCCGCTTCTCGACAGCACGAAGCCGATGTCGCGATACGACAGCGATTCCCCGCGCAGGCCCGAGTCCACCACATTGCGATTGAACTCCGATGCCTCCGGCCACGCCCGCTCGATGGGCAAGCCGAGAATGCCGGGATGCCGCACGCCCGAGAATTTCGCGTAGGCGTCGTTGTAGAGGAGCGTGCCTTCTTCGCCCCAGAGAACGGCCATCGGCAGCGCGCTGCGCAGCATGGCCTGCACGACGGCGCGCAGCATTTGCGGCCAGGTGTCGATGCCGCCGAGCGGCGTCTTGCTCCAGTCGAAGTCGCGAATGGCGCGCGCGGTCTCGCCGATCCATGAATCGAAGCGAATGGGGTCGGGGATATTCGAAGTCAAGCGACGGCTCTTTGTCCAGGTTTCGTCGGGCGTTCTTATGCGGGTGCTGCGCGCCGATGCGACAGCATAAAGGCTAACGCGCCGGCATGCGAGGCGGGGCTTCACGCCCAAGCGCAAATGCTCACGCGTTTCGCTCACCGCGATTTCGGCTTGCGCACCGCGCGCACCGTACGCGCGCGTCCGCCCCCGCAAAAGAAGGTATCGGCGCCATCCGATTCCAGTCCCGACACGCCGATGCCTTCGGGCATATCGAGCCGCTCGACGACATCGCCCGTGCGCGCATCGATGTGCCGGAGTTCGCTGGCGTCGCCTTCCCAGGTCGCGTGCCACAGTTCGCCGTCCACCCACGTGACGCCGGTCACGAAGCGGTCCGATTCGATCGTGCGCAGAATCGCGCCGCTCGCCGGATCGATCTGATGGATCTTGCGCTCGCGATACTGCCCGACCCAGAGCGTGCCCTCGCCCCACGCGAGCCCCGAGTCCGCGCCGCCGCCCGGCGCGGGAATGGTCGCGATGACGCGGCCGCTTTGCGGATCGATCTTCTGGATGCGGTCTTCGGCGATCTGGTACAGATGCGTGCCATCGAAGGCGGTGCCCGCATGCGCCGGCACGTCGATGCTGCGTTCACGCTCGCCGCTCGCGGGATCGAACGCATTGAGCGAGTCGCCGCCCGCGAACCACACCGCGTGGCCGTCCCAACTCACGCCGTGGACGCCGTCCACATCCACAAAAGGCCCGTATTCACGCAGTATTTCCGCTTTCGCGCGCTTCATCGTCTGTCTCCCTGAGATGCGTTCATGCTAGGCGCCTGCGAGATCGGCGGGGAGTAACAAGGCCGTCGTGAATGCGGGCGACGGCGGCGCGATCCAGCGTCGCGCGCGTCCGCGTCCGAGCGACTGCACCTTGCCCGCCGATGCCAGCGCGTCGAGCGAGCGTTGCACCGTGCGCTGGCTCGCGTCGAGCGCGAGTGCGAGCGCGGAACTCGACCACGCTTGCCCATCCGCGAGCAGCGCGAGCAGCGGCGCGTGATCGTCTTCGACAGGGCGCGCGAGCACCGCGACGTCCGGCGCATCGCGTGGCGCAAGCGCGTAGCCATGCGGCGTCGCGCGCACGTTCGCGAGCGGCCGCAGCAGCGTGCGCAACCGTCCCATTTCGACACGCAGCCGCACGCGATGCGTTTCGTCCGCATGCCGGATGCGAAACGCGCCCGCGATGAGCGCATCGCGCGGCACGTCCGCCGGCCACGCCTCGCCCAGCATGCGAACCAGCGCGAAGAGCACCGGGCGCGTGGCGAGCGACACCGACGCATGCGCATCGCGCACGCCGTTGCGAAACGCGTCCACGATGAGCGCATCCGATGCGAAAAGCGCTTCGACGTCATCGAGCAGCAGCATGCGCGACGTGCCTCGCGCGACGTGCCTCGCCGCCGGCGTATGCAACGGCTCGCACGCGCGCTCGACTTCCGCCGCGAGCGCGGGAATGCCGGCATCGTTCGCGGCGCGCTGCGCTCGCGATAGCGCGTCGCGCGCGGCTTTCGTGCGAAGGCGCCGCATCGCGATACCCGCCGCCATCAGTTCGTGCGTCGCGCGCGCGGCGGGCGGCAGCGCGGCGGGATCGAGCGTGCCGAGCAACTGTTCAGCATCGTCGATACGTCCGATCAACAGCGCGCGCCGCACTTCGAGCGTGCGCGCATGAGCCGCGTTGAGGTGATCGCCGTGCGCGTGAAGCGTCGCGCGCGCGTGTTCGAGCGCCTTCGCGGGCCACGCAAGTTCGCGCGACGCCAGCGCGATCTCCGCTTCTGCGACGATGCATCGCGCACGCGCCACCGCTTCCTTCGCGCCGAACGCGCGGGCCGCGCGCTTCACGAGCGACTTCGCGCGCACGAAGTCGCCGAGTTGCGCCAAGGCGATGCCGCGAAGCGCGAGCGCGGGGGCGTCGTCGCGCAGCGCGACACGATTGAGCGCGCCGAGCGCATCGCCCGATGCGAGCGCGCGCGCCGCCGCCGTGATCAACGAATCCATGCGAATCCCGACACGTTTGTCACTCCCACGCCCGTCGTTGCCCGCATTAATCTAACACCGTGCTTTACGACGACGACCCCAACCGGAGGCAACCCTATGACGACTCATCTCACCGGAACGCGCGACGAATGGCTCGCCGCGCGCATCGCCCTGCTAGATGCGGAAAAAACGCACACGCGTCGCGGCGATGAACTCGCGCGGCAACGTCAGGCCTTGCCGTGGGTTCGCATCGACAAGACGTATCGCTTCGATACCGAAGCCGGCAGCGCGACGCTCGCGGACCTCTTCGGCGGCCGCTCGCAACTGCTCGTGTATCACTTCATGTTCGGGCCGGACTGGAGCGCGGGGTGTCCGTCGTGTTCGTCGATCGCGGACGGCTTCGATGGCTTCGCCATTCATCTCGCGCATCACGATGTCGCGCTATGGGCGGTATCGCGCGCGCCCCTCGCGAAGCTCGCCGCATACAGAAAGCGGATGGGCTGGCGCTTTCCCTGGGCGTGCGCGCGCGACGGCGAGTTCAACTACGACTTCAACGTGTCGTTCACCGAAGCCCAGCAGCGCGAGGGCGAAATCGAATACAACTACGCGCGCGACGCTCACGCGATGGACATGAAAGACGCGCCCGAGCCGGTCAAGGCATTCGCCGCCGACTGCGGCACCGATGCGCCGACCTTCACACGCGATCGTCCTGGCATGAGCGCATTCGCGATGGAAGACGGCGTCGCGTATCACACTTACTCGGCGTATGCGCGCGGCCTCGATGCGCTGTGGGGCATGTACCAGTGGCTCGACCGCGCGCCCAAAGGCCGGAACGAAACGGCAAACTGGTGGAAGCGCCATGACGAATACGCCGGTTGAGTCTCTCGTCAAAACGACCGTTCGTTCGTGTTTCGCGTGGAGCATATGCAGGTAATCCCTCCCCTAAAGCGTCCTGCACGCCTGTCGATATACAGGAGGTCGAGGCAATCCCTCGGCCGCGCAGCCGGCGCAGCATCGCAGCCCGCGCGCACGTCAGACGCGGTGCAGCCACTTCGGGGAAGACATGTTTTCGACTATCAAGGGCCGCCTGGCATTGGCCATGGCGCTGTTGAGCGCGCTCCTTATCGCAATCGGCGCAGTGGGGCTCGTCGGCATGACGCGGTCCAATGCGGTGACGCATGCGCTCTACGCGAACGAAATGCCGAGCGCGGTATCGCTCGGCAATGCCGAGATGTTCATTGCGCGCGAACGTCTGAGCTTCGACCGCGCCGCGCTCAATGTCGGCACGAGCGCGGCTGAAGACGCCATCGGGCGCGGCGCGCTGATGCGCAAGACCTCCGACGACGCGTGGGCGAAGTACGCCGCCCTGCCGCACGGCGCCGAGGAGAAGCAGATCGCCGACAAGTTCAACGAGCAGCGCCTCACCATGCAGAAGCTGATCGACGAAGGCTATGCCGACGTGCGCGCGAAGGATCAGGACAAGATCACGGCCGACGCGAGCGCGATGCAGGCCGCCTTCAACGAGTTCGCCAAGACGGGCGTCACGCTGCGCAAGCTGCAGTTCGAAGCGGCGCAGACGGCCTTCGACGCGGGGCAATCCGAATATCAGACGTTCCGCACGCTCTCCGTCGCCGCGATTCTTTTCGGCGTCGCTGCTGCCGTGTATTCGTGGATCTCGCTGCGCCGCCGCATCGCGCGTCCGCTCGATGCCGCGCTCACGCAGTTCACCGCGATCGCGTCAGGCGACCTGCGCCGCGAAGTGACGGTCACGTCCAACGACGAAATGGGCCAGTTGCTGCGCGGTCTTTCGACGATGCAGGCGAGCCTCATCGAAACGGTGCGCTCGGTTCGTTCGGGAAGCGAATCCATCGCGTCCGCGACGAAGCAGATTGCGGCCGGCAATATCGATCTGTCCTCGCGCACGGAGCAGCAGGCTTCGGCGCTTCAGGAAACGGCGTCGAGCATGGACGAGCTGACCGGCACGGTCAAGCAGAACGCCGACAACGCGCGCCAGGCGAGCACGCTTGCGGCGAACGCATCGGAGATTGCGACCAAGGGCAGCCATGTCGTCTCGCAGGTCGTCACGACGATGGGCGAGATCAATCAAAGCTCGGCGAAGATCGCGGACATCATCACGATCATCGAAGGCATCGCGTTCCAGACCAACATTCTCGCGTTGAACGCGGCGGTGGAAGCGGCGCGCGCGGGCGAAGAAGGACGCGGCTTCGCGGTGGTCGCGGGCGAAGTGCGTTCGCTCGCGCAACGCTCGTCGGCGGCGGCCAAGGAGATCAAGGAACTGATCGATACGTCGGTGGAACGCGTGCAATCGGGTAGCGCGCTCGTCGACGAAGCGGGCCGCACGATGACCGAAATCAGCGGCGCGGTGCAGCGCGTGACGGACATCATGGGCGAGATCGCGGCGGCATCGGAAGAACAGAGCAGCGGCATCGATCAGGTGGCGCGCGCCGTCACGCAGATGGATGAAGTCACGCAGCAGAACGCGGCGCTCGTGGAAGAAGCGGCGGCGGCGGCGCAATCGCTGGAGGATCAGGCGGCCGCGCTGCGCACGGCGGTGGAGACGTTCAGACTGCATGCGTGAGGCATGCGCGGCTGATCGAGAAGTGCAAAGGCCTGCGCCGATTGTCGAGCGCAGGCCTTTTTTGTTGGCGATGGAACGGTCGCCTTCAGCTCACCGGCTCCATTCCGAACCGGCGCTTCGTTTCATCGCATTCCGACGAACCCATGAAGGCAAGCACGGCCATCGCGGCAGACGCATCACGCGCATTGCCGCACACCGCGCCCTCAAACACGGTCAGCGCCTGAATCTCACGCTGCAAAGAGCCAATGACATCCACGCCATCCACGCCGATCAGCTCGCTCGTCTGCTGAAAGCCGAGCGCCACTTCGCCTCGCGCGATCAACGTGCCGACGCCCACGCCGGGCGGCGCCTGAACGATGCGCGATGCGATCGCATCGGCGATGCCCCAGCGCTCGAAGAGACGCATGAGATGCGCGCCGCTCGGCCCCGTCGAATAACCGATGCTGCGCGCGGACAGCACCGCCTCGCGCACGGCGGCTTCGTCGTCGATCACGGGACGCGCCGCGCCCGCCGCGACCGCCACCGAAATGCCGGAACGCGCGATTCCGACGCGGCTTTCCGCATCGACGAAACCGGCTGTCGCGAGCTTGCCGATCACATCGGCCGCGAGCACGACGATATCGAATGCTTCGCCATCCTGAACACGTTGCGCCGCCGTCACGCCGCCCACCGATTCGACGCGCACGCGCCGCGACGAACGCTGCGTGTACGCATCGGCGAGATGGTCGAGAACATGGCGCGTCGCCATCGACGAGATGATCGTGACCGCGTTCGATGTGTCGTTCATCGCTCGCGCCTGCATCAGTCGATATACCGCAGGCCCGCGCGCTGCAGCGGCTCGCGCATGTTGTACATGTCGAGCCCGAGCACGCCGCTCGCGAGCTTCGCGCGCTTCTCTTCTTCGAGCGCCTCGCGCGCCGTGGCCTTCTCCAATACCTTCTGCGCCGATGCCGCCGGCACGACGACGACGCCGTCATCGTCCGCGACGATCACATCGCCGGGCGTGACGATCGCGCCCGCGCACACCACCGGAATGTTCACCGAGCCGAGCGTCGCTTTCACGGTGCCCTTCGCCGAGACCGCGCGGCTCCACACGGGAAAGCCCATTTCGGTGAGCACGCGCACGTCGCGCACGCCGCCATCGATCACGAGCGCCCGCGCGCCGCGCGCCTTGAAGCTCGTCGCGAGCAGGTCGCCGAAGAAGCCGTCGGTGTTGTCGGTCGTGCACGCGGCCACGACGATATCGCCCGGCTGAATCTGCTCGGCCGCGACGTGCAGCATCCAGTTGTCGCCCGGCTGCAGAAGCACCGTCACCGCCGTGCCGCTCGCCTGCGCGCCGGCATAAATGGGCCGCATATGAGTTTTCATCAACCCCACGCGGCCCATGGCTTCGTGGACCGTAGCCGAGCCTAGCGCGCCGAGTTTCGCCGCGGCATCGCCATCGGCGCGATCGATGTTGCGATACACCACTCCGAGTTCGTACATGTCTATCTTCCCTGTGCCTTGAGCGCCGCATCGAGCCGCGGATACACGCGGCGCGCGTTGCCCTCGTAAATCTTGTCGCGTGCTTCGGGCTGCATCGATGCAGCTTCGACATAGCGCTTCGTATCGTCGAAATAGTGGCCCGTTTCGGGATCGATGCCACGCACTGCGCCGATCATCTCGCTTGCAAAGAGAATGTTGTCGACGGGAATCACGCGCGTGAGCAAATCGATGCCCGGCTGATGATAGACGCACGTATCGAAGAACACGTTGTTGAGCAAATGATCCTTCAGCAAGGGCTTTTTAAGCTCTTGCGCGAGGCCGCGGAAGCGTCCCCAGTGATACGGCACCGCGCCGCCGCCATGCGGAATCACGAACTTGAGCGACGGGAAATCGCGGAACAGATCGGACGTGAGGCACTGCATGAACGCGGTCGTATCGGCGTTGAGATAGTGCGCGCCGGTCGTATGGAAACACGCGTTGCAACTGGTGCTCACGTGAATCATCGCGGGGATGTCGTACTCGACCATCTTCTCGTAGATCGGATACCAGTAGCGGTCCGATAGCGGCGGACTCGTCCAGTGACCGCCGGACGGGTCCGGGTTCAGGTTGATCGCGACGTTGCCGTACTGCTCCACGCACTTCACGAGTTCGGGAATGCACGTCGAGACATCGACGCCGGGGCTTTGCGGCAGCATCGCCGCGGGAATGAAGTTTTCGGGGAACAACTGGCTCACGCGATAGCACAGCTCGTTGCAGATCGCGGCCCACGTACTCGACACGTCGAAGTCGCCGATGTGATGCGCCATGAAGCTCGCGCGCGGGCTGAACACCGTGAGATCGAGGCCGCGTTCGCGCATGAGACGCAACTGATTGCTTTCGATGGACTCGCGCAGTTCGTCGTCGCCGATGTGCAGCTCCGACGGACGCGGCATCTCCGAAGGATTCGCGATACCGGCGATCTGCCGGTTGCGCCACGCCTCCAGCGCCTTGGGCGCCGTGGTGTAGTGGCCGTGAATGTCGATGATCATCGTGACTCCAAGTACTAATGTGCAGCGGTGGTCTGCGGCGCGGCGTCGGCCGTGCGGCCGCGCTGCGCCACGAGAATGGCGATGGCCGCGAGCGTCGCGGGAACGGCGAGCATCGCGAGGATCGCGCCGAACTGCCAGCCGAGGCCGAGCAGCGCGCCGCCGAACGCCGAACCGAAGATGCTGCCGAAGCGGCCCATGCCGAGCATCCAGCTCACGCCGGTGGCGCGCGCAACCGTCGGGTAGCGGCCCGGCGCAAACGCGTTCAGGCCCGTTTGCGCGCCGCTCATGCAGAAGCCCGCGGCAAACACGAGCACCGCGAGCGACGACGACAACGCGCCGATCCACGCCAGCCCGAGCACACAGATCGCGCCGCCGAGATACGCCGCGCTAATCACAGGCGCGGGGCGCACGCGGTCCATGATCCAGCCGACGATGATCGCGCCGATCGTGCCGCCGATCTGGAACATCGCCGTGATGTTCGCCGCCGCCGATACGGTGAGACCCGCGTCCTTCATCAACGTGGGCAGCCAGCCGGTCAGCAGATAGATGACGAGCAGGCCCATGAAATACGTGACCCACAGCGCGGCCGTGAGCAGGCCAAAGCCATGCGAGAAGAGCACGCCGATAGGCTTCTTGGTCGGCAGCGGAGGTTCCGCCGAGACGAAGGTTTCGTCGCCTTTGAAGCGCACGCCGCACACGCGGCCGAGCACCTTGCCGACCTTCTGCGGCGTCGCGCCGCGCACCGCGAGCAGACGCGCCGATTCGGGCAGCAGCCAGATTTGCAGCGGAATCAGGACGAGCGGAAGCCCGCCGCCGAAGACGAGCACCGAGCGCCAGCCGTGCGTCGGAATCAGCCAGCCCGCCACGAAGCCGATCAGCGCCGAGCCCAGGTTGAAGCCCGTGAACATGATCGTGATGAGCAGCGCGCGCTTGCGTTGCGGCGCGTATTCGGAGAGCAGCGTCGTCGTGTTCGGCATGGCGGCGCCCAGGCCGATGCCCGTCAGCACGCGCAGTAACGCCATGCTCGCCGGCGAATTCGTGAACGCGGTCGCGATCGTGAAGACGCCGAAGAAGAAGACCGACGCGATCAACACGCCTTTGCGTCCGATGCGGTCCGACGCCGGTCCCGCCGCCAGCGCGCCGATGACGAGGCCGATGGGCGCGGCGCTCATCACGAGGCCGAACGCGGGCCGCGAGATGTGCCAGTCCGCGATGATCGAAGGCGCGACGAAGCCCATGATGGCCACGTCCATGCCGTCGGCGGTGACGACGAGAAAGCACAACGCCACCAGCAGCCACTGGTAGGCGGAAATGGGCCGCTCGTCGATGAAGCTCTTGATATCGATGGTTTTACCGCTAGTCATTTGGTGTCTCCGTGCATCGCTGTAGTTTTATTGCTTGCCCTGCTCGGCCTTGTCCCAGTCGAGCTTGCCGCCGCTCTTGCCCGCCACCGAATACAGCGCGCCGGGCGCATTGCGGGTCTTCTGGAATTCTTCGAGCGTCTCGCCGCGCATCGCCGCATAGATATGCAGGTTCGATACGCCCGTCACCGCGCCGAGCTTCTCCAGCATGAAGAAGATGACGCCGTAATGCAGCAGCGCGCGCCAGTCGCGGCGGCGGATCATGTCGCGCTCTTCATCGGAAAGACCGGCCGCTTCGAAGCTCGCTTCGGGATCGCGCTGAAAGGCTTCGCGATGCCCGGGCTCGATCATGCGATGCAGATAATCGTTGATGCGATACGCGCGCACGGCCATCTCGATACTGAACGGATACGTGCCCTGCAGCTTGTCGACATCGGTGAGTTCGGCGGCCATGCGCGCGCGATGCCGCTCGATGATCGCGGGCTTCGTCTCGCTGCCCTCGCCTTCGTAGATCGCGGTCGCGATGCCGGCCATCGAAGGCAGGTAGTAGCTGCGATGCTTGCACACGACATTCGACGACAGCGCGCCGCGCATCGTGAGCCACATGACGACTTCCGCGCCTTCGTAGCCGCCGAGTTCCGCGTATTCGGCGATGGTCATGTCGGCGAGTTGCTGCGGATCGCGCTCGAAGAGATCGAGGAAGCGCTGATCCCATTCCGTGTTGTTGAAGCCCGCGCGCTCGCCGTGCACCTGATGCGAAAGACCGCCCGTCGCGAGAATCGCGACCTTGATGTCCTCGGGATAGCTCTCGATGGCGCGGCGCAGCGCCTGCCCGAGCTTGTAGAAGCGCCGCGCGCTCGGCACCGGCAACTGCAGCACGCCCATTTGCAGCGGCACGAGCTTCACGGGCCACTCGGGTTTGTGCGGGCACAGCATCGACAGCGGCGAGAAGCAGCCGTGATCGAGCGGCTTGTTCTGGAAGAACGACATGTCGAACTCGTCGGTCATCAGCGAGTTGCCGATGTGCGCCGCGAGCGCCGGATGGCCTTTGATCGGCGGAAGATCGCGTGCACCGCCGCCTTCGTCCGCGACGCGCCATTCGGGGCCGACGCCCAGCGCGAATGCCGAATAGTGATCGAAGAAGAACGACGTGACGTGATCGTTATAGATGGTCACGATGACGTCCGGGCGTTTCTCTTCGAGCCAGTTCGCGAGCGGCGCGAAGTTCTCGAAGATCGGCGCCCAGACCGGATCGTCGCGCTTGTTCTTGTCGAATGCGAAACCGATGGTCGGCGTGTGCGAGGCGGCAATGCCGCCGATGATGCGAGCCATGATGAGGGTGCTCCGTGAGGTGCCGGGCAATCAGGCGCTCGTCGAATGCACGCGGCCCGGTATGTTGCGAAAACTGAAGGGAAAGATACGGCCCGGCGCTATCGCGCGGAACTGGGCGTAAACCATGACCGGCATTGACGGCGCTTGCGATGACGCGTGCCGGAGGGCCAGCCCGGGCGGGTTCGCGGGCGCGGCGCGCGGCTTGCTCGCGCATGCGCCCGATAAATAAAACTGATGGCAACGTAAAAAGGACGCAAGCGGGCGGGCTTCCGGCGGCGCACGCCCGGACGATCGCCGGCAGATGCGAATGTCAGCGGTGGCCGCCCGCGCGCAATGTGCGCTACCGCACGCATCGCGCTCATGCATGCGCCAGCTCGCGTAAGGCAACCGTAACGCGGCGGCTTGAAAGCCCGGCGCGTTCGCGATGTGCGTCAACCGCCTGTGCGAAGCATCGACCGGCGAATCCGCAACGCCCATCGGCCCGGAGGAAACCGAAACGCGTTTCGTAACTTGCTAACGGACTCGCGATTGCCTATACCTAAATCGATCCGCGCAACGATTAGCACCAGCAACGACCGGAATGACACGAATCGCGGTTCACCCCCGACGAGGCGGCACGATCCGAATTCCTGTTAGCTATCCTTTGCATCGCCATGCCCGCGCGAACGGCTCTTGCCGTCACGCCGGGTTAGGCATCCTGATGTTTACCGGCACTTGCTACTGGCCAACCGAGAACCGCTCGCCCGTCCTCTTCGGAGCATCTGCACATGTCCAACCCAGTGGGTTTCTGGAGCTATGCCCGCAGCGACGACGCGCATAGCGACGGGCATCTGAGCCAGCTGCGCACGATCGTGGGAAAGGCCATCGCGTTGCAGTACGGCGCGGACATCACCATCTGGCAGGACATTCAGGCGATTCCGCCCGGCGCGGACTGGGCCAATTCCATCGAACGAACGATTGGGCAGACCGTCTTCTTCATGCCGATCGTCAGCCCGCGTTACCTGAAAAGCCCGAACTGCCTCGCGGAGTTCCGGTCGTTTCGGCAACGCATGATCGATCTGGGCCGCGACGATCTCATCTTTCCGATTCTCTACGTCGGCGTCGATCAGTTCAGCGCCGACGAAACCGCCTTCGGCGCGGACCTCGACGCGCTGCGCCGTCATCAGTGGATCGACTTCAGGCCGCTGCGTCACGCGGACGTGCGTTCGCACGAAGTCTGGACATGGGTCGATGGACTCGCGGAGAACATCCTCAAGGTCGCCGTGGCGGTTTCGAAGGCGGAGCATGCGGCCGGAATCGGAAGCGCAAGCGGAAGCTCGAGCGGAACCGGCCCCGCACGCGACGCGATAGCGGCGGCTGCGGAGGAAGGCCGTCAGCGGGAAGCGGCGGCGCGCGAAGCGGAGAAAGCGCGGCAACGCGACGCGGCTCAGGCGGCGCAAGCAGCGCAAGCCCGGGCGGCGGCGGAAACAGCGCGGCAGCGCGAAGCGGCGGCGCGAGCGGCCGAAGAAGCCCGGCGCAGGGAAACGGCCCAAAAGCCGGTCGAGCATCTCGAACACCCCGAAGTGCTCGACGCAGAGGCGGAGCCGTTCGCGCCCGCGACGGGCCGCGGCACCGCCGTCATGCCCGGCTATATGGCGCAGCGCAACGTCGCGCCCGCGCGCGGAAGGCGCGTCGGCGTGCTGATGGTATCGGCGGCTGGGGCGGTCGTGGTGGCGGGCACGCTCGTCGCGGTCTTCATGCGGCACGAGACGCCTCAGGCGTCGTCGATCGCTCCGGCGTCGGCGCCGCTGGCCACGCCTCCCGCGCCTGCCGTCGCCGCGCCTGTGCCCGCGCCGTCTCCTTCAGCGACACGAACGCCGACGCCGACGCCAACGCCAACGCCGCCGACGGACAACGCCACGGCGCGTGCCCCCGCGCCGGACCTCGAGGGCAGCGTCGACCAGATTCTCGACTCGGGCGCACTCATCGTCGCGGGGAAGATCGTCAATCTGTACGGCATTCGCGGAGAGGATGGACGGCCGGCGCGCGCGATGCAGCGCTATCTCCAGAGCGAAGGCAACATCGTCCGATGCTTCGCGCACGACGACGCGTACCAGTGCTTTGCGAACGGACACGACGTCGCGGCGCACGCCGTGCGCCTCGGATGGGCGCGCATCCGCGATAACTCGCCCGCGCAGTATGGCGCCGCGCAGGACGAGGCAAGGCGCTCGCGCGCCGGCGTCTGGAGCAAATAGCCGCCGCGAGCCCGCACCGGCTGATCCAGGAGACAAGCGATGAACAGATACCTCCCGGCAATGATCCTCACGCTCGCGGCGAGCCTCCTCGCATCCGGATGCGCGGAAGACCAGTCGAACGGAATGAACAAGACGACTTCGGGCGCACTGCTCGGCGCGGGCGCGGGCGCGGCGCTCGGCGGCCTCTTCGGACACGGCAAGGCGAGCGCGATCGTCGCGGGCGGTCTCGCGGGCGGACTGCTCGGCGGCGTGATCGGGCATGAAATGGACGAGCGCGATCGCGAAGCGCGCGACCGGGCGCTGCAGGAGGCGCTGCAAAGCTCGAAGAACAGCCAGCCGAAGCACTGGCGCAACACCAAGACCGGCAACTCCGGCACGATCAAGCCACTGAATGGCTACACGGCATCGGCGAACGCGCAGACGTGCCGGGATTTCACCGAGTCGTATGTAAAAGAAGGAAAGACCTATGAGCAGAATGCGCACGCGTGCCGCAATTCGAAGGGAGAGTGGCAACTGGCCCAGCAGTGATGCCGCCGCTCGGGGCCCGGCCAGGCACCGCGGTCCATCGCCGGTTCTGTGCGCGATCCTCGCGGCGGGCATGCTCCGCACCGATGCGCTCGCGGCATCGCGCGAGCGCATCGACGTATCGCGCGTGGGAAGTTCCGTCGAGGAATCCGCGCCGCTTGCGCAGCGGCCGGGGCTTCGTCGAAGCGGGACCGCGTTTTTCGTCGCGCGCGACGGCGACCTGCTCACGACGGCGCATACGTTGCGAGGCTGCAAGCGCATCGAGGTCTGGCCCGACGACGACTCGCGGCTCGTCGCCTCGCTGGTGTCGGTGGATACCGCGCTCGACGTCGCCGTGCTCGCGACGCATCGAAGCGTGAGCCGCATCGCGGTTGCGCGCGCGGGGCCGGCCGGCGCGCGTGTCGCGGCGTGGACCATCGCCTTCGGTCTGACACCTTCGACGCCGCTGCTGCCCGTGTTCACGCGCGGTTCCGTGGATGGCACCGTGGACATCGACGCGCGCCGTCTCCTTGCGATTCACGCGCGGCTCTATGAAGGCAACAGCGGCGGGCCGGTCATCGACGATCAGGGTTTTTTGCTCGGCATGATCGTCGGACGTTATCAGGCACGACCCGATATGGCCGTCGCGGTGCGCGCGAGCGACCTCGCCGGATTCTTGCGCACGCGCGCCGGCGCGGAGCGAGATGAGCCGAAGCGTTCGAGTCCGGACCCGCAGCGCACACTGCGCGCGATCTCCGCGCTCGTGCAATGCGTTCAATAGCGGCGGCAACCGGCTCTCGGGTTGAAAGGACATCCTGCACGCTCGCCCACGACGACCATGCCCATCGACACGCCGCAAGCCTTTCCGCTTCTTCCGCGAACCATATCGCTGCTGGTTTCCGGGCATCGCAAGGAACGGCTGGAAGCGGGCGGCAGGAATCCGGGGCCGGCGTTGAAGCGGCTGGACGCCGTGCTGGGCGCGTTTGCCGAGCTTCATCGGTCGGATCTCGGTCTCGACGACCTCTTCCCCGCTTCGCTTTATGCGGCCGAAAGCACGACCATACGCGTGCTGACGGGACAGGCGAGCGGCGTCGACCAGCACGCGATAAAGACGGCGAACGCGCTCCGATTGCCGGTCGACGTCATCGTGCCGGATCATCTCGGCGCTGCGCGCGACAAGGCCGACCGGTCAGTGGCGTTCGGATGCACGGAGGAGGACGCCGCGCGCGATGACGACGCCGTCTACGAAATGCGCGACGAACTGGCGCTCGCGTATGCCGACATGCTGATCGCGGTCTGGGACGGCGAGCGGCCGCAAGGCAAGGCGGGCGGCGTCGTGCGGCTCGTCGAGCGGGCCGTCAAGGGCGGAATGCCCGTGCTGTGGATCGACATGCACGGCGCACTGCATACGATCGCGGGCGATCGCGTCACCGAATACTGCATTTATCAGTTCTCGCGGCCTATCCCGCCGGAAGGACTGCTGTGCTCGCTTTTCGAAAAGCGAGGCCCACACGACGACGTGCTCATCGATACATTGCGTGGGCGGCTCAATCCGCTCGACGAGAAGTACGTCAAGCCGAGCAAGGCCACGGAAGTGCTGAAGTCGTATGCAAGCGAGCGGCATCCGCCGTCGTGGATCGAACGGCGCGTGGGCTGGTTCGACGAACTCATGCGGGGCGTGCTCATGTTCAACCCGCGCGGCATCGCGAACGGCATATCGAGAGCGATACGCGGCGCGGCGGCGTCCCACGCATCGGACGAAGCGGACGCGGTGGCATCGACGGAACATCTGCGCATGCGCTACCGCTGGAGCGACGAACGCGCGAACATCGCAAGCCGCAGGCACGCCAGCAGCATCTGGCTGCTGTACATGCTTTCGTCGGCGGCGGTGTTCGCGTCGGTGGCCGGCATCGTGAGCTCGGACGCCGGGTGGTCGCTGCTTTCGCGTCGCTCGGACATCGAGTGGGACGCCTGGTGGAGCGCCGCCGAGGGCGTCTTCGTCGTCATCATTCTCGTCTCGTTCTGGCGAGCGCACCGCGCCGACTGGCATCGCTTCTGGCTCGGCCACCGCTTCATCGCGGAACAGATACGCTATCTGGGAATTCTCGCGCCGTTTCTCGGCATTCCGCCGCCGTTCAACGAGCCGCTTTTCGTCCTGACGAAAGGGCATCTCAGGCTGCGCAACGCGGAACTCTGGCTCTTGCAGCGCTCGGCCAGCGCCGGCGGACTTCCGTCGCGATACTGTTCGTATGACCTGGAAGCCGAATCGCTCGTGAGACTGGCTACCCCGCTCGAAGAAAGCGTAAAGCAACAATTGGGCTTCCATGACAAGAAGTGCGGCTCCATGCGCGGCTTGCGCGAACGAATGGAGCACCTGGCAATACGCATCTTCGAAGTGGCCGCCTTCATCACGGCGGTGCATGTGCTGATTCTGGTCGCTCGAATCTGCGGCATCGAAGCGCCCTTCCCGCACGTCCCGCGCATTCTCGAGAAGCTCGAACACCTGCTGCCGCTCGTCAGCGCCGCCACGCCCGCGCTCGGCGCCGCGTTGCACGGCGTGATGACGAAGCTCGAATACGGGCGCGTCGCGCAGCAATCGAAAAAGGCGCACGCACGCCTCGTCACCTATCTCCAGGCGGTGCAGGATGCGCTGAAGACGCCGCAAGCGAACGGCTGGCGGGCGGCGGCCAACCTGCGCTTCGATGCGCTCAACGTCGTGAATCTGCTCGCGGGCGAAAACGTCCAGTGGCGCGACCTGATCCACTATCAGAAGACCGAGATTCCATGACGGACTCCCCCGACATGCCCGACCTCAGGCACGCGCCCGACGCATGGCGCGTGGTGAAGCGCCCCGTTGCGCTCGACGTGCGCTTCGCCGAAGCCGACGGAACGTGCGACACGCTCGAAGGCCCGGTGCGCTTTCGCGCGGGCGACGCCATCTTGACGGGAACGCTCGGCGAAAACTGGCCAGTGAGCCGCGAGCGGTTCGACGAGACGTATGAACTCGTCAGCGATGGCCGATACCGCAAGCGCCCGCTGCTCGCCTACGCCATTCGCCTGACGGCTCCGATGAAGGTGCGCGTCGGCGGACAAGGCGATGTCGTCGAAGGTCATCCCGGCGACTGGCTCGTGCAGTACGACGAGTCCGACTACGGGCTCGTCGATGCCGAAGTATTCGCGCAAGCCTACGAAAGAGCGGACGCGCCGGGTTAGCCCCGGCCCTTCGCCGCTTCTACGCCTTCGAGGTGCCGCAAGAGCTTGCCCACCATCCACACGACGGTCAGCCCCACCGCCACGAAAAACGCGGCCAGCGGCGCGAGAATCTGCACGGAGACGAATCCGGCGAGGCCCATCATCGCGGACGAAACGAGCAGCAACGCGCATCCGAGGATCGCGCTCGTCAATCCCGCGATATGCGGGAACAGCGAATTGCCCTTCGCCATTAGCGTCGGATACATCGCGCCGGCGCAAAAGCCCATCACGAGAACGGGCATCGCGAGCGTCCAGACTCTCAGCCCGACCGTCAGCGCCAGCAGCAGCATGACGACCGCTGACGCCGCCATCGCCCACGATCCGATTCGCAGCCGCGCTTCCGCGCTCGGCAGGCGCGGCCCATGCACGCGGTTCGAGAGGCCGCCGAGGAAGTACATCATGCCGATTTCGAGCGCGAGATAGCCGAAGAACGTTGGCGGCTTGTGCAGCGTGTTCTGCACCATGAACGGCCCGACGATGTTGAACACGAGCAGGATGCTGTAGCAAAGCCCTTGCGCGAGAAAGCAGCTCTGAAACACCGGACTGGAGAGCACCTTGCCCGCATTCGAAATCAGCGTGCGCGGCTCGAGACGCACCGGCCGTGGCAAGGTTTCGCGATAACGCCAGACGAGCGCCCACATGACGATCGAATAAAGCAGCAGAAAGACGAGACACGCCTTCCAGCCGAAAGCCGTCTGCAGATGCGCGCCGATCACCGGCGCGACGATCGGCGCGAGACCCCATGCAATCGACATGTACGTGAACGCGTGAACCAGCGCCATCCCCTTGAAGGAATCGGTGATGATCGCCTTGGCGAGCAGGTTCGTCGCCGCGATGCCGAAGCCCTGCATGCAGCGCGCGAGCAGGAAGGTTTCGAGGTTCGTCGCGGCGAGCGAGAGCAGGCATCCGAGCGTGAAGACGACGAGGCCGAAGGCCAGAACGCGCTTGCGTCCATACGCATCCGCGACGGGTCCGAGCGTCAGTTGCCCGAGCGCGTAGGCGGCCATATAGCCCGACACGCTCGATTGAATGGCTTGCGGCGAAGTCGCGAAGTAACGCGCCATCGCGGGCAGCGCCGGCACGTAGATATCGATCGCGAGCTGGCCCGCCGAAGCGAAAAAGCACACGATAAACAGCAGGAAGCGCGGCGAATTCGCGGCGCGCGCGGCAATGAGCGTGCCGTCGGGATGGGCAGGGTTCATGGAAGCAGTGATTGAGCGGATGCCGTGACGAGGCATCCGCCGGTACGAAGAACGAATGGAGCACGGCCAGGCGGCGTCAGCGCGTATTGTGCCTGTCATCGCGCGACGCCGCCCGACTGCGCTAGCCGCGGATTCCCTCGGCGCCGCGGGCGTCCGCATCGCGCGTGGAACCCTTCGCCGGGCGGCCCGCCCAATGGCCCGCGAGCATCGAGCCGGACAGGTTGTGCCACACCGAGAAGAGCGCGCCGGGCAGCGCCGCGATCGGCGTGAAGTACAGCTTGCCGAGCGTCGCGGCAAGCCCCGAATTCTGCATGCCGACTTCGATGGCGAGCGTGCGGCACACGGCTTCGTCGAAGCCGAGCAGACGCCCGCCCCAATAGCCGCCGAGCAAGCCGATGCCGTTGTGCAGCACCACGCCGAGCGCAACCACGAGCCCGACCGACGCAATGCTCTTCTGCGTGCCGCCGACGACGGCCGCGATGATGAGCAGGATCGAGACCATCGAGATAAGCGGAAGCACCCACTCGATCTTGCGCACGAACTTGCCGAACAGATGATTCACAATCAGGCCGACCACGATCGGCAGCGCCACGATCTGAAGAATGCTCATGAGCATGCCGTGTACATCGACGGCGATGGAGGCATCCACGTAAAGCCGCGTGAGCAGCGGTGTCGCGAACACGCCGACGAGCGTGGAGAGCGCGCTGATCGTCACCGAGAGCGCCACGTCGCCGCGCGCGAGATAGATCATCACGTTGGACGCGGTGCCGCTCGCGACGCTGCCGACGAGCACCATGCCCGCCGTCAGATCGGGCGGCATGCGCAGCGCCTTCGCAATCGCCCAGGCCGCGAGCGGCATCACGAGGTAATGCAGCACGATGCCCGCGACCACGGGCGCGGGGCGTGTGAACACGCGCCGGAAATCGTCGATGGAAAGCGTGACGCCCATCGACAGCATGATGATGGTGAGCAGCGTCGTCACATGCGGCGCGATGCCGGTGACGGACGACGGAGACAGGTAAGCGGCGACGGAAACGAGTACGGCCCAAAGCGGAAAGAGACGGGTGACGCGGGCAAGCATGTGCAGCAATCCTCGGATGTCGTGGCCTGGCCTAGCGTATGGGAGCGGACGCGGCGCGCTCGGGCGGCGCGATGCCGGTCGGGGCGCGCGGGGCGTCGGCGGGAAAGGCGCGCGGCAGGATCGAACGACCGCGTGTGAGACGAAAGGCGTGCCTTCGTGGGGCGAATGCCCGAATCGCGGCGCCGCCCGCGCGGGTGACGCGCGGCGGCCAGATGGCGGGCAAGCCTCGCATTTTACCGGCGTTGCCCTCGATGAGCGAACGAAAAGGCGGCGCCGCACGGACGCCGCACAGTCCGCAAGTGCGGGAGAGTCAGTGCGTCGACTCGATCGCCGCCGCGCTGAGATCGGTGGGGAAGCAATGCGGGTGTTCGAAGCCGGTCGGCGACGGACCCGTCGAATAGATGATGTTGTCGGTATTGTTCGGCCCTTGTCCCGCCGGCACGCTGCCGAGCCCGGCGAGCTTGCGCATGCGGTAAGCGATCGCGTGATCGGCGCATGCGCTGTCGCCGCTCACGCCGAGCCCGCCGATCACCTTGCCGCCCGCATAGAGCGCGACGCCGCCGCCGAACGTGATGACGCCGCCGAGCGTGCGGCCGATGCCGCTGCCCTGTTCGAGAAAGCGCGCATCGAACGGATTCGAGTTGTTCAGACCGTAGAGCGAGCCGCCCGGCTGCGTGGCGGCATAGAGGTTCGCGGTGGAAAGCGCGAGCGCGTCGTTGCTGAAGCCGTTGGCGGTGTACGCCTTGGCGATTGCGATTGCGCGGCTGCCGGGCCACGCGTCGCCGGTCTTCACCACCGAACAGAGATGGCCCTGGCGATCCACGACCGCCGCCCACATGCGATTCGGCTTGAAGATGCCGCCGTTGCCGTCGCTTGCATTGACGACCGAATAGAGCTGTTTCTCGACGAGCGATACGGTGCCCTGCGGCAGCGTGCAGTGGCCGGCGGGATAGTCGTCGTTGTCATAGGCATGGGCGAGCGGCGAAGCGAGGGCGATGCAGAGTCCGGCAAAGACCGGGTAAGACGCGATCATACGCATGGCGATTCTCCCGACGTATAGGCGATTTAACGGCACGAGTGAAGCACTTGAACTGATCGCTGCCTAACAAGATAGGATGCCTTAACGAATAGGACGAACGTTGTTTTAGATGCGCGCTCGCGCTCTTGAACACCGCTCTGAAAACGTTTTGAAAGCCGGCGTCACTCCGCGACGGACGCTTCGACCGCCGCGAGATACGCGGCCAGTGCGCGCTTCACTTCGCGCAGGTAGCGCCTCGCGAGTTGCACGTCGCCCATGGAGGGACGCAGCTTGATGGCCAGCGAGCCGCTCGCGAGCGCGCGCAGCATTTCGACGTAGAGCGCGCGGTCGGCGGGCTTGACGCTTGCCATGCGCGCGTCGATCACCTTGCGCAGCGTGCCCGGCTCGCGCTTGCGCTCGTCGTGCGGCATCACGGACATGAGAATGAGGCAGTCCGGCTTCTGCTCCAGATACGTGATGTACGGCGTCATGATGCGGTCGATCACCGCCTCGGACGACAGCGCGCGCCACGTTTCGATGTCGATCTGGCCCAGCTCGTCGTCGATCTCGCCCATCGCGGCGACGTGACGGTCCCACAACGCGGTGAGCAGGCTCTCGCGGTCCGGAAAGAAGTGATACATCGAACCAATGGGCGTCTGCGCGCGCCGCGCGACGCCGTGCATCGTCACGCCCGCGAGACCCTTTTCGACGATCAGTTCCGCCGTTGCGTCGAGCACGCTCTCGATGCGCGCGCGGCCGCGCGCCTGCAGCCGCGGCGCGGCGCTCTCTTGTTCGTCGCGGGGCTTGGTCATCGTTCTTCCTCGTGTCTCCATTAGTCGAATGAAACTAGACGCTCGCGTCTACAATCGTGCATACTAGACGACACCGTCTAGTTTTGCGAGCGTCGCGAAAACGCTCACGCCGCACTGGACGCGCATTTTCTACCGCTGCCGCTACTCGCGCGGCGGCGCCAAAAAGTCGGAGAAATTCATGGCAGTTGCAGCGCCTGCGCAAGGCGGCGATTCTAATCAGGCCACGCGACGCAAACCGTCGCGTCGGCGCGTGCTCATCGCCATCGGCGTCGTCGCGGTCGTCGTCGGCATCGTGTGGGGGCTGCGCTGGTGGACGGTCGGCCGCTTCATCGAAAGCACGGACGACGCCTACCTCAAGGCCGACAGCGTAACCATCGCGCCCAAGGTGAGCGGCTATGTGACCGAAGTGCTGGTCGGCGACAACGAATCCGTCGCGGCCGGCGCGCCGCTCGCGCGGCTCGACACGCGGCAGTATCAGGCATCGCTCGATCAGGGCAAGGCCACGCTCGATGCGCGCGCCGCCGACATTTCACGCGCCGAAGCCGAACTCAAGCAGCAGCGCGCCAACGCGGATCAGGCGAAAGCGCAGGCGGAAGTCTCGCGCGTGAGCCTCGAGCACGCGGAAGACGACGTGCGCCGCTATCGTCCGCTGGTTGCGACCGGCGCGGAATCCGCCGAGCGCCTGGCGAGCCTCGTGAGCACGCGCGATCAGGCGCGCGCCACGCTCGCCGCCAGTCTCGCCGCCGCGCGCGGCGCCGCCACGCAGATCGGCGGCACCGAAGCGCAGATCGCGCAGGCGCGCGCGCAACTCGAAGCGGCGCAGGCGCAACTGAACCAGTCGAAGCTCGATCTCAACGACACCACGCTCTACAGCCCGCTCGCGGGCCGCGTCGGGGACCGCACCGTGCGCGTCGGCCAGTACGTGCAGCCGGGCACGCGCCTCATGACGGTCGTGCCGGTGCAGACCGTCTATCTCGAAGCGAACTTCAAGGAAACGCAGGTGGGCCGCATGCGTATCGGCCAGCCGGCGACGCTGCACGTCGACGCGCTCAAGGGCACGGACCTGCACGGCGTCGTCGAGAGCTTCTCGCCCGGCACCGGCGCGCAGTTCGCGCTCTTGCCGCCCGAGAATGCCACCGGCAATTTCACGAAGATCGTGCAGCGCGTGCCGGTGCGCATTCGGATCGACACCGGCCCGCAGACGCGCAAGGTGCTGCTGCCGGGACTCTCCGTGACCGTCGATGTCGATACGAAATCCGCCACCGACGAAAGCAGGCGCATCGCCGCCGAGAATCGCCATGAGTGACGCGCAGGCGCACGCGCGGGCCAGCGCGACCGACTGGATCGCGGTCACGGCGGGCGCGCTCGGCGCGCTGATGGCCACGCTCGACATCTCCATCACGAACTCCGCGCTGCCGCAGATTCAGGGCGAAATCGGCGCGACCGGAACCGAGGGCACCTGGATTTCGACCGGCTACCTGATGTCGGAAATCGTGATGATCCCGCTCGCCGCCTGGCTCACGCGCGTGTTCGGGCTGCGCAACTTCCTGCTCGGCAACGCGGTCCTGTTCACGCTGTTCTCGGTCATGTGCGGCCTGTCCACCTCGCTGCCGATGATGGTCGTGGGCCGCATCGGTCAGGGCTTCACCGGCGGCGCGATGATCCCGACCGCGCAGACCATCATCCGCACGCGGCTGCCGCGCGAGCAGATGCCCGTCGGCATGACGATTTTCGGGCTGATCGTGCTGCTCGGCCCGTTGCTCGGGCCGGTGCTCGGCGGCTGGCTCGCGGAGAACATCGCGTGGTCGTGGTGCTTCTTCATCAACCTGCCGGTGGGCGTCGCGCTCGTGACGCTGCTGCTCTCCGGCCTGCCCGCCGAAAAGCCGCAGTGGGAAGCTTTCCTCAAGGCGGACTGGACCGGCATTGCGGGGCTCGCCATCGGCCTGAGCTCGCTCACGGTCGTGCTCGAAGAAGGCCAGCGCAACCAGTGGTTCGAATCCAGCGAAATCGTGATGCTCACCTGCGTCGCCACGTTCGGGATGCTGCTGATCGCGCTGTCGCAGTTCGTCGCGAAGCAGCCCATCGTGCGGCTCTCGCTGCTGCGCAACCTGCGCTACGCAAGCGTGATTCTGATCGTGTTCGCCGTCGGCGCGGGCCTCTACTGCGTGTCGTTTCTCCTGCCGCAGTTCTTGAGCATCGTCGCGGGCTACAACGCGCTGCAATCCGGCTCGATCATGCTCATCTCGGGCGTGCCCGCGTTTCTCATCATGCCGATCTTGCCGCGCCTGCTCGGCAAGGTGGATTTCCGCGTGATGGTCATAGCGGGCTTGCTGTGCTTCGCGACGAGTTGCCTGCTCGACATTTCGCTCACCGCGCAAAGCGTCGGGCACGACTTCTTCTGGTCGCAGATCCTGCGCGGCTTCGGCCAAATGCTCGCGATGATGCCCCTCAACCAGGCGTCGATGGCCGCGGTGTCGCGCGAAGAATCCGGCGATGCGGCGGGCCTCTACAACATGGCGCGCAATCTCGGCGGCTCGGTCGGGCTCGCGATTCTCGGCACGGTCATCGACCGGCGCAACGACTTTCACGCCGCCGCCATTCGCGAGTCGGTGAGCGCGAACTCGGTGATCGCTCAGGAACGCATCGCCGGGAGCGCCGCAAGCTTCCTCGCGCAAGGCGGCGACATGGCGCACGCGAAGCTGCAGGCGCTCGGCCAATTGTCGATGCAGATCGGGCAGCAAGCCGTCGTCATGACGTACTCCGAAACATTCTATGTGCTGGCGATTGCACTCATCGCGTGCCTGCCGCTCGCCATGCTGCTCAAGACGCCCAAGCACGCCCCCGGCGAGACGCCGTCCGCCGGACACTGACGCAATGATTTCTTCCACGATGTTCCCTCGCCGCTTCCGCTTCTCTTTCCTCCTCTTGCCCCTCACCGCGATCGCGCTCGCCGCGTGCACGGTCGGCCCCGACTATCGCGGCGCGCCCGATATTGCTGGCGACGCCGTGAAGAGCGGCGCCTTCGTACGCGCGCCGCAGGAAGGCATCGCCGCGACGCACGCGCCCGCTGCATGGTGGCGCGCGCTGAACGACTCGCAGCTGAACGCGCTCGTCGACGCGGCGCTCGCGCACAATCCCGACCTCAGAATGGCGCAGGCGCGCTTGCGCGAGGCGCGCTCGCAGTTGCGCGGCCAGCAGGCCAACGAATTGCCGAAGGCATCGGCGTCGGCGGCGGCCTTGCGCATGCGCTCGCCGGATACGTCGATACTCGGTCCATCGGACGCTTCGGGCGGCGGGCGCGGCCCGGTCGATTTCTACACCGTGGGCTTCGATGCGTCGTGGGAAATCGATCTTTTCGGCGGCACGCGCCGCGCGATAGAAGCGGCATCGGACGAAGCGCAAGCCGTGCACGCCGATCTCTCCGATGCGCAGGTCTCGCTCGCGGCGGAAGTGGCATCCGCGTATATCGACCTGCGCGACGAGCAGGAACGCCTCGCGCTCGCCGAGCGCACCGCCGAATATCAGCAGCAGATGCTCACGCTCACCGAGCAGCGCCGCGCGCGCGGCACGGCGGCGCAAGTCGATGTCGAGCGCCTTACGACGCAAGTGGACACCACGCGCGCGACGCTCGTGCCGCTGCAAGTGCAGATCACCGATTCGCTCGATCAGCTCGCCGTGCTGACGGGCCGCGCGCCCGGCGCGCTCGATGCCGAACTCGCGCAGCCCGCGCCGCTGCCCGCGCTCCCCGCGTCGGTGCCGATCGGCGATCCGGCGACGCTGCTTCAGCAACGCCCCGATATCCGCGCGGCCGAAAGGCGTCTCGCATCGAGCAATGCGCAAATCGGCGAGCATATTTCCGATTACTTCCCGAAGGTGTCGCTGCTCGGCGACATCGGCTTCTCGGCGTCGAACCCCGGACATTTGTTGCGCAAGCAGAACTTCTCGTGGCTCGGCGTGCCGTATCTGCAATGGAGCTTTCTCGATTTCGGCCGCACGGCGGCAAGCGTGAATGCAGCGAAGGCATCGCGCGACGAAGCCGAGGCGCGCTACGAGAAGACCGTGCTCGCCGCGCTGAAGGACGCGAATTCCGCGCTCTCGCGCTATGGCAATCAGCGTGAGCATGTCGTGCGGTTGAGAGACGTGCAGGCGTCGTCGGAAAGGTCGGCCACGCTCGTGCGGCAACGCTATACGGCGGGCGTATCCACGCTCATCGATCTGCTCGACGCGCAGCGCACGCAGTTCGCCGCGCAACAGGACGTCGTCGCGGCGCAGGCCGAATTGCTCAAGGACTTCGTGTCGCTGCAAAAGAGCCTCGGGCTCGGCTGGCAGACGACTGACGCAAAGTCGTAACGAACGGCGAGATTGCTCGGCGGAATGCATCTTGCGACAGCGCGTGGTCGGCATCAGCGCCACGCGGAGAAACGAATGCATCGAGCGACGTACCCTACAGCCACCTTCAACGCGCTTGCACGCGCATTGCTCGCCGTCGCAAGCGCGGCGGCCTTTTCCACCGTCCACGCAGCGCAGGCGGCAGAGCCTGCACAGGCCGCTTCCGCCGCCGTCACCGCGAGCGCGCCCGCCGCCTCGCCACTGCCGCCGTCCGAACTCTACGGCGATCTTTATCGCGAGGTTCAGCTCGCGCGTCTTTATCCGGACAGCAAGACATTCGCGGACATGCAGCCCAATGTCTCGCCGAAGCAGGTCATGACCGACTATGCGAACCGGACGCAGCCCTTCGATCTTGCGCGCTTCGTCGGCTCGCACTTCACGCTGCCGCAACGGGAAACCAAGGGCTACGCGTCGGACCCGAACGAAAGCGTCACGCAGCATATCGATACCTTGTGGACCGTCCTGCGCCGCAATCCCGATGCGAACGCGAGCCCGTGGTCATCACTGTTGCCGCTGCCTTACGCGTATGTCGTGCCGGGCGACCGCTTCGACGAGATTTACTACTGGGACTCGTATTTCATCATGCTGGGCCTGCTGCAAAGCGGCCAACGCGAACTGATGAAGAACGAACTCGACAACTTCGCGACGCTCATCGACCGATACGGCCATATCCCGAACGGCAATCGCAGCTACTATCTGAGCCGCTCGCAGCCGCCGTTTTTCGCGCAGATGGTGCAGCTCGCCGCCGAGACGGACGGCGATGCCGCGTACCTCCGCTATCTGCCCGAACTCGCGCGCGAATACGCGTACTGGATGGATGGCGAGGACAAGGTCGAGCCGGGGAAAGCGTATCGGCATGTCGTGCGCCTCGCTGACGGCTCGCTTCTGAACCGCTATTGGGACGACCGCGCCACGCCGCGCGACGAGTCGTATCGCGAGGACGTGGAAACGGCGAAGCAGATGCCCCAGCGCAATGCCGAAGACCTGTGGCGCAATCTTCGCGCGGGCGGCGAAACCGGCTGGGACTTCAGTTCGCGATGGTTTTCGGACGGCAAGTCGCTCGCGACCGTCGAAGTGACGTCGCTCGTGCCCGCCGATCTCAACGCGCTGCTCTACGACCTCGAACGCACGCTTGCCCGCGCGTATCGCGTAAAAGGCGATGCCGCGCACGCCGAAGCCTTCGAACAACGCGCGCGCGTGCGGGCGCAGGCCATTCGCGGCCACTTGTGGGACCCGCAACTGCACGCATTCGGCGATTACGACTTCGAGGCGCACGCGCTCACGCATCGGCTGAGCGCGGCGACGGTGTATCCGCTTTACATGGGCATCGCGACGAAGGCGCAGGCGAGCGCGGTGGCCTCGACGCTTCGCGCGCGGCTCGTGCGCCCGGGCGGGCTCGCGACGACGACCGTGCGCTCGGGCCAGCAATGGGACGAGCCGAACGGCTGGGCGCCGCTGCAATATCTCGCGGTGATGGGCCTTCGCCGTTACGGTCAATCGGCGCTCGCCAAAGAGATCGCCGAGCGCTGGATTCAGACGAACGTCGCGTATTACCAGCACACCGGCAAGCTCGTCGAGAAATACGATGTCGATGCGAAAGCCGGATCGACGGCGGCGGGCGGCGGCGAATATCCGCTGCAGGACGGCTTCGGCTGGACCAACGGCGTGCTGCGCACGTTGATGGCGATGTATCCGTCGGCGGCGGGCGCGACGACGCGTCCTGTCGATGTGCCATCGGGTGCGGCGGGCGTCGCGGACGCGGCGGCATCGGCGGCGAAGGCGTCGAAGAATACGCATCGGCTGAGTCCGGCGGAGCCGTCGCAATAGCGGCACGGGAAGCGGCACAACGGCGCTCATCGGGCATAACGCGCGGCGCTATACTCTCGCGCTTTCGAACAGCAATACCGAAGGATTCCCGATGAGCGCACTCCCGCCCTGCCCGCAATGCCATTCCGAATTCACCTACGAAGATGGCGGCGTCTTCATTTGCCCCGAATGCGCGCATGAATGGAGCGCGCAATCAGGTACACAGGCGGGCGCGTCCGCCGAACCTGCCGCGAAGGTGTATCGCGATAGCGCGGGCAACATTCTTCAGGACGGCGACACGGTCACCGTCATCAAAGACTTGAAACTGAAAGGCTCGGGCGGCGTCATCAAGATGGGCACGAAGGTCAAGAACATCCGCCTCGTGGACAGCGATCACGATATCGACTGCAAAGTCGACGGCTTCGGCGCAATGAGCCTGAAATCCGAATTCGTGAAGAAGGCATGAAGGAACGCGCCGAATGCGCGCGGCGGGAGGCACGGCAAGCGCACTGTAAAGATGCGTTACGATGCAGGCTTTCCACGCCTCTGCCTGCCGTTTCGTCTTGACCGCGCCCGAATTCAAAGCCATCGCGCACGCGATGCTCGTCCGTCTCGCGGCCCGGCTGCGTCCGCATGTCCGGCCCCGCACGCTGCTGCTCGTGCCAGCGCTGTTCGTGCTGTATGTGCTGGCGCTGATCCCGTTCACGCCCGGCATCAGTGATATCCGCAAGGCCAAGGTCGATCAACCCGCGCAGATCTATTCCGCCGACGGCAAGCTCCTCGCCGAGTTCAGGCCGACGCATCGTGAATGGGTGAGCCTGCGGCAAATCTCGCCGCAAGTGATCGATGCGCTGATCGCGACAGAAGACCGGCGCTTTTACGCGCATCACGGCATCGACTGGCGGCGCACGGCATCGGCGGCGCTGCATACATTCTCGGGCGACCGTCAGGGCGGCTCCACGCTCACGCAGCAACTCGCGCGCAATCTGTATCCCGATGAAATCGGCCGCTCGCAGACGCTCACGCGCAAACTGAAGGAAGCGATCACCGCGTTCAAGATCGAAGCGGTCTATTCGAAGGACGAGATTCTCGAAACGTATCTGAACACGGTGCCGTTCCTGTACAACGCGTATGGCATCGAAATGGCCGCGCGCACGTATTTCGACACGTCCGCGGACCAGCTCGACGTGCTGCAAAGCGCTACGCTCATCGGCATGCTGAAGGGCAACAGCTACTACAACCCGGTCATCAATCCGGAGCGCGCGCTCGACAGACGCAACATCGTGCTCGGGCAAATGGTGCGCTTCGGCCATCTCGCGCCGAACAAGCTCGACGCGCTGAAGAAGCGCCCGCTTCGCATCGACTTCGAGCGGCAGACCGAAGAGCCGGGACGCGCGCCGCATTTCGCGCAGCAATTGCGCAAGTGGCTCATTTCATGGGCCGACGACAACGACTTCAACATCTATTCCGATGGCCTCGTCGTGCGCACGACCATCGACTCGCGTCTTCAGGCGATGGCCGCGCAAGCGCTCGCGTTGCAGGGCAATCAGTTGCAGTCGATCGCGAACGCCGCATGGGGCGGACGAGGCGGCTGCGCGAGCGCGAACGCGGAGCTTGCGCGCGCGTTCATCCGCGAGACGGGCGACTATCGCGCGGCGCGCGATGCGGGCGCGAACGACGCCGATGCGCTCGCGCATCTCGCCGCGAACCGCGATTTCATGCGGGCGCTCTGCGAGAACAAGACGCGCGTGCAGGCGGGCTTTGTCGCGCTCGATCCGCGCAATGGCCAGATCAAGGCGTGGGTCGGCAGCCGCGACTTCACGCAGGACCCGTTCGATCACGTCGCGCAGGCGCGCCGTCAGCCCGGCTCGACTTTCAAACCGTTCGTGTATGGCGCGGCCTTCGAGCGCGGCGCGATGCCGTCGGACACGTTCATCGATCAGGACGTGACGATTGCCGTGAGCGGCAACGAGACGTGGCGCCCGACCGACGAAACGCCGCCGAGCGGCCGCGCCGTCAGCCTGCGCGACGGCATCGCGTTCTCGAAGAACCGCATCACCGCGCAACTGATGCAGACGGTCGGCCCCGCGCGCGTCGCGCGGCTCGCGCGCGACATGGGCGTGCGGGAAAGTCATCTGGACGCGGTGCCGTCGCTCGCGCTCGGCACGAGTCCCGTCACGCTCAAGGAAATGGTGTCGGCCTACGGCACGATCGCCAACGATGGCAACTACATGGAGCCGTTGCTCGTCACGCGCATCGAGAACAGGAAGGGCGACGTGCTCGCGCAGTTCGAGAGCACGCCGCAGCGCGCGCTCTCCGCCGATGCGACGCACAAGCTCATCGACGTGATGCGCGATGTCGTGAATCGCGGCACGGGCACGGCCATTCGCACGCGCTTCGGCATTCGCGGCGATGTCGCGGGCAAGACCGGCACGACGCAGGACAACGCGGACGGCTGGTTCATCCTGATGCATCCGCAGCTCGTGGCGGGCGCATGGGTCGGCTTCAACGATAGCCGCGTCACGCTGCGCAGCGACTACTGGGGACAAGGCGCGCACAGCGCGTTGCCGATGGTCGGCGATTTCACGCAGCGCGCGTTGCGCTCGCATCTGATCGACGCGCGTGCGCGTTTCGATACGCAACCGCTGCCGAGCGCCTGGCAGACGATGGTCGCGCGCCTGCGCACATGGATCGATGAAACCTTCCGCAAGACGCAGCCGAAGCCGGCGCAAACGGCCCCGCAAAAGCGCGTTCATGTGAAGCGCGCGCCCGCTTCGTCGGAGCCCGAAGCGGAAGCGGTCGTGACCGAGGATGCGCCGAGACCGCCGGTATTCTCGACGATGCCGCCGCTCTTGCCGTCCTCGGCGAGCGAAGCGCCCGCGCCCGCATCGTCCGCGGAATAAGTCACGCCTCGGAGAAAAACTCCGCGACGATCTCGTCTTTCACCCGCGCGATTCGCGCATCGGTGCGCGCGCGTGGCCTCGGCAGATCGACATCGATCACATCGGCGATCCGGCCCGGACGCGCCTGCATCACGACGACGCGGTCCGCGAGCAGCACCGCTTCCTCGACATCGTGCGTGACGAGCACCATCGTGATGCGCTCGGCGGCCCAGATGCGCTGCAATTCGTCCTGCATGCGCGCGCGCGTCAACGCATCGAGGGCGCCGAACGGTTCGTCGAGCAAAAGCAGACGCGGACGATTCACGAGGCCGCGCGCGATGGCCACGCGCTGCGCCATGCCGCCCGACAACTGATGCGGATAGTGCCGCTCGTAGCCGCGCAGCCCGACGAGCGCGACATGCTCCGCCACGGCGCGCGCCTTCTCCTGCCGCGATAACGGCGCATTGCGCAGCGCGACCGCGATGTTTTGCGCGACATCGAGCCACGGAAAGAGCCGATGATCCTGAAACACGATGCCGCGCGACAGGTCCGTCGATATGACGCGCGCGCCGCCGAAGTCGATCTCGCCGTCGAATGCGCCGTCCAGTCCCGCGACGAGCCGCAGCAGCGTCGATTTCCCGCAACCGCTCGCCCCGACGATGCTCACGAACTCGCCGCTCGCCACGTCGAGATCGATGTGATCGAGCACGGGCGCGGCGTCATCGGCGGAAAAGCGCTTGGTGACGTGGCGCAATGCGAGGCTGCCGTCCTGCGTGAGTGTTGCCATTCCGTAGGTTTCCTTATATGAAGCGCGATGCGTCGAACCAGCGGCGCTGCACCGCGCGCGCCAGCGCATTGAGCGCCCAGCCCGTCACGCCGACCACGATCACGCCGAACACGACGAGATCCATCCGGAACTGCTCGCTGCCATCCACGAGCGTATTGCCGATGCCGCTGCCAGCGACGAGCAGATACTCCGCGCCGAGCGTCGCGAGCCACGAATAAATGAGCGCGAGATAGACGCCCGTGAAGATGGAAGGCAACGCGGCGGGCAGCACCACGTGCCATAGCGTTTGCAGCCTGCCGTAGCCGAACGTGCGCGCCACTTCGATCCATTTTTCAGGCACCGCGCGCATGCCGTCGCTCGTATGCACGACGACCGGCACCAGCGCCGCGAGCGACAGGAACACGACCTTCGCGGCATCTCCAAGACCGAACCAGACGGAGATCAGCGGAATCCACGCGAAGAGCGAGACCTGCTTGAACGTGTTGAAGCTCGGCGCAATCGCGCGATTCGCGAGCTTCGACATGCCGAGCAGCGCGCCGAGCGCGAGACCGAGCGCCGTGCCGATGGCGAAGCCTGTCAATTCGCGCGCAAGCGATGCTTCGAGCGCGCGCGCAAGCGCACCGCTTCGTGCCTGCTCGATGGCCGTATGCAGCACTTGCGCGGGCGAGACCATCACGCCATGCTCGCTTTGTGCGTGACGCGTGACGAACCACCACAGCGCGAGCGCGGCAAGCGGCAGTACGGCGCCCCGCCAGCGTCGCGGTCCGCGCGCGCGGCGCGCATCGACATTGCCTGCTTCCAGTTCCAGTGTGGACATGGCGTCTCCCTTATCGAGCGTGCGCGCGATCGAGCTTGCGTTCGAGCGCATTGAGCGACCGGTCCGCGACATAACCGATGGCCCCGACGATCAACACCGCAGCCAGCACGAGGTCGAGCTGAAAGAGCTGTCGCCCGTAGACGATGAGATACCCGAGCCCTTCCGACGACGCCACCAGTTCCACGACGACGAGCGTAAGCCATGCCTTCGTGAACGCGAGGCGCACGCCGGTGCCGATCATCGGAAGCGCGGCGGGCAGCGTCACATGCAAGATGGTCTGCCAGCGCGTATGGCGATACACCGACGCCACTTCGCGCAGCGCGGGCGGCGTGCCGCGAAAGCCCTGCAGCGTGCTCAACGTCACCGGCACGAGCGCCGCGTGACCGATCAGCAGATACTTCAGCGGCTCGCCGATGCCGACGACGATCATCAGAAACGGCAGCCAGCCCAGCACCGGCACCTGAACGATCGCGTTGAAGCTCGGCAGCACATACGCTTCGAGCGAGCGCGAAAGACCGAGCAACGCGCCCAGCACGACGCCGAGCGCCACGCCGCCGATGAACCCCACCGCCACGCGCGACACGCTCGCGCCGAGATGCGTCCACAGTTCGCCGCTTCTGACAAGCGCGCCGAGCGTATCGAAGACGAGCGCGGGCGGTGGCAGAACCTGCGCGGAAATCCATCCGTTGCGCGAGCCGAGCACCCACAGCAGCGCGCACGCAACGGGCACGAGCCAGGGAAGCGCGGTCCACGCGATCGCGCGCGCCGTATCGGCGAAAGAGTGGCGGGCGCGTTCGCGGCCCGTAAAAAGCTGCACGCGCGAGAGTGCGTTCGCCATGTGCGGAAATCTCCTAGCGAAATGGATGAGCGTTACGCGAGCGGGTTGCCCGACGCATCGAAGCGCGGCCAGTAGCCGTCGAGATTGAGCGTTTTGATCGCCTGATTCAGATACTTCGGCTCGAACCAGCCATCCACGCTGACGGGCTGACGAATCAGGTTCAGGCGCAGCGCATCGTTGGCGACGGCTTGGTATCGCGCGACGAGAAACGGATCGATGAGCGGCGAGCTGCGGTCCTTGAGCGACTGATTCGCGTACTCGTCCTGCCACGATTCGGCCGGCACGCCGGACTTCGCCCACAGCGTGAAGAGCGCGCTGCGGTTCGCTTCGTTCGACTGCCATTGCGCCGCCTGGACGACCGCGGTCACGACCTTCTGCACCGTATCGGCATGCCCGCGCTCGTAGTCGTCGAGAACCAGCAGATGCGCCTGCCGCGTGAGCTGCAAACCGCCGTCGCGCGACGCATAGACGATCTTCGCGAGCCCCTGCCGTTGCAGCTTGAAGAGCGAATAGTCGAGGAACACCGCATCCACGCCCTTCGATGCGAGCGCCGCTTGCGCCGCCGCCGTATCCAGATTGATGACGCGAAGGTCGCGCTCGGTGAGACCGTTCTCCTTCAGCACGTTGTCCGTGACCAACTGAAGGTTGGTTCCCCGGAAGATGCCGACGCGCTTGCCCTTGAGGTCCTTCACGCTCTTGATGTCGGAGCCGGGCGGCACGGCGAGATAGACGCCCGCGCGCACGTTCGACGCGAGCAGCAAGTGCGTCTTGAGTCCGTTCGCGCGTCCGAGCACCGAAGGCAGATCGCCCTGATAAGCGAAGTCGATCTGCTTGTTCGCGAGGGCTTCGTTCACGGCCGGTCCCGCGCCCTTGAAGAAGATCCATTGCACGTCGACGTGTTCGGGCTTGAGCGCATCTTCCACGCGATGCTGTAGAAGTGCGGTCGCGGCGGGCGACCCGCCAAAGACGGGCGGATCGCCCGAGCCTTGCTGCGCGACGCCGATGCGTACCACGGCGGGTTCGGCGGCATGGGCGGCCGAGGCCGAGAGCAGCGCCGCGCCGAGCAAGGCAACGAGATGGCGCGTGAAGCGGCTAAGGATCGGGCTTGGTGTCATCGGGCGATATCGAAGTGGGCGTGGGCGGTGCGCTCAGTGCGTGCGCGTCTCGCGTCTGACGATGCGGCTCGTGCGTCCGTCGATGCCGATGGGTACGTCGCCATGCACGGTCGCGCGTCGCACCACGCGATGCGCGTCGCCGTAATCCGCGACGGCATAGTGCTGCGTCGCGCGGTTGTCCCAGATCGCGACGTCGCCTTGCGTCCAGCGCCAGCGCACGGTGTTTTCGAGGCGCGTGACGTGATCGTGGAAGATGGCCGCGAGCCGGTCCGAATCGCGCTGCGAAAGGCCCAGGAAGCGCTGCACGAAGTGGCCGAGGACGAGCGTGCGCTCGCCGGTTTCCGGATGCACGCGCACGACCGGATGCTCGGTCTCGTAAAGCGTCGAGGTGAACTGCTGACGATACTCGCGGTCCGCTTCGGTATCGGGCGTGCTGCGCGTCGCGGCGTAGTCGTAAGTGTTCGAATGCAGCGCCCACAAGCCGTCCGCCAGATCGCGCAGGGCTTGCGGCAGGTTCGCATACGCGGCGGCGGTATTGGCCCACACGGTGTCGCCGCCTGCGGGCGGAATCACCACGCCGCGAAGGATCGAGATTTTCGGGTAGGCATCGACGAAAGTCACGTCCGTATGCCAGGAATTGGCGCGCGTGCCGTGCTTCGAATCGAGTTCCAGCAGACGGCTGCCGCCCGCAAGCGAAGGCACCGTCGGATGCGCGACCGTCTCGCCGAAGCGCGCGGCGAAGGCTTCCTGCGCGGCGTCGTCGAGATGCGACTGGCCGCGGAAAAACAGCACCTTATGCCGAAGCAGCGCCGCATTGATCGCGCCGATGGCGGCATCGTCGAGATCGGCCGAGAGCGTGAGCCCACGCACTTCGGCACCGATGCGCCCGCCTATCGGGCGGACCTGGAACGGCTCGTGGAATTCGGCGGGCTGACGTGCGGCGTCGCTGGAAGAGGCGTTGGCGAGCGAGACGGTATCGGACATCGATGGCTCCGTTGTTGGCGGGTTCGCGTTGAGTCGCTTGGGGAGAAGACATTGAAGCACTCCACGCGAACGCATCCAACGAAGCGTTTCGACTTAGCTTTACAGCGCCGGCCTGATGCCGATAGCAGCGCGATTACTCGCTTTCGGCCGCATAGTGGTGCAAGCCCGCGATGCTCTCGCGCAACTCAGTGACGAGCCGCGCGACCAGTTCCGCCGCGGGCAATTCGCGCGCGAGCGCCGCGGCCTGCCCCGCCCATTGCGCGCCGTAGCCGAACTCGCCTTGCGCTTTGGCCGCCGCGTGCAGCGCCTTGCCCGCGTCGTAGGTCATCGGATACGCGGCATTGCGCGGCGCATCGGCGCGTGCGCCCAGTTCGGTGAACCTGTTGACGATGCTGCGCGCGGGACGCCCGGAAATCGCAGCGGTAAGGATCGTGCGCTGCGCCGCATCGCTCAGGATCGCGCGGCGATAACCCTCGTCGATCGATGTCTCCGTGCACGGCACGAACGCCGTTCCCAGTTGCGCGGCCTGTGCGCCGAGCGCGAGCGCGGCCGCAATTCCCGCGCCATCCATGATGCCGCCCGCCGCGATCACCGGCACGTCGAACCGGCTTGCGATGAGGCGCGTGAGCGCGAACGTGCCGAGCGCGTCGTCGTTTGCGTCGTCGTGTGCGTCCGTATCGAAGACGCCGCGATGCCCGCCCGCTTCGATGCCCTGCGCGACGATCGCATCGATGCCCGCGTCGGCGAGTTGTTGCGCTTCACGCAGATTCGTCGCCGATGCGATCAGCGTGATGCCGGCGCGGCGCAATGCCTCGAGCGTGTCGTCTGACGGAAGTCCGAAATGAAAGCTGACGATCGGCGGCCTCTCTTCGAGGAACATGTCGAGCATCGCGTCATCGACGATAAAGCTCGTATAGATCTCGCTCAGCTTTTGCGGCGGCTTCGCGCCGTATTGCGCGAAGACCGGCGCGAGCCAGTCGATCCACGCTTTCTCGATGGCTTCGTTCGCCTGCGCGGGCCGATGGCAAAACACGTTGACGTTGAACGGCTTGTCCGTCAGCGCGCGCGTCTCGCGAATCACTTTGCGCGCGCCGTCCGCGTTCATCGCGCCGACGCCGAGCGAGCCGAGTCCGCCCGCGTTCGATACCGCCGCCGCAAGCGCCGGCGTGCTCACGCCCGCCATCGGCGCCTGAATGATGGGCTTCGTGATGCCGAGCAAGGGCATCAGCGTGTTCTGCTTGCTGCGTTCGTCATGGAAACATCCCTCCAGAATGGCTTTGCCCGGCAAAGCAAAACGCCCGCTTCTCCGGGGAGAAAGCGGGCGGCATGCGCATGCGTGCGACCGTTACTTCGCGGTCGGCATCACGAATTCCGCGCCCTTTTCGGTGCTTTCGGGCCAGCGCTGCATGATGGATTTCTGCTTCGTATAAAAGCGCACGCCTTCCTCGCCGTAAGCGTGCGTATCGCCGAAGAGCGAGCGCTTCCAGCCGCCGAAGCCGTGCCATGCCATCGGCACCGGAATCGGCACGTTGATGCCGACCATGCCCACTTCGATGCGGCGCCCGAACTCACGCGCGACGTGGCCATCGCGCGTATAGCACGCGACGCCGTTGCCGAACTCGTGCGCATTCACGAGATCGACGGCTTCGCCGAAATCCTTCGCACGCACGCACGCGAGCACCGGGCCGAAGATTTCTTCCTTGTAGATGCGCATGTTCGGCGTGACGTGATCGAACAGCGTGCCGCCCGTGAAGAAGCCGTCTTCGTGGCCTTCGACCTTGAGGCCGCGTCCATCGACGACGAGTTGCGCGCCTTCGTCGACGCCCATCGCGATATAGCCTTCGATGCGTTCCAGCGCGGCGCGCGTGACGATCGGGCCCATTTCCGCATCCGGCTCCATACCGTTCTTCACGACGAGCTGGCGCGCGCGCTCGGCAAGACGCGGCACGATCTTGTCCGCCACATCGCCCACGAGCACGGCAACCGAGATCGCCATGCAGCGCTCGCCCGCCGAACCGTAGGCCGCGCCGATGAGCGCATCGACCGCCTGTTCGATGTCGGCGTCCGGCATCACGACCATGTGATTCTTCGCGCCGCCGAGCGCCTGCACGCGCTTGCCGTGCTTCGCGCCCGTTTCGTAGATGTAGTTGGCAATCGGCGTCGAGCCGACGAAGCTGATCGCGCGCACATCGGGATGTTCGAGCAGCGCATCGACGACGATCTTGTCGCCCTGCACGACGTTGAAAATGCCATCGGGCAAGCCGGCTTTCTTCAGAAGTTGCGCCATGAAAAGCGAGGCGGACGGGTCGCGCTCGCTCGGCTTCAGGATGAACGCGTTGCCCGTTGCGATGGCGACCGGGAACATCCAGCACGGCACCATGCACGGAAAGTTGAACGGCGTGATGCCCGCGACGACGCCGAGCGGCTGACGCAGCGTCCAGTTGTCCATGCCGGTCGAAACCTGCTCCGTGAAATCGCCCTTGAGCAATTGCGGAATGCCGCACGCGAATTCGATCACCTCGATGCCGCGCGTCACTTCGCCTTGCGCATCGGAGAAAACCTTGCCGTGCTCGGCGGTGATGATCGCGGCGAGTTCATCGCGATGCTGATTCATCAGTTCCAGAAAGCGCAGCATGACGCGCGCGCGGCGAATGGGCGGCGTATCGCGCCAGGCGGGAAACGCGGCCTTCGCGCTCGCGACGGCGGCGTCGACATCGGCGGCTTCGCCGAGCACGAGCTTGCGCGGACGCTCGCCGGTCGCGGGGTTGAAGACCGGCTGCGAGCGCGTGGCCGCGCCGCTTACGCGCGCGCCGTGAATGTAGTGGACGACATCGGCGGTATCGTTGAAGGCTTGCATTTCGTCTCCCTGTCTCGCGAAAGTGTGCTGATGCCGTCAGTTTAGGAAGCGATTGCCGCCGCGCAAAGGCGTTAACATTGAACTCGTTGTTCACTACGGCAAACAATCCGCGAATGGACGAGCAAAAGATCGAAGCGCTCTGGACGCATCTGCACTGGCTCACGGTGCTCGCCGAACAGGGCAGTTACACGGCGGCGGCGGCGCGGCTCGGCGTGAGCAAGGCGGCGATGAGCCAGCGCATCGCGGAACTGGAGCGCGCGGCGGGCGTGCCGCTCGTCACGCGCACGACGCGCAGCGTGCGCTTCACCGAGGCGGGCCGCCGGCTCGTCGACGACACCCGCGCGCAATACGAGCAGATCGCCGCGAGTTTTTCGAGCGTGCGGGAAATGGCGGGCGTCGCGCGCGGGCTGATTCGTCTGACCGCGCCGGTCGCGTTCGCGCGTCAGCAACTGGTGCCGCGGCTCGCGGGTTTCTTGCACGCGCATCCGGAAGTGCGCGTGCAACTGGAGGCGTCGGACCGGCTCACGTCGATTGCGACGGAAGGCTTCGATCTCGCCATCCGGCACAGCGCGCAGGCGCCCGAGACGCACGTCGCATGGAAGCTGTGCGATACACATTCGGTCATCGTCGCGACGCGCGCGTATCTCCGGCGGCGCGGCACGCCCGCGACGCCCGCCGATCTCGCGCTGCACGACTGCCTGTTCTATCCGCGCACGCAGGCGGCGAGCATCTGGTCGTTCGCGCGCAAGGGCGCGCGCAAGACGACGGCGGCGCCGGTCACGCTTGCGGTGAACGGCGCGTTTTCGGCGAACAACAGCGAAGTGCTGCGCGATGCCGCCCTCGACGATCTCGGCATCGCGCTGCTTCCCGACTTCAGCGCGCAGGCGGCGGTCCAGGGGGGCAAGCTCGTCGTGCTGCTGCCGGACTGGAGGCCGATCGGCGCGTTCGCGGATCAGCTCTATGTGGTGAGGCCGTATGCGCCGCATGTGCCGCGCGCGGTGGCGCTTTTCATCGGCTATCTGCGCGAAGCGTTCGCGGGCGGCTTTCCGCTCTGAAGCGGCGAATCTGGCGTGAAAGCCTTACGTCGCGTAGACGAGCGCGCCGACGGACGCGAAACACGCGCCCGCGTTCAGATAGAAGAACCAGTTGGCGCGCAGAAGACGGAACCGCGTCGGTTCGCGATAGCGCCAGCCGAGATCGTGAAATCGCCAGAGTTCGAGGTAGGTGGCGATCGTGCACGACAGCATGGCGACCGCCGTTACGGAGGACACCGAAAAAAGCACGTTCCAGGCAAGGTCGGTCATGATGGGCGTCGATGATGGTTCCGGCAGGCGTGCCGTGACAAGTGACGACCGCGAGGGCTGAAACGCTTATCGCCGCGCCGCCGTTCGTTTCCCTTACTTGAGTACAGGAATCGGGCGGAGCGCGACCCAAGCGTGACGAACCCCAGTCAACAATCGAACGGACTAATGATCGCGATGGCGCGTCCGTAGCACGCCATGCAAGACGTGCTACGCAAGGCGCGCTGCGATCAGTGATGCGCGAACGTCGGCAACGGATTCGCCTGGCTCTGGCTCGTGACGCGCGCGCCCGATTGCGCCGTGACGTCCGATGCGCCGCCATAGGCGCGCTGCTTTGCCGCGATGCGCGCTTCGGCGGCCTGAAGATCGGCGGGATAGCTGGGATCGTTGCGAACGGACGGGGTGTAGCCCGCCTGTTCCAGCTCGACGAGTTCGGCGCGAACCTGCGCGCGCGTGACTGGCTGATTCGATTGCGCAAAGGACGCAACCGGCGTGGAGAGTGCAACGGCAAGCGCCGCAATACCAAACAGCTTCTTCATGATTCATCCCTCGCGTGCGTTCTGTCGGCGATCGCTCACGGCTTGAGTCGCGCGCGACCGATGACGAAAGTGTAAAAACCACGCGCCTGAGGGTAAATACCTAAACCACGAAGTCACTGTTGGTGAAACCGCGCTGAATCGAAAGCGCCGGGGCGCGCGTCCCCGGCGCACTGCGCGATATCAGACCTTTTCGACGGAGGCCTGATAAATCTCGTCGATCGATTGGCCGAGCGTCGTGTTGAACTCGTCGTCGCTCATGGACTTCTTCAACTCGTTGATGAGCGCGCGCGAAAAGCTCGCGATCATGCCGTGGTTCTCGGCAAGCCGCTTGCACGCGTCGCTGCGCGAGTAGCCGCCCGAAAGCGCCACCACGCGCACGACACGCGGATGCTCGATCAGCGGACGATAGAAATCCGCTTCGTCGGGAATCGTCAGCTTGATCATCACGCGGCTCGATTCCGGCAGCGCATCGAGGCCCTTCAGCAACTCGTCGCGCAGAATCTTCTCCGCGCCCTTCTTGTCCGGGCTTTTGATCGACACTTCGGGTTCGAGAATCGGCACGAGACCCTGCGCGATGATCTGCGCGCCCACTTCGAACTGCTGCTTCGCGACCGCCGCGATGCCCTTCTCGGACGCCTGATGAATCACCGAGCGCATCTTGGTGCCAAAGACGCCGAGCTTCGCCGCGCGTTGGAGCAGCGCGTCGAGGCCGGGAATCGGCTTCATGACCTGCACGCCGTCGGCTTCGGCTTCGAGACCCTTGTCCACTTTCAGGAACGGCACGACGCCGCGGTCTTCCCACAGGAACGTCGGCACCGGCTTGCCTTGCGCTTCGCCGTCCATCGTGCGTTCGAAGAGAATCGCGCCGATGACCTTGTCGCCCGTGAAAGACGGCGCGGTCATGATGCGAACGCGCATTTCGTGCATCAGCTTGAACATGTCGTCGTCGCCGTTATAGGCGTCGTCCGCAATGCCGTATTGGCGCAGCGCGCCGGGCGTCGAACCACCGCTTTGATCCAGCGCGGCGATGAAACCCTGCTTTTCCGCCATCTGCGCCAGCATTTTTTCGTTAGCCACGAACATTTCCTCCTCAAAGTTCAAACGCCGGACACGCGCGCGAGCACGGTCCGGGCTTCTGGTTCAACTTTCTCAAGTTTAAAGGTTTTGGCACGCGCCATTCTCGTGCAAATCCGCCATTTCCCCGGCGATGCCTTCCGTTCGGGGCCGAAAAGCGTGCGGATTACGACGCGGCGGAATTCAGGTCGGGCGACTCGATGGAGTCGGCTTTCGCGGCGCGGGCGGCCGAACGCCACAGCGCGGAGGCGGTGCGGCGCAGCGTCGAAGGTTCGGGCTTCGCTGCGGCGTCGGTTTGCGGGAGAGTCTCAGGTTCGGGCGGTTCGGGCGGTTCGGGCGATTCGGCCGGCTCGGGCAGCAGCGCGTCGCGCGCGTTGGCGCAACGCTCGTTGAGCCGACGGCGCATGTCGGCGTCGTCGATGAGCGCCTGCGCCGACGCGAGGCCGTGCTCGAATTGGAGCGCGTAGGCGATGTCGCCGATATGCTCGCAACGGCCGCTATCGGCCAGTTCGAACGCCAGTGCGACGGTGCGCTGGCGCTTCCAAGCGTCGAGATCGTCGTGGCCCGTACTCACGGATGCCTCTTTTGGACGATGAGGTGCCGACGATGTTAGCCCGGGCGTCCCGCGTTTTCGGTTGTGCCGTCACAACAGTGCGCGAAATGTCGGAGGAAAAGCGCGCTAGGCGCATGACCGTTCGATCGTTTGCGTCACCACGCGAGCGCGAAAGCCAGCACTGCGCGATTGAATGCCGCCGGACTCGCGACATTCATTCCGTGCGATGCCCCCGCGATGGTCTGCCGCTCCGCGAACTCGATCCACTCGACGAGCTTCTCCACGTTGTTGCGGAACATGCGCGGGCTTTTTTGCCCGTCGATGAGCAGCGTGCGGCATTTGATGTCGCGCGCGGCGTCGCGTGTGTAGGCGGGCAGCGGATCGCCGAACTGCTTGGGCAGCGTGAGCGCGTTGTCGAGCGCCATGCGCCGGAAGCCCGCCGTGCTTTTGCGCCAGAAGCCGGGCATGCTGACCGAATCGACGAACAGTTCGAGACCGGTGTCGAAGTCGCCCTCTTCGATCAACTCGGCTACGCGCGCGCGCAACGCGTTCGTCGCGGGCGGCAGCGCGGCGGGCGTTGTTTGCGCGGATTGAGGCGCGGATTGCAGCGGACCGCCGGGGTCGGCGAGCGTCAGCGTCTTGACGAGCCGCGGATATTCGCGCGCGAGATGAAACGCGATGCAGCCGCCGCGCGAATGCCCGACGAGATGCACCGGCGCGAGATCCATCGCCACGATGAACTCCGCCATCTCCGCGACGTGCGCCTGCCAGCCGAATTCGCCTTGCACGAAGGCATCGACGGCGGGCCAGTAATGACTCAGGCTCGGCGCGATGCAGCGAAAGTGCTCGCCGAGCGGCGCGAGTTGCGCGGTCCAGTAGCGGAAGTCGCAGAGCGAACCGTGCACGAAGAGAAGCGGCTCGCCCTCGCCGCATTCGACGTAAGGCACGGAAATGCCCGAGGCGATCGTCGCGAACGACGGTTCCGGCAAGGTTTGCACTGCGGCCAGCACGGCGGGATCGGTACGCGCGTTCATCGGTTTTCTCTCCTTGGCGTCACTATGCGCCGCGTCGAGGCAAAAGAAAAACGCATAATATTGATAGAATCGTTCAGTTTTTCTGATACCGAATCACCCGTGCCCCACGCCAGCAAAACGCTCGACCTCGACGTCCTTTCGATGATCGTCGCCGTTGCCGACACCGGCAACATCAGCCGCGCGGCGGAGCTCGTGCATCGCTCGCAATCGGCGGTCAGCATGCAAATCAAGACGCTCGAAACGGCGCTCGGCAAGGCGCTGTTCGTGCGCAAGCCGCGCAGCGTGGTGCCGACGCAGGACGGCGAAGTGCTGCTCACCTACGCGCGCCGCATGATCGCGCTGCGCGACGAGGCGTGGGCCGCCGTCGTGCGCCCCGACGTGACCGGGCGCGTGGTGATCGGCGTGCCGGACGACTACGCGTCGTCGCTCTTTCCGCCCATTCTCAAGAAATTCTCGGCGACGTATCCGAAGGTCGAGATACAGGTCGTCGGACTGCCGAGCGCCGCGCTCGCGCCGATGCTCAAAGACGGCGCCGTCGATCTCGTCTGCGCCACGCGCGTAAAGGGCATCACCGGCGAATTCCTGCGTCACGAGCCGATGGTCTGGGCCGCCGCGCCGGGCGCGAACGAAATCTGGCGCGAACGGCCGTTGCCGATCGCGGTGTTTCTGCCCGGCAGCGTCGCGCGCGAAAACGCGATCCGAAGTCTCGAGCGCGCGCGCATCGGCTATCGCACGTCTTACGAGAGTCCGAGCCTGCTCGGTCTTTTGACGATGGCCGAAGCGGGCCTCGCCGTCGCGCCGCTCGCGAAGTGCGCGGTGCCGTCGCATTTCACGCTACTCGGACAGGCGCAGGGTTTGCCGGAAATCGCCGCGCTCGAAGTGGTGCTTGCGCGCAGCGCGGCGTCGCGGCGCCCGCCGTGCGATTTCCTTGCGGAACGCATCATCGCGGAATTGCGGCGTTAAAGCTCGGCTTCGATTGCGCGCACGCGGCGCGCGGCCCATGCGCGCACCATCGCGTTCGATGCGACGAGCGGCAGCGACACCGCCATGATCCGATAAACGTCGTTGCGGCGAACCTTCGAGGGCTGCGCCGGGTCGAGCCACGCGCGGTTGCGCGCGAGCAGGACGAGCGTGTCGAGGCCGATCATGATCGGCCACAGGCACGCGAGGCGCAGACGGACGGCGCCCGGCGGAATGGCGAGCGTGTAATCGATCGCGTCCTGAAACAGCGAAAGCGTCGTGCGCAACAGATCGGCGAGCACCGGCTGCGCACGCGACGACGCATCGGGCGCGAGCAGATCGTGCGGCGCGAGCCCGCGACGCGCGAGCATCGCGGCGGGCAGATAGCATCGGCCAATGCGCAGATCGCGCGGGCAATCGCGCAGCACATTGGTCATCTGCAAGGCTTTGCCGAAGCGCACGCCGCGCGCGAGCATCGCGTCGGGCGCGGCTTTCAGGGCGCCCGGCATGTGCGCGTAAGTCATCTTCGTCCAGAATTCGCCGACGCATCCCGCCACGAGATACGTGTAGCGGTCGAGCTCGTCGAAGCGTTCGAGCGCGGCGATCTGGCCCGACGTTTCATCGGGGAACGTGCGCAGATCGAACTCCATGCCGGTGGTGAGCGTCGTCACGATGTCGCGCACGGCGTCGCGGTCGGCGGCGTTCAGGTCGCGCAGAATCGCAAACGCGGCGCCGAGCGATTCGAGCAGCACGCGCTCGTCCTGCTGCGTCTGCTGGCCGGCGACATCATCGGCGATGCGCGCGAGCGCGGCATCGTCGGGCGCGCCGTTCACTTGTGCGCGCAGCGAGAGCAGCAGATCGAGGCGGCGTTCGGGCGAGACGAGCGATGTATCCGCGATGGTGTCGGCGGCGCGCGCGAGCAAATACGCGAGACCGATGGGATCGCGCATCGCGGGCGGCAGGATGCGCAGCGTCAGATAGAAAGACCGCGAGACGCGCTTCAGAAGCGGGCCGAGGAGAAAGGCCCGGGACGTTGGATTCATGTGTCGGATCGGATGACTCGGCGGGACGCGCGATGCTGCGCGCCGCCGCATTGTATCCGCCCCGCCGCGCGAACTAGTGCTTGTGCCGCGCCGTGCGGTGACGCGCGTGCGCGGTGTGGGTCGCGTGCGTTGGGTGCGTTGCATGCGCCGCGTGCGCTGCACGCCTTCCGTGCGATATATGCAGCGTCACCGGCTTGACCGATGCGCTCGTCGCGAGCGCGGACGCCGGTTGCCGGAGTTGCAGCGAGACAGGCCGGATGGACCCGACGGACTCCGCAGGCTCGACGGACTCGGCCGAGCGGACAGGCTCCACGACGACTTGCGCCCGCCCGGCGTGCTGCAAGCCGATGAGACTCGCCGCCGCGAACGACAAATCGATCACGCGCGATTTCGTGAATGGACCGCGATCGTTGATTCGCACGATGACGGACTTGGTCCCCGACAGGTTGCTCACGCGCACGTACGACCCGAGCGGCAACGTGCGATGCGCCGCCGTGAGCGCGTGCATGTCGTAGCGTTCGCCGCTTGCCGTGCGACGGCCCTGAAACCGGCTGCTGTAATACGACGCCTCGCCGACCTCGTGGAATCCCGCTCGGGCGTCGTCCGCGAGCGGCGTGCGAGCTTGCCGCGCGTCTTGAGCATCCACGGAATTCGACGCTTGCGGCGCGGACGCGACCGGCTCGCGCTCGTTTTGAGGCGGCGCGATGTCCTGCGGCGCGGTGTCAGCAACGGGCCGATGCGCCGCGCAGCCTGAAACCAGCGCCCACGCGCCGAGCGATGCGAGACCGGCCACGCGCGAGTGAATAATGAATGCTTTTGCGACCATCTGCGACCAACTCCGGGAAAACCGGTTCAACTGCGAACCGGCTCCTCATAACGCCGACAGCAAACGCCCGTTGACCGCTCACTCGCAGATATGACACAAATTGACGAAAGCGTTCGCGGTGTCAGTAGTCGAGTTTCGGATACCAGTTCGTGCCGCGTCCTTCCGGCGTCATGTCGAGGACAGTCCAAAGCGGCATGGGATCGGGTGCGCCGCGCGGGTCTTCGCCCGGATCGGCGGTCGCGAAATCCATCTCGCCGCTCCAGAAATGGCGGTTCACGCCGTCGCGCCGTGTGAAGACGTTCAGCGCCGGCTCGTCGCCGCTTTCCGCCGAAATCGCGTGATAGCCGCGGGAAAACGCGCCGTCGATATCGCTGTAAAGCCGCAAATGCCGCCAGCCGCGTTCGTTCTTGAACGCGACGAGCCTTTCCAGCGGCGAGCGCGCGATGACCGCGAGCGCCACGCGTTGCCCGATATCGCGCGCTTCGCCTTCCCAGGCCGACAGGAGCGACGTGCACATCGGGCATGGCCGCTCGCGCTGCGGACCGAACATGTAGCTGTAGGTGACGAGCGTGTCCTTGTCGCCGAAAAGACCGGCGAAATCGAGCGCGCCCTGTTCGCCTTCGAAGCGATAGTCGCCCGTTACTTCGCCGCCGGGCGGCAAGGCGCGGCGCATGCGCGCGACGCGCTCGATATGCCGGCGCAATTCGATTTCCTCTGCAAGCAGCGCGATGCGCGCGCGCCGGTAATCCGCGCTTTCGTTGGGAAACGTCATCGTGGCGCGTCGCGCAAGTTCCGCGGCGGGAACGAGGTCGGATGTTGGTGCGGATGTCGATGTCATGCGATGTCTCCTGTCGAATGCCGTCGTTCGGTTAGTCGCGATCGGGCGCGCCGAGTGGAAAGAGCCGCCGATACGGTCGCGCCTCGTCCACCGCGCGCGCGAAAGAGGGCCGCGCGAGCAGTCGCTCGCGATACGCGATGACGTTGGTGAACGCATCGCCGATGCGGTGCGTCCAGTCCGCGTAGAACAGAAACGGCGCGGCGGCGCAATCGGCGAGGGTGAACGCGTCGCCGGCGGCCCATTCGCGCGAGGCCATCACGCGGTCGAGATACGCATACGACGTAGCGAGCATGGCACCCGCATCCGCGACGCCGCGCGGATCGCGTTCGTTTTCCGCGCGCATGGCGTCGAAAACGATCTTTTGCTGCGGCGTGGACACATAGTTGTCGAAGAAGCGGTCCATCCAGCGCGCCTCCAGCGCGGCGCGCGGATCGACCGGAATGAGCAAAACCGGCCCCGGATGAAACAGGCTCAGATATTCGATGATGATCGTCGATTCGATCACCGGCCTGCCGTGGTCGAGCAGCACCGGGAAGCGCTTCATCGGCCATAGTTCGGCGAGTTCCTGCATCGGCTCGGGCGTCTCGAACGTGAGCGGCCGCAAGGTGAACGGCGTCGCGTTCTCGTAGAGCGCGGTCAGCACCTTCTGGCAGTACGAGGAAAAGGGATGCGCGTACAGGATGAGGCTCATCGGACAACCTCCGTCGTGGGAACGATTTGGCGCGTTGTTTCGCCGGCTGTATCGACGACGAACGGCGCCGCGCCGGATCGACACATTGCGACAGCCGGCGAGCGATTTTTTTTCGATGCCGCGCGGCTGCCTTCTCGTGCAAGGGATGAACGCGCCGCCCGCCGCGCGCTTCACCTCAACGCGCTGACGACGCGCCCTCCTTCGCGCTCTCCGGCCGGTTCTTTCGCGGATAGCCGACATCCTTGCCGTCGTCGAAACCCTTCTCGTAGGCGTGCTGGTCGACCGCGCGAAAAAGCGGCTCCAGCTCGTCGATGTGCGCGCGGATCAGCTCCAGCAGCGGCTTGGCGAGCGTCGACGAAACCGGGCAAGCGTGGTCGGCGGCCGCGCCGTGCTTGCCCGCGCTCACGAGCTCGACCATCGCGCGCAGCGTCTGTGCGCGCTTCACGCAGTAATCGACGAGCGGCATCGCATGCGTGATGACCGCCTGGCCCTTTTCGTTCACCGATACCATCATTTTCGCCTCCATGAGTCGCTCCTCTGTGCAAATTGGGGAATGAGACTCTAGAAGCCGCGCAACGATGCCCGCCACGGGAGAATTCCTAAAGCGACGCGGCGCGCCGCCCGCCTTCCGTCGACAATGCCCGCGACGAGCCCGCCAGCAAGGATGCGTCAACTTGGCTACGATGCTCGCTTGACATCGACCCTCCGGGCGCGCGCCGCCGCCCTCTTCGGAACATCATGCCCACGCCGCCCCACGCCATCGGTTTCACGCTCGATCCGCTCGACCGCATCTCCGAAAAACGCGACGACGAAGCGTTCGTCGCCCGCCTGCGCGACGATGCTTCCACGCGCTTTCTGCTTTTCGCGAACACCGTGCCGCTTTTCCGTCGCGCCGACGGGCACGATCCGCTCTTCGCCGCAGACGAAGCCGCGAAGCTGGGCGCGCCGCGGGAGAGCGTGCTGCTCGGCCGCGACGCCGGCGAGCGCGCGCTTTTTGCGTGCACGTTCGACACGAGCGCCGAAGCCGCCGCCGACGCGCTCGGCGGCGTGCCCGTCGAAGGCATCGAATTGCGGCCGGTCGCGATGCAGGGCCTCGTCGCGCCGCTTCTCGTCAGCGCGCTCGGCGAGGCGCGCTCGATGCTCGACTGGCATCGGCGGCATCGCTTCTGCGCGAACTGCGCTCACGCGACCGACAGCGCGGGCGCCGGCTGGCGGCGCATCTGCGGCAATTGCGGCGCGCAGCATTTTCCGCGCGTCGATCCGGTCGTCATCATGCTCGTCACGGACGGCGAGCGCTGTCTGCTCGGCCGCCAGCCGCAGTTCGCGCCGGGCATGTATTCGACGCTCGCGGGCTTTATCGAGCCGGGCGAGACGTTCGAGCATGCGGTGTATCGGGAAGTGCTGGAGGAAGCGGGCATCCGCTGCACCGACGTGCGCTATTTCGCGTCGCAGCCGTGGCCGTTTCCGTCCTCGCTGATGATCGGCTGCCTCGCGCGCGCGACGGAAGCCGAAATCGTCGTCGATGAAAAGGAACTGGAAGACGCGCGCTGGTTCACGCGCGAGGAAGTCGTCGCGATGCTCGACGGCACGCACCCGCAGGGGCTTTCGGCGCCGAAGCCGTTCGCCATCGCGCATCACTTGCTGAAGGCGTTCGCGCAGGGCGGCGCGCTCTAGAGCGTCTCGCGCCCGACGATCTCGAAGCCGACATCCACCGGCGGCACCGACGCCGCGCCGGAAAGCCGCTCGATCAGACAGCGCGCCGCCGTCGCGCCGATGCGCTTGCCGTCGACGCGAACCGTGGTGAGCGCGGGCGTCGTGTCGGCGGCGAATTCGAGGTCGCCGAAGCCGCAGACCGCGAGTTCGCGCCCGATCTCGATGCCGAGCCGACGCGCCTCGGAGACCACGCCGAGCGCGAGCAGATCGGAGCTGCAAAAGACGGCATCGGCTCGCGGCTTCTTACCGACGATGCGCCGCAGCGCGTCCTTGCCGAGCGCGACGGACGTGGGCGGCGGCATCAGCACATCGGCGACGTCGCGCATGCCGTGCTGCGCGAGGGTATCGACGAAGCCGCGCCGCCGCGCGAGCGCGCGCTCGTCGTTCGCGGAGACGAGCGCCGGACGCCGCGCGCCGCGCGCGATGAAGCGCTCGGCCACCGCCACGCCGATCCTGTAGTGCGAGAAGCCGACCAGCATGTCGATGGGATCGTCGGTCATGTCCCACGTTTCGACAATCGGAATGCCGATCTTGCGCAGCCGTTCGCGCAGCGTCGGCGCATGCGCGACGCCCGTGAGCAGCACGCCTTCCGGACGGCGGCTCAGCACGGCGTCGAGAAGCTGGTCCTCGTTTTCGTCGCTGTAGCCGGAAAGACCGAGCAGGACCTGGTAGCCGGCGCGCGACATCGTATCGCTGAAAACCTGCACCGTTTCGGAGAAGAGCGAATGCGCGACAGTCGGCACGATGGCCGCGATCAGCCGCGATTTCGCCGACGACAATCCGCCCGCCAGCCGGTTCGGCACGTAGCCGAGTTCGCTGACGGCCTGCCGCACGCGCGCGAGCGTTTCCGGCGCGACGGTATCGGGCGCATTGAAGACGCGCGACACCGTGATCGGCGACACGCCCGCCGACGCCGCCACGTCCGTGATGCGCACGCCCTTCGGCGCGCCGCGCGTGCGCCTTGCGGCGGACGGCGGTGCGTCCGGTGCGTCGATGGCGGCGTGTTCAGCGGGCTTGGTCATGCGTTGGCTGTCGCTCGAAGGGCGGTCCGGAAAAAACGCGCCATTCTAGGCCTTCGCGGGCGCATCGGCGGGTGCGTCGCCGCGCGCCTTCGCGCGGCGCATCAGCAGCATCGTCACGATGGCGAAGATCAGGAGGCACGCGGCCGGAATCAGCATCGGCGCCTTTACGCTGCCGCTCGTCTGCCGCACCCACGGCACGAGATTCTGCGCGATGAATCCGCCCACGTTGCCGAGCGAATTGATCGCGGCGATGCCCGCCGCCGCGCGCGCGCCGGTCAGGAACTTCGGCGGGATCGTCCAGAAGCACGGCAGCAGCAGATACATGCAGGGCGCGCCGCAACAGAGCGCGACAAAGCGCATCGTGTTGGTCGGCAAAAAGACGCTCGCGAGGAAGAACACGACGCCGAGCAGCGCGGCGGTCAGCATCGCGACGCTCGTGCGCCTGTCCGATCCGTTCGACGCGCGCAACTTCGCAGGCAGCCACGCGAGCACGACGGTTGCCGCGAGCCACGGCACGATGTTGAGCAGGCCGTTGGTCGTGTTCGACACGCCGAAGCCCTTGACAAGCGTCGGCAGCCAGTAGCTCACGCCGTAGACGGACATCGACAGCATCATGTAATAGAGCGCCATGCCGATCACGCGCGGCTCGGCCAGCACGCGCAGAATGCCCGCGTGACTCGTTTCGGCCTTTCTCGCCTGCTGACGCTCGGCGTCGAGCGTGGCGTCGAGCCAGATTTTTTCCTGGTCGGAGAGGAACGCCGCTTTTTTCGGCGATGCCGGCAGCCACAGCAGCACGACCGCCGTGAGCAGCACCGAAGGCACGCCGGTCACGATGAATACGAGCTGCCAGCCTTGCAGATGGAACCAGTCCTTGTCGAGCAGATAGCCGCAGATCGGCGCGCCGACCATGTTGCCGATGCTGCTGCCGAGCGTGAAATACCCGAGCATGCGCACGCGATGCCGTTGCGGAAACCACAGCGTCAGGTAATAGATGACGCCCGGATAAAGCCCCGCCTCGGACGCGCCGAGCAGAAAGCGCAGGATGTAGAACATCGTCGCGCTCTTGGTGAACGCGAGCAGGATCGTGACGATGCCCCACGTCAGCATGATCCGCGCGATCCAGCGCGGCGCGCCGTACTTGTGCAGCAGCACGTTGCTCGGAATCTCGAAAATCAGATAGCCGATAAAAAAGAGCGACGCGCCGAGCCCGTAAGCGACTTCCGAAATGCCGAGACTGCCGAGCATCTGCAGCTTGGCGAAGCCGATGTTCGAGCGGTCGATATACGCGACGAGATACAAGAGGCCGACGAGCGGCATCAGACGCCACGCGAGACGGTTGATGAGGCGCGGCTCGTCGATGGCGGGCGTCGCGTTCGGGGAAAGCGTTCGAGGGGAATTCACTGTGTCTCCTGTTGGCCGCCCTTTGCGTCTCACGCGCTCGCCGCGGCCTCATCAACGTCCGCCCGCATCGCGCGAGCGGGTTTCCGACGTTTCACCCGCGCGCCTTGCGCCATTCGGCGTAAGCGGCAAGCGTCTCCTCGTTCGGCGGATACGTGCCGCGCAGCATCGCGCCGGCTTCCACACGCGCCGTCAGGAACTCTTCCATCCGTTCCTGCTCGGTCGCGTCCTTCGCGACCTGCTCCGCCATATGACGCGGCACGATCACGACGCCATCCGCGTCGCCGACGACGATATCGCCCGGATACACCGCCACGCCGCCGCACGCGATCGGCACGTTCATGTCCACCGCGTGATGCTTCGCCAGATTGAGCGGCGCGCTCGCGCCCGCGCAAAAGAGCGGCAACCCGATTTCGCCGATGGTGCCGCTGTCGCGCACGCAGCCGTCCGACACCATGCCCGCGACGCCGCGCACTTTCAGGCGCGTCGTGAGGATCGAGCCGGTCGATGCCACCGTGCGGTCGCCGCGGCAATCCTGCACGAGCACGCTGCCCGGCGGCGCGCTCTCGACGGCCTTGCGCTGCGGATGATCGGGGTCCTGAAACACGCCGACGTGATCGATGTCCTCGCGCGCCGGAATGTTGCGCAGCGTAAAAGCCGGGCCGACGAGATTCGGCGCGCCCTTCGCGGGCTTCACGAGCGGCGCGATGCCTTGCAGGAACACGTTGCGCAGGCCGCGCTTGAAAAGCTGCGTCGTGAGCGTGGCGGTGCTGACGTGGCGCAGCAGTTCAAGCGTTTCGTCGGAGATGGCGATGTCTTGTGTCGTCATGATGATGTCGTCTTGTTCAGTGGATTTCCGGCTCGCCGCCGTGTTGAGCGGTCTTCTCTTCGAGGAAATCGAAGTCGCAGCCCTTGTTCGCCTGCGTGACGTGCAGTTGATGCATCACGCCGAAGCCGCGTTCGAACGGGCGCTTCGGCGGCGTCCACGCAGCCTTGCGCGCGGCGAGTTCCTCGTCGCTGACTTCGAGATGCAGGCGCCGCGCGGGCACGTCGAGTTCGACCATATCGCCGTCTTTCACGAGCGCGAGCGGCCCGCCGACGAACGATTCCGGCGCGACGTGCAGCACGCACGCGCCGTAGCTCGTGCCGCTCATGCGCGCATCGGAGATGCGGACCATGTCGCGCACGCCTTCCTTGAGCAGCTTCTGCGGGATCGGCAACTGGCCCCACTCCGGCATGCCCGGCGCGCCGACCGGACCGGCGTGCTGGAGCACGATCACGGAATCGGCGGTGATGTCGAGCGCTTCGTCGTCGATGCGCGCGGCCATGTCGCCGTAATCCTTGAACACGACCGCCGGCCCGCGATGCTTCAGCAGATGCGCTTCCATCGCCGCGGGCTTGATGACGGCGCCATCGGGCGCGAGGTTGCCCGTCAGCACGGCGAGGCCGTCGTTGGGCACGAGCGGATTGCTGCGCCGGCGAATCACGTCGTCGTTGAAGATTTCCGCGCCCGCGATGTTCTCGCCGAGCGTCGCGCCGTTGATGGTGAGCTGCGAGCCGTCGATCAGGTCGCCGAGTTCGGCGAGCAGCGCGCGCAGGCCGCCCGCGTAGAAAAAGTCTTCCATCAGGTACTTGCCCGCCGGACGCAGATTGCCGATGACCGGCGTCACGCGCGACAGTTCGTCGAAGCGCGCGGTCGTGAGCGGCACGCCCGCCCGGCGCGCGACCGCGACCAGATGCACGATCGCGTTGGTCGAGCCGGACATCGCGAGCACGGTGGTGACCGCGTTATCGAAGGACTTCGCCGTGAGAATGTCGGACGGCTTCAAGTCGGTCCACACCATGTCGACGATGCGCTGGCCCGTCAGCGACGCGTACTGCGCGTGACGCGAATCCACCGCCGGAATCGACGCGAAGCCGGGCAGCGTGAGGCCGAGCGCTTCGGTTGCGCTCGTCATCGTGGACGCGGTGCCCATCGTCATGCAATGGCCGGGCGAGCGCGCGATGCCGCTTTCGACGCCCTTCCACTCGTCCTCGGTGATCTTGCCCGCGCGAAGGTCGGCCCAGTACTTCCAGGTGTCCGACCCGCTGCCGAGCGTGCGGCCGTTCCAGTCGCCGCGCAGCATCGGGCCGGCGGGCAGATAGATGGCGGGCAGATCCATGCTGATCGCGCCCATCAGCAAGCCGGGCGTGGTCTTGTCGCAGCCGCCCATCAGCACGCAGCCATCGAACGGATAGGAGCGCAGCAGTTCCTCGACTTCCATCGCGAGAAAGTTGCGGTAGAGCATCGTCGTGGGCTTCTGGAACGGCTCGGCGAGCGTCATCACCGGCATTTCGACAGGAAAACCGCCCGCCTGCCAGATGCCGCGCTTCACTTCCTCCACGCGCTGCTTGAAGTGCGTGTGGCACGAGTTGATCTCGCTCCACGTATTCACCACGGCAATGACCGGCTTGCCCATGTAATCGGACGAGTGATAGCCCATCTGCGCCGTGCGCGAGCGATGGCCGAATGAGCGCAGATCGTTCACGCCATACCAGCGATGGCTGCGCAACTCTTCCGGCGTCTTGCGTTTCGTGGGGTCGTAGGTCAAGCGATGCCTCCTTGATGGTAGCGTTACCATGTCGATGACGGCGATGGTAGCGTTATCATCGACGAGCGTCGCTTGGGGTTTCTACGAAGGAAACGCGGTTACTTGATGCTGAGATGGACGGAGGCGATCAGCTCGGAAAGCCCGAGCCAGAGAATCTGCACGCCGATGCAGAAAATGACGAACGCGAAGAGCCGGATGGCGACCTGCGTGCCGACCGTGCCGAGCAGCCGCTCCAGATGCCCGGCGAAGCGCACGCACACGTAGATGCTCGCGCACACCAGCAGGAGACCGACGCCCACGCCGGCGAGATGCACCGGCTGCGCGCCGTGCCGCGGCGAGCCGGTTCCGAGCGCGATGGCGACGGCGATCGCGCCGGGACCGACGGTGATCGGCAGCGTCAGCGGGTAGAACGCCTTCGCTCGCAACGATGCGCCGCTGCGCGGCTTCGGCGCGGGTTCGGCGGAATCGTCGTCGGGCGCCTGAAGCAGCCCCCAGCCCGCCATCGCAACCACGATGCCGCCCGCGACGCGCAGCACGGCAATCGAAATGCCGAAGAACTCGAGCACATAAGCGCCGACCGACAGCGAAGCCAGAAGAATCACGAAGCTGTTGACGGAGATGCGCCGGGCGAGCTCGCGGCGTTCGGCATCGCTGATATGCGGCAGCACGCTCAGCACGACGAGCGCAACCGCGGGCGGATTCAGGATCGGAAAAAGCCCGGCGACGATGACGAGAACGGTCTTGGCGAATTCGTTGAGCATGCGCGGGTGTCCGTGTCGTCGTCTCGGGGAGCGTGCGTCAGCCGGAAATCAGCGGCGCGGCGAGAATCAGCGCGCACTCGGTCAGGAACGAGCCGAGTCCCACGCCGATGAGCACGCGCGCCACATACGTCCAGACGCGGCGGTCGACGTTGCCCGAGCAGCGCCACGCGGCCGCGCACCACGCGAGATAAAGCGCGGCGCACGCCGCGAACAGGCCCAGCGTGCCGGGCCAGAACCATACGGTCATGAGGAGGAACGATTCGGGA